>DASVPW010000150.1:0-21491 GCA_036389455.1 Beijerinckiaceae bacterium
GCGCTGGAGGAACTGCGCCGCCGTGACCGCGCCGCCGTGGCGCCCCCCGGTGTTCTTCATGTCGGCGAACTTCGAGTCGATCAGCTTGTCGTAGGCGGGCCCGAGCGGCATGCGCCACACCTTCTCGCCGGTGGCCTGGCCAGCCTCGAACAGGCGCTGCGCGAGCTCGTCGTCGTTCGAGAACATCCCGGCGTATTCCTGGGCGAGCGCCACGAGGATCGCCCCGGTGAGCGTCGCGAGGTCGACCATGAACTTCGGCTTGTAGCGCTCCTGCACGTGCCACAGGAGGTCGCCGAGGACGAGGCGGCCTTCCGCGTCGGTGTTGATGATCTCGACCGTCTGGCCCGAGAGGGTCGTGACGATGTCGCCGGGGCGCTGCGCCGCCCCGTCCGGCATGTTCTCGACGAGGCCGATGGCGCCGATCACGTTCGCCCTGGCCTTGCGGGCGGCGAGCGCGTGCATGAGGCCGACGACGCAGGCGGCGCCCGCCATGTCGCCCTTCAT
This sequence comes from Beijerinckiaceae bacterium, assembly GCA_036389455.1. Taxonomy (GTDB): domain Bacteria; phylum Pseudomonadota; class Alphaproteobacteria; order Rhizobiales; family Beijerinckiaceae; genus JAJKJG01. The sequence goes on from DASVPW010000150.1 coordinate 505, forward strand.
GTCCTCCATGCCGCCGCCCGGCTTGATCGAGATGCCGCCCGAATCGAACACCACCCCCTTGCCGACGAAGGCGACCGGCTTGTCGGAGCCCTTCCCCCCGTTCCAGCGCATGATCACGACGCGGCTCTCGCGCGCGGAGCCCTGGCCGACCGCGAGCAGCGCCCGCATGCCGATCTTCTTCAGCGCCTTCTCGTCGAGGATCTCGACCTCGACGCCGAGCTTCGAAAGCTCCCCGGCGCGCTTCGCGAACTCCTCCGGACCGAGCACGTTCGGCGGCTCGTTGACGAGGTCGCGGGCGATGCGCACGCCTTCGGCGAGGCCGTCCGCGACCTTCGCGCTCTTCCGGGCGGCGGCGGGATCGGCCACCGCGAAGGCGATCCTGGTCTGGCCGCCGTTCTCGTCGTCCTTCTTCTTGGTCTTGTAGCGGTCGAACTTGTACAGCCTGAGCCGGGCGCCGAGCGCCATCTGGGCCACGTCCTCGGGCGAGGGCGAAAGCCCCGGAAGATCGGCCACCACGGTCCCGGAGCGGCCGGAGAGCTTCGCGGCCACGAGCCCGCCGAGGTCCGCGAAGACGAGCTTGCCCCGGTCCGCCTCGCCGCCGATCCCGACCGCGATCAGCCGCTCCGCCTTGAGCCCCGCCGGGGCCGGGATCGCGAGCGCCGTGTTCGGCTTGCCCTTGAACCGCTCCGGGCCCGCCGCCCCGGCGATCAGGCCGCCGATGCCCTCGGCAATCCCGGCCGCGGCGCCGGCGACCTTGAGGTCGTCGCCGACGAAGACCACGAGGTCGCCGGACGGCTGGCCGAAGGGCTGGAAATCGATCTTCACGCTCGCTGCCATTCGCTCGTTCTTTCCGTCTGAAGTTCAAGGCGCCGGGGGAGGAAAAGGCACCGGAAGGAGGGTCGCCGGGTGTGGCTTTCGGCGCACATATAGCAGGGCTTTTGCGCCGGTGCAGAGGGTCCGCCGCGAAAGCGCCTAAGTCTCAGGACCAGTGGGGATTTCGTGCGCTTGTCACCTCGCCGGAGCGGCGATAGCGAGGGGGACCGGCGCCAGGGTCGTGTTCATGAATCTCATCGAGCGTTACATCCTCAGGATCGCGTTCGGCGCCTTCGCCGGGCTGCTCGTCGCCCTGACGGCGGTCATCTGGATCACTCAGGCCCTGAAGGAGCTCGACCTCCTGACGAGCAAGGGCCAGACGATCCTGATGTTCCTCACCGTGACCGGACTGTCGCTGCCGACCCTCGTCACGGTGATCTCGCCGGTCGCCCTGTTCATCGCCACGATCTACACGCTGAACCGCCTCAACGGCGATTCCGAGCTCATCGTCATGAGCGCCGCCGGGATGGCGCCGAACCGGCTGCTGCGACCCTTCCTCGGGCTGTCGGCCGCGGTCTGCGCGCTCGTCGCCTTCATGACCCTCTACGTCATGCCGGCGAGCTTCCAGGAGCTGCGCGACCTCATCACGCGGATCCGCGCCGACTTCGTCGCCAACATCGTCAAGGAAGGCCAGTTCACGACGCTGGACAACGGCGTCACCTTCCATTTCCGCGAGCGCTCGGGCCAAGCGCTCCTCGGCATCTTCATGCAGGACCGGCGCGAGCAGGGGACGACCGTCGCCTACATCGCCGAGCGCGGCCAGGTCATGGAGGCGAACGGGCAGAGCTACCTCGTCCTCGAGAACGGCACCGTCCACCGCCAGGAGCCGAACAGCCGCGATTCGTCGATGATCGCGTTCCAGCGCTACGCCGTCGACCTCGCCGCCTTCAACCAGGAGGAGGGGCAGGTCGTCTACAAGCCGCGCGAGCGCTCGACGCCGCAGCTCCTGTTCCCGGACGAGAAGGACCTCTACTACACCATCCAGGCCGGCCGCTTCCGGGCCGAGCTGCACGACCGGCTCTCGGGCTGGATGTTCCCGCTGGCGCTCATGTTCATCGCCTTCGCGGCGCTCGGCGATGCCCGCACCACCCGCCAGGGACGGGGCACCGCGGTCGCGCTCGCCGTCGTCGTGGTCGTGGCGCTCAGGATCGTCGCGTTCGCGGCCTCGAGCGCCGCGGTCCGCACGCCCTGGGGGCTCGTCGGGGTCTATGGGGCGCCGATCCTCGCCGTCCTGATCTCGCTTGCGCTGGCGCTGCAAGGGGCGCGGATGCGCGCGCTCAGCGCGCGGCTCATGCGCTGGGCGGAGACGGCGGTCGTGCCGCGCCTGCCTCGGCTGCGCGTCCCGGGACTGCGCGGGGCGTAGGCCATGCTGATCGGCTGGACGCTTGGGCGCTACCTCTCGGCCCGCTTCGTCAGGACCATCCTGATGGTGTTCGGGACCGTGTTCGCCCTCGTCTACACCCTCGACTTCGTCGAGCTCATGCGCCGGGCAGGCGACGCCGAGGGGGCGACGCCGGCCCTCATGGCGCAGCTCGCCCTCTTCCGCACGCCGGCGGTCGCCGAGCAGATCTTCCCCTTCGCGGTCCTGTTCGGCGCGATGGCGGCCCTCCTCCAGCTCTCGCGCCGGCTCGAGCTCGTGGTGGCGCGCGCCGCCGGCATCTCGGCCTGGCAGTTCCTCCAGCCCGGCATCCTGGTCGCGATCCTGATCGGGGTCTTGTCGGTCGCGGCCTACAACCCGGTCTCGGCCTACCTCAAGCAGAAGGCGAGCGAGGTCGAGGCCAGGATCTTCGCCAAGACCAAGATGGCGGCGGCCCCGTCGAAGGATCTGTGGATCCGCCAGAAGAGCCCCGACGGGCAGGCCATCATCCGGGCCGAGGCCGCGGTCGAGCGCACGACCACGATCGCCCGCGTCACCGTCTTCACCTTCGACGACGCCGGCCGCTTCCAGGAGCGAATCGAGGCCGCCGAGGCGACGCTCAGGGACGGCTACTGGGAATTGACCGACGCCCGCGTGCTCTCGCCGACGGACCAGCCGCAGAGCTACGGCAGCTACCTCCTCGCCTCGAACCTCGACCGCTCGCAGGTGCGGCAGACCTTCACGCCGCCCGAATCGGTGCCGTTCTGGGAACTCGACGAGACCATCCTGCGCACCGAGCGCGCCGGCCTCGACGCGACCCGCTACCGGCTCCAGCACGCCGTGCTCACGGCGCGCCCGCTGCTCTTCGTCGCGATGGTTTTCGTGGCGGCTTCCGTTTCCTTAAGGTTCTTCCGTTTCGGTGGCGTGGCGCGGATGGTCCTCGGCGGCGTGGCGGCCGGCTTCCTGCTCTACGTCGCCACGTCGCTGATGCAGGACCTCGGCGCGTCGGGGCTCGTCGTCCCGGCGGTGGCGGCCTGGTTCCCGGCCGTCGTTGGGAGTTTGCTTGGCACCCTCGCCTTGTTGTACCAAGAGGACGGGTGAATAATGGTCCTCAAGGCAAGGGGCCGCCGGGGAGCGGGGATGGGAAGGGGTCTGACGATCGTGGCTTTCGCGATCGCGGCGCTGCTGTGCGGCGCCGGCCTCGATTCCGCCATGGCGCAGGGCACGCTCAACGACGCCCTCGCCCGCCGGGTCCAGGGCGGCGAGGGCAAGGACCGGCTCCTCCTCGAGGCCAAGGAGATCGTCTACAACAACGACACCAACACGGTGTCGGCCGTCGGCGACGTGGAGATCAACTACCAGGGCCGCACGCTCCAGGCCGACCGGGTCATCTACGACCGCAACACCGGCCGCGTGCACGCCGAGGGCAACGCCCGCATGACCGAGGCGTCGGGCGCCGTCATCACCGGAAGCCGCTTCGAGCTCACCGAGGACTTCAGGAACGGCTTCATCGATTCGCTCAGGGTCGAGCAGACGGTGGTCCAGCGCGGCCGCGCGACCAGGACCTACTTCACGGCGCCGCGGGCCGAGCGCGTCGAAGGCGAGCAGATGGTGTTCGAGCGCGGCACCTACACGGCCTGCGAGCCCTGCCGCGAGCACCCCGAGCGCCCGCCCCTGTGGCAGGTCAAGGCGGCGCGCATCATCCACAACAACGAAGAGCGCACGATCTATTACGAGAACGCCACGATCGAGCTCTACGGGATGCCGATCGCCTACATGCCGTACTTCTGGACGCCGGACCCGACGGTCAAGCGCAAGACCGGGTTCCTGGCGCCGCACTACATCGCCTCGAGCTCGCTCGGCACCGGCGCGGCGGTCCCGTTCTTCTGGGCGATCGCGCCGAACATGGACCTGACGCTGCAGCCGACCTTCCTGTCGCGCCAGGGCGTGCTCGGCCAGGCGGAATGGCGCCATCGCCTGCTCACCGGCTCCTACAACATCCGGGCGGCCGGCATCTTCCAGCAGGACCCGACCGCGTTCCTGCCCTCCCCCCTCGGCGCCCAGGACCGCAACTTCCGCGGCTCGCTCGAGTCGACCGGGCAGTTCCACATCAACGAGCGCTGGCGCTGGGGCTGGGACGTGGCGCTCCTCTCCGACAAGTGGTTCCTGGCGAACTACCGCATCAAGAGCGAGAGCATCCAGACGCTCTACCTCAAGGAGTCGATCTCGACGATCTACCTGCAGGGCCAGGGCGACCGCTCCTGGTTCGACGCCCGCGGCTACTACTTCAAGGGCCTCTCGACCTACGACTGGCAGAAGCAGCAGCCGGTCGTGCACCCGGTCGTCGACTACAACAAGCGCATCGACGGGCCGCGCCCGATCGGCGGCGAGGTCGCGTTCGACCTCAACCTGACGAGCCTGACCCGCGACACGGCGCACTTCTCGCAGATCCCGAACATCAACTTCGGGCTGTTCAACCAGGTGCCGTCCTACAACGGCTACTACGAGACCTGCGCCATCTTCCAGCGCGGCGTCTGCATCCTGCGCGGCGCGGGCGGCACGTTCACGCGCCTGTCGACCCAGCTCTCCTGGCGGCGCAACTACGTCGACGCCGCCGGCCAGGTCTGGACGCCCTTCGCCTATGTCCGGGCAGACGGGTTCTGGAACAACTACGACACCAACGGCTTCCTGAACTCGCAGATCACGAACTTCCTCGGCGGCAACGACGAGTTCGTGGGCCGGGTGATGCCGGCGGTCGGCCTCGAGTACCGCTACCCGTTCGTCGCCCAGAACGACAACTTCGGCATGCACGTGGTCGAGCCGATCGGGCAGATCGTCGCCCGCCCGAACGAGAGCCGCATCGGCCGCCTGCCGAACGAGGACGCCCAGAGCCTCGTGTTCGACGACACCACCATCTTCAACTGGGACAAGTTCTCGGGCTACGACCGGGTCGAGGGCGGGCTGCGCGCCAACGCCGGCGCCCAGTACAGCTTCACCGGGGTCAACGGCTTCTACGCCAATGCCCTCGTCGGGCAGTCCTACCAGCTCGCCGGACGCAACTCGTACCGGCCCGGCGACGTCATCAACGTCGGCCGCGATTCGGGCCTCGAATCCCGCGCCTCGGACGTGGTGACGCGGCTCCTCGTCAAGCCGAACCAGAACTTCGCGTTCTCGACCCGGGCCCGCTTCGACGAGAACGACTTCACCCTGCACCGGTTCGAGCAGCAGGTGACGGCGAACTGGAACCCGGTCCTGCCGCTGACGACCTCCCTGATCTACGGCAAGTACGCCCGCCAGCCGGAGCTCGGCTACGACCACCGCCGCGAGGGCCTGATGGCCTCGGCGAGCGTCACCGTCACGCCGCGCTGGAGCTTCGGCGGCAACCTGCTGTTCGACCTCGACCGCTATCTCGCCTCCCGGGACAACTTCGCGGCCGCCTACACGGCCTACACGGCCGCGATCACGGCCAACCCCCTGGCGCAGATCTCGGCCCCGGTCTATCGCCGCCCGAGCGACTACACGCCGATCTCGACCGGCCTGACCCTGCAGTACATGGACGAGTGCACCACCTTCGGCATCAGCTACTCGGCGAGCCCGCGCGAGATCGCGCTGAGCAACGGCGAGAAGGAGCGGGTCCAGACGCTCCTCGTGCGCCTCGAGCTGCGCACGCTCGGCGAGGCGAACGTCAAGCAGACCATCGGCCCCGTGCCCGCGTCGAATGACGGCACCGTCACGCCGATCCGGTAAGGAAGCCGGCGCGTCGATCCTCGCCCTCACGCAAGGCGACCCGGCGGGCATCGGGCCGGAGATCACCCTCAAGGCCTGGCTGCGGCGCGGCGAGATCGGCCTGCCGTTCGTCCTCCTCGGCGACCCCGCCTTCATGCGGCGGGCGAGCGGGCGCCTCGGCCTTAACGTGCCGGTCGAGGGCGCTCCCCTCGAGGATGCGGCCGCCGTGTTCCGGCGCGCGCTTCCGGTCGTGCCGCTCGGGCCCGACGTCGAGGCGGAGCCCGGCCGGCCGGACCCGGCGACCGCGGCCGCGACCATCCGCTCGATCGAGGAAGCGGTCCGGCTCGCCCAAACGGCTGAGGCCGCGGCCCTCGTCACGAACCCAATCGCCAAGCACGTGCTGCACGCGGCAGGCTTTCCCCATCCGGGCCACACCGAGTTCCTGGCGGCGCTCGCGGCCGAGCCGGGGCGCGCGCCGCCCCATCCGGTCATGATGCTGTGGTGCCGGGACCTCGCGGTCGTGCCGGTCACGGTTCACATCCCGCTCGCCCGCGTCCCCGAGACGCTCACCGCGGACCTGATCGTCGAGACCGCCCGCATCGTCGACCGGGACCTGCGCCGGCGCTTCGGCGTCGGGAAGCCGCGGCTCGCCGTCGCCGGGCTCAACCCGCACGCGGGCGAGAGCGGCTCGATCGGCGCCGAGGACGCCGAGGTCGTCGCCCCCGCGGTCGCGCGCTTGAGGGCCGAGGGCATCGACGCGAGCGGCCCGTGGCCGGCCGACACGCTGTTCCACGCCCGCGCCCGCGCAACTTATGACGCGGCGCTCGCCATGTACCACGACCAGGCCCTGATCCCGATCAAGACCATCGCCTTCGACGAGGGCGTCAACGTCACCCTGGGGCTCCCCTTCATCCGCACCTCGCCGGACCACGGCACCGCCTTCGACATCGCCGGACGGGGCGTCGCCCGGGCGGACAGCCTCGTCGCGGCGCTCTCGCTGGCGGCCCGGCTCGGCGCCCGCGCCGCCGCGCCGGGGCCATGAGCCAGATCGACAGCCTGCCGCCGCTCCGCGAGGTCGTGCGCGCGCACGGGCTCATGCCGAAGAAGTCGCTCGGCCAGAATTTCCTGTTCGATCTCAACCTCACGAGCCGCGTCGCCCGCGCGGCCGGCCCGCTCGAGGGCGTCACCGTCGTCGAGGTCGGGCCGGGACCCGGCGGCCTGACGAGGGCGATCCTGGCTGCGGGCGCCAAAAAGGCGATCGCGGTCGAGCGCGACCCGCGCTGCCTGCCGGCGCTCGCCGAGATCGCGGCCCACTACCCCGGGCGGCTCGAGGTCGTGGAGGCGGACGCGCTCGGCTTCGACCCGCGCCCGCGCCTCGACGGCGGGCCGGCGCGGGTGATCGCGAACCTGCCCTACAACGTCGGCACGGCGCTCCTCACCGGCTGGCTCACGCAGGAGGAGTGGCCGCCCTGGTGGGAGTCGCTGACGCTGATGTTCCAGCGCGAGGTCGCGGAACGCATCGTCGCCGACGAGCGCGACCGGGCGAACTACGGCCGCCTCGGGGTGCTGGCCGGCTGGCGGACGGACGCCCGCATCCTCTTCGACGTGCCGCCCTCAGCCTTCGTGCCGCCGCCGAAGGTCACGTCGAGCGTTGTCCACCTCAAGCCCCGCCCGGCCCCCCTGCCCTGCCGCGTCGCCGCCCTCGAGGCCGTCACCCGCGCCGCCTTCGGCCAGCGCCGCAAGATGCTGCGCCAGAGCCTGAAAACGCTGACCCCGCATCCGGGCGCGCTGCTTGCGGCGGCGGGCCTCGCCGAGACGGCGCGCGCCGAAGAGGTGCCGGTCGAGGGCTATGTCAGGCTGGCGAACGCCTACGAAGACGGTCGGCTCAGGCCTCCGCCGCCTTGAGGGCCGGGGCGTAGGTGACGGCCTTGGGGTCCTGCTCCCTCGCCTCGGCGAAGCCCTTCGCGGCGATGTCGTCGACGACCTGCGTCAGGAGCCGCAGGCCCATGGGGGCGAGCGCCCGGCGCCAGAGCGAGCCGGCGTCGTCGTCCGGATAGACGAAGCACCAGTCCTGGGCCGCGATCGCGCCCTCGTCCATGCCATCCGAGAGGTGGTAGACCGAGCCGCCGGCGATCGGGTCGCGGCACTTGATCGTCCACTCGACCGCGGCGATGCCCCGGTGCCGCGGCAGGAGCGAGGGGTGGTAGCCGATCGCGGCGCGTCCCGCCTTGGCCCGCGCCTCCGCCGTGATGAAGGAGTGGGCGTGGGCGGCGACGATCGCATCAACCCCGTCGGGGATGTCCGCGGCGACGACCCGCCGCGGGCCGCCGAGGAGCCGAAGCGGCGCGCCCGCCTCGGCGGCCGCCTTGGCGAGGCCGTCCTCGGCGTCGAGCGCGACCGTGAACACCTCGTGCCCGCGCTCCCGCAGGATGCGGAACATCTGCGCCCCGAACCAGCGCGACCCGATCAAGGCGATGCGCATCCTGCCTCTCCGCCGCTCGTGGGTTCCTTTTGCCGGGCCGGAGCGGCCGGTCAAGCCTGCGTCAAGGCTCGGAGGAGACCCGTGCACTCCTGCAGCGTTCGCGCCAAGCTAAGCAGGGGCGGAAACCAGGAATCTGAATGCCTGGTGAATACTTCGCGCCGGCCGCCGAAATAAAGTAATCGGAGGCCGCCACACCAGCATAGCCAAGCTGGAACGGTCCCGATTGCCGTGGCGTTCACTTCTGCCGTCCCCCAAGTTTCGAAGGCTTTCCAGAGGGACGTATTTTCAGGAGGAAACCACATGAAGCATCTGCGTACGGCGGCGCTCGCAGCGACCATCCTGGCCGGCAGCGCGGCGCTGGCCATCGCCCAATCGAGCTCGACGGTCGGCACGGGCGGCTCGTCCGCGGGCGGCTCCGGCGGCACGTCCTCGACGGTCGGCACCGGCGGCTCCTCGGCCGGCGGCTCCGGCGGCACCTCCTCGACCATCGGCACCGGCGGCTCGGCGGCGGGGGGCTCCGGCGGCTCGGCCTCCACGGTCGGGACCGGCGGCTCCTCGGCGGGCGGTTCGGGCTCCGGCTCGGCCTCCACGGTCGGCACGGGCGGCTCGTCGGCGGGCGGCTCGAAGTCGGGCTCGGCCTCGACGGTCGGCACCGGCGGCTCCTCGGCCGGCTCATCGAGCCCGAGCGCCACGGGCAGCACGAGCGGCCCGGGACGGAGCGGCGACGCGGCGAGCCGCAGCGGCGGCAACACGCCCGGCAAGAGCGAGGACGCGGCGAGCCGGACCGGCAGCGCCCCGGCCCACGGCCTCGACACCAAGAAGTAGACCGAACGGGCGCGGCTCCCACGGGGCCGCGCCCCCTCGCTTTCAGCGGGAGGGCTCCATGCGGCTTTCGACACTCGCCTTCGCGGCCGGCTCGCTCGTCCTCGGAGGGATCGCCATGGCCGAGGCTCAAGGCACGTCCAGCTCCGTCTCGGCGGGCTCCGGCACCGCGACCGGCACGACCTCGACGGGCCAGCCCTGCACCGTCGTCCAGCAGGGCGGCCCGAACCCCGGCGGCACGATGTCGAGCTCCGTGACCGCCGGCCCCGGCGGCGTGACCGGCTCGACCACCGGGCCCGGGCCGTCTGTGACCGTGCGCTCGAACGACGGGCGCTCGTCGAGCACGGCGACCGCCGGCGCGAGCTCCTCGTCGGGATCGAGCGTCGTCGCAGGCTCGGGCTCCGGCGACTGCACCGTGACGGTCAATCCCGGCCAGACGAAATGAGGATGCGACCCATGACCAAGTCACTGACGACACTCGCCGCGGCCGGGCTCCTGACGCTCGCGACCGCGGCCTTCGGACAGACCGCCTCGACCGTCGGCACCGGCGGCGCCGCGAGCGGCGGCGGCACCGCGAGCGGGACGATCGCCGGCGGCGGCAGCGCCGCGGCGGGCGGCACCTCGGCCTCGACCGTCGGCACCGGCGCGACCACGACGGGCTCCACCGGCACCTCCTCGACCATCGGCTCCGGCGGCAGCGCCGCCGCGGCCGACGGCAAGGCCATGAGCCGGACCAAGGTCAACGACAACCCGAACGGGCTCATGGGCCAGTCGAAAGCCATGGCCCACGACGGCGGCACCTTCTCGAAGTCCCAGACCAAGACCAAGGTCAAGGCCGGCGAGGAGCTCTCGACCCGCACGAAGTCCATGGCCCACGTGCCGGGAGCCAAGCCCGTCAAATCGACGACCTCGACGACGGTGCCGGTCGGGCAGTAGGGCGGCGCGCATGCAGGGCGGCAGGCAGGATGCCTGAACGCGTCGGCGCGAGCGGGAGCGACAACGCCCGCTCGCGATAATGCGCGATCTCCCGCGCCCGCTTCGACGTCCGCTGGGAGGGCCAGTTCAACCTCTCCCTCGCCCCCGACACGGGCCGGCGGCGGGAAGCTCTACGGGGACGCGGCGGAGTAGCTGCCTTTCCGGATCGTGAGGCCGAGAATGCGCTGATGCTCAAATCGTTGATCGCCTTGCGCGGGTTCCGCAGCTCGATCTTGGCAGGTCTTCTGGCGATCGGCTTCGGCAGCTCCGCCGTTGCGCAAGAGGGCGAGCGGGAATTGCCCAGCGAAGCGCTCGGGCAGCCCGCCACGACATGGTTCGACCCGAAGATCTGCGCTCGGCCTGCCGGTCGAAAACTGTACGTCCGCATCGGAAGCGCAGTGTTGGCGCTGCCGCCCGAGAACGTGCGGGCCCTCATGCCGAGCCAGATTTCGCGCATGACCTCGAGCGCGGGCAAGGTCATGATGCGGATCGGCCGGACGGCCGGCTGCCCCGAAGCCCCGTTTCCAACGGTTGCCGTAACGCTCGTCGGGATCAAGAACGTCGGAGCTGGAACGATCGTCCTCAGCGCGACGCCTGACAATGCGGCAGCTTTCGACGCTCAGCTCGCAAAGATCAGGGACTCTGGCTCCTGCCCTGTCGCGAGCCCTGGGCTGATCCACTGCAAGGGAAGCCGCACGACGGCATCCGGACGCCAAGACGTCGCCTACGTCATGGCAGCGGACCCTGGCATGCGGCAGACCTCGGGCGGCCCGTTGAGGGCGCTTTGCATTCTGGAGGGTCCGGAAAGGTGCAGCGTGCTCGACGACCTCCCCGGAGGCCTCCGCTTCGAGTCTGCGGTCGGCAAAGCGCCTAGCCTCCAGAAGCTGCAGCAGATCGATGCCCAGGGACGCTCCTTCGTGCAGAGCCTGCGCGTGCGGGAAGAATGATCGAGGACGAGCGCGCAACGGCCGCGGCGGCGAAGATATCGTCGAGGTCGCGCATGGCCGGCGCGCGCCGTTATCCGTCGAACGGGAGCGGTCGAGTGAGGGGGCCTTCGGGCGCTCCTGCGCGAGACGATCGGCTACTCCACCCTCCCGATCCTCCTCGTCACGGCGATCAGCCGGGCGCTGTCGGCTTCCATGAACTTCGCGAACTCGGGGGCGTCCTGGTAGGCCGGGGCGCTGCCGCCGTTCTCGAAGCTCCTTGTACATCCGGCGGTATTCCCCCCTCCCCTTGTGGGGTGGGCCGACTCGGGGCGAAGCCCCGAGCGGGGCCGCAAACGGAACGCCCCCTCCCGCCCCACGTTCCTCCAGGACCGTCCGGGTTCGCCGGCCGGGCGCCTTCACGATGCCTCGACGGCGCTTGGCATTCCGCGATAGGTTTGTCACAAGGCCTAAAAGCCGACAAAAGGCGTCGGACATAAGACTTAAGGAGGAACGCCATGACCCTTTCACGCCGCACCCTCGTGCAGGCCGCCGTCGCCGCGCCCGCGATCCTGACCTTCGGGATGGGCAAGAGCGCCCGCGCCGCCACCACCCTCAAGATCTCGCACCAGTTCCCTGGCGGCTCCCTCGACGAGGGCGACTTCCGCGACCGGCTGTGCCGCAAGTTCGCGCAGGAGATCGAGAAGCGCACGAACGGCGCCGTCGTCGCCCAGGTCTATCCGGGCTCGTCGCTGATGAAGACCAACGCCCAGTTCTCGGCGATGCGCAAAGGCGCGCTCGACATGAGCCTCTACCCGCTGCCGTATGCCGGCGGCGAGGTTGCCGAGACCAACATCGGCCTCATGCCCGGCCTCGTGACTTCTTATGAGCAGGGCTCGGCCTGGAAGAACTCGCCCGTCGGCAAGAAGCTCACCCAGATCATGGCCGACAAGGGCATCATCCTCGTCTCGTGGGTGTGGCAGTCGGGCGGCGTCGCCTCCCGCGACAAGCAGATGCTCGCCCCCGAGGACGCCAAGGGCATGAAGATCCGCGGCGGCTCCCGCGAGATGGACCTCGTCTTGAAGGCCGCGGGCGCCGCGACCCTCAACCTGCCCTCGAACGAATCCTACGCCGCGATGCAGACCGGCGCCTGCGACGCCCTCATCACCTCGTCGACGAGCCTGATCTCGTTCCGCCTCGAGGAGCTGTCGAAGCATCTCACCTCCGGGCGCGGCAAGTTCTACTGGTTCATGATGGAGCCCCTGATGATGTCGAAGTCGATCTTCGACGCCCTGCCGAAGGACCAGCAGGAGGCCATCATGGCGGTCGGCCAGGACCTCGAGGCCTTCGGCACCGCCGGGGCCAAGGCCGACGACGAGGCGGTCGAGAAGGTCTTCGCCAAGGCCGGCGCCAAGGTCCAGACCCTCGACGACGCGACGCTGAACAAGTGGCGCGACATCGCCCGCGACACCGCCTGGAAGGACTTCGCCAACCGCTCCGCGAGCTGCGCCGAGCTCCTGAAGATGGCCGAGGCCGTCGCGTGAGCCACGGCTTCGAGCTGGAGGCGCCGCGCGTCGAGGCGCCGGCGCTTCCGGGCCCGGCCGGAGCCCTCGACCGCGGCTTACGCGCGGTCAACCACCTCGTCATGATCCTGGGCGGCGTCGCGCTCGTCGCGGCGTCCCTCGTCCTGACCTACAGCGTCATCGTGCGCTACGTCCTGCACATCCCGACGGACTGGCAGGACGAGACGGCGGTGTTCCTCATCGTCGGCGCGGTGTTCCTGAGCGGCGCCGCCGTGCAGGCGCGGCGCGGGCACGTCGGCATCGAAGCGGTCGCGGCGCTCCTCGGGCCGCAAGCCAACCGCGTGCGGCTTCTGATCGTCGACGTCCTGAGCCTCGCCTTCTGCGCCTTCTTCGCCTGGAAGAGCTTCACGCTCCTGCACGAGGCCTGGGTCGACGACCAGCATTCGACGTCGACCTGGGGCCCGCCCCTGTGGATTCCCTATGCCCTCATGAGCGTCGGCATGACGCTCCTGTCGGTGCAGATCCTGATCCAGATCGTCCTGTGGTTCTCGGCGCGGCGGGAGCATCCATGAGCACGGCGGTCGTCGGCACCCTCTACGGGCTCGCAACGCTGGGCATCATGTTCACCGGCATGCCGATCGCCTTCGCCCTCGGGGCGGTGGCCGTGCTGTTCATGGCCTTCTTCATGCCGGCGGCGTCCCTCGATACGGTGACGCAGAACGTCTACGAGGAGATGGCCTCGATCACCCTGCTCTCGATCCCGCTGTTCATCCTGAAAGGCGCCGCCATCGGCAAGTCCGAGGCGGGGCGGGACCTCTACGGGGCGCTCCACGCCTGGATGCACCGCATCCCGGGGGGGCTCGGCATCGCCAACGTCTTCGCCTGCGCGCTCTTCGCCGCCATGGCCGGCTCCTCGCCCGCGACCTGCTCGGCGATCGGCTCGGCCGGCATCCCGGAGATGAGGAAGCGCGGCTACTCCGGCGCCTTCGCCTCCGGCATCATCGCGGCCGGCGGAACGCTCGGCATCCTGCTGCCGCCCTCGATCACCATGATCCTCTACGCGGTCGCGGCCGAGCAGTCGCTGGGGCGGCTCTTCCTTGCCGGCATCGGGCCGGGGTTCCTCCTCGTCGCGCTGTTCGCGGGCTATGCCGGCTTCCGCTTCCGCCAGGAGTACGCGGCGGCGAAGAAGGCCTACGAGGCGGGCGGCGCCCCCTCGCCGATCCTCGAGGAGGACAAGCTGACCGCGATGGAGAAGCTCTCGCTTCTCCCGCGCGTCCTGCCCTTCGTCGTGCTGCTGACCGGCGTCATGATCGCCCTCTACGGCGGCTACGCGACGCCGTCCGAGACCGCGGGCCTCGGCGCGATCCTCGCCCTCGTCCTCATCGCCCTAATCTACGGCGTGTGGCGGCCGACGGACCTCGAGCCGATCCTGTCCTCGACGCTCCGCGAGTCGACCATGCTGATGATGATCATCGGCATGTCGCTCCTCTATTCCTACGTGATGAGCTACCTGCACATCTCGCAGGCCGCGGCGTCGGCGATCGTCGCCATGCACCTGTCGAAGTGGGTGCTGCTCGCCGCGATCCTCGGCATGGTGGTGGTGCTCGGCTTTTTCCTGCCGCCGGTGTCGATCATCCTGATGACGGCGCCGATCATCCTGCCGCCGCTGAAAGCGGCGGGCTTCGACCTCATCTGGTTCGGCATCGCCATGACGATCGTCATGGAGATGGGCCTGATCCACCCGCCGGTCGGCCTCAACATCTTCGTGATCAAGAACATCGCGCCGGACATTCCCCTCGGCGACGTGATCTGGGGCACCGTGCCCTTCGTCATCCTGATGTTCGTCGCGATCATCCTGCTCTGCGTCTTTCCCGGCATCGCGACCTGGCTCCCCGACGTCGTGATGGGGGCGAAATGAACGTCTCGTTCTTCTCAGACCTTCTCTCGACGATCTCCGAGCGCGGGCGCGGGCTCATCGGCCTTACGCGCGGCGACGACCACGCCCGCGCGAGCGTTTCCGACCTCGTGCGGCTCAGCCACGAGCTGATCTCGCGCCGTGGCGAGGCCTCGGGGGTGGCGCTCGCCCGGATCATCCTCGACCGCTACGCGAGCCTGCCGCAGAAGGACCGCTTCGCCTACCTCATCCACGTCGCGGCGGACTTCGGCTCCGACGAGACCGCGATCGAGGGCGCGATCGAGGCCTACCGCAGGACGCCCTCCCGCGCCGCCGCCCACGCCCTGCACGAGGCCGCGGAGCCGAAGAGCCAGGAGCTGATCCGCCGCCTCAACCTCGCGAACGGCGGCACCCTCTCGCTCGTGCGCATGCGCGAGGATCTTCTCGACCTGTTCCAGACGTTGCGCACCGAGCGCTCCGACGCCGCGGTCGCGGTCGAGAGCCTCGACCAGGACTTCGTCCACCTGTTCTCGTCCTGGTTCAACCGCGGCTTCCTGGTGCTGCGCCGCATCGACTGGACCACCCCGGCGCACATCCTCGAGAAGATCATCCGCTACGAGGCGGTGCACGAGATCTCGGACTGGGACGACCTGCGCCGCCGCATCGCCCCGGCCGACCGGCGCTGCTTCGCGTTCTTCCATCCGGCGCTTGTCGACGAGCCGCTGATCTTCGTCGAGGTCGCGCTCACGGCCGAGGTCCCGGGCGCCATCGCCCCGATCCTCAAGAAGGAGCGCGATCCGATCCCGCTCAAGGCCGCCGCAACCGCGACCTTCTACTCGATCTCGAACTGCCAGCGCGGCCTCACCGGCGTCTCCTTCGGCAACTTCCTGATCAAGCAGGTGGTCGAGGACCTCTGCCGCGAGCTGCCGGGCCTCAAGACCTTCGTGACCCTCTCGCCGGTGCCGGGCTTCGCCGGCTGGGTCGGCCGCGAGCTCAAGAGCCCCGAGCCGACCGGCATCCGGCCGGAGGACCGCGCGCTCCTGCAGCTCACGGAAGACCCCGAATGGTTCGAGGAGCCCGCCGTCGCGGAATCCGTCCGCAAGGCCCTGATCCCGGCCGCGGCCTACTACTTCCTGCGCGCCAAGACCTCGGCCGGGCGCCCGGTCGACTCCGTGGCGCGCTTCCACCTCGGCAACGGCGCGCGGCTCGAACGGCTGAATTTCTTGGGCGACACCTCGCCGAAGGGCCTCAAGCAGAGCCTCGGCCTCATGGTGAACTACCTCTACGACCTCGACACCATCGAGAAGCACCACGAGGCCTACGCCAACCTCGGCGTCGTCACCGCCTCGAGCGCGGTCATGAAGGCGCTCAGGGCCGACGCCCCGGTCCGCGCGGCGCCCGCGGCGGAGTAGCGGTGCCATGGATCATCGCAAATCTCCTCATGCTGAGGTGCGAGCGGAGCGAGCCTCGAAGCACGCACCGGCGGTGGGGCGCTGCATCGGCAGGATGCGTCCTTCGAGGCTCGCCTGACGGCTCGCACCTCAGGATGAGGGCTTGGGAGGATGGCCCCAATGGGTACAATCAACGCGCTCAAGACAACCACCATGGCCAACCACCTCTACGATCTCCTCCGCTCGGGTGCGAAGGACCCCGAGAAGGCCTTCGCGGAGCTGCCCGACGGGCGCTGGTACCGCTACCGGGACGTGGACGACGTCTCGGGCCGCTTCGCGAACGCCCTCGTCGACCTCGGCGTGAAGCCCGGCGAACGGGTCGCCGTGCAGGTCGAGAAGAGCATCGAGGCGATCATGCTCTACCTCGGCACGGTCAGGGCCGGCGGCGTCTTCCTGCCGCTGAACACCGGCTACACCCCGGCCGAGATCGAGTACTTCCTGGGCGACGCCGAGCCCCGCGTCTTCGTCTGCGATCCGGCGAAGGCCGCGGCGCTCACCCCCATCGGCGAGAAGACGGGCGCCAGGGTCGAGACGCTCGGCGTCTGGAAGTCGCCCGACATCTCCGCCGGCACCCTCTCGGATCGGACGCTCGCGGCGCCGACGCAATTCGAGACGGTAGCGCGCGGGCCGGACGACCTCGGCGCGATCCTCTACACCTCGGGCACCACCGGGCGCTCCAAGGGCGCCATGCTGACCCACGACAACCTCGCCTCGAACGCCGCGACGCTCGCCGATTACTGGCGCTTCACGGCGGACGACGTGCTGATCCACGCGCTGCCGATCTTCCACACCCACGGCCTGTTCGTCGCGACGAACACCGCGCTCGTCGCCGGCAGCCGCATGATCTTCATGCCGCGCTTCGACCCGGACAGGATCTTCGAGGCGATGCCGCGGGCGACCGCCATGATGGGGGTGCCGACCTTCTACACGCGCCTCCTCCAGGACCCGCGCCTCACGAAGGAAGCGACCGCGCACATGCGCCTGTTCGTGTCGGGCTCGGCGCCGCTCCTCGCCGAGACCCACCGGGAGTGGCAGGCCCGCACCGGCCACGCCATCCTCGAGCGCTACGGCATGACCGAGACCGGCATGAATACCTCGAACCCCTACGACGGCGAGCGCATCGCCGGCACCGTCGGGTTCCCGCTGCCGGGCGTCGAGATCCGCGTCGCCGACCCGGAGACGGGGAAGCTGCTGGGGTCCGACGAGATCGGCATGATTGAGGTCCGCGGCCCGAACGTGTTCAAGGGCTACTGGCGCATGCCCGAGAAGACCGCGGCCGAGTTCCGGGAGGACGGCTTCTTCATCACCGGCGACCTCGGCAAGATCGACCCCCGCGGCTACGTCCATATCGTCGGGCGCGGCAAGGACCTCATCATCACGGGCGGCTACAACGTCTACCCGAAGGAGGTCGAGAGCGAGATCGACGCCATCGACGGCGTCGCCGAGAGCGCCGTCATCGGCGTGCCGCATCCCGACTTCGGCGAGGGCGTCACCGCCGTCGTGGTGAAGAACGGCGGCGCGGCGCTGACCGAGAAGGACGTGCTCGCCCGCCTCGAGGAACGGCTCGCCAAGTTCAAGCTGCCGAAGCAGGTGATCTTCGTCGACGACCTCCCCCGCAACACCATGGGCAAGGTCCAGAAGAACGTCCTGCGCGACACCTACGGGACGCTCTACGCGAAGGCGCGGGCCTGACGCTCACGCACGCGGAACGCCGCCTGGATCGCCAGCACCCTCTAGCGATCCACCACCTGGAAGCCGTGGGCGAAGGGGTCGCGGTCGTCGATCGCGATGGTGTTGAGCCCGGTGACGCGGGCCCAGCCTTCGATCGAGGGGACGATCGCCGCGTGGTTGCCGACCGCTGCGCGGCCTTCGATGCGGCCCGTGAAGGTCGAGCCGATGATCGACTCGTGGACGAACTCGTCGCCCTCGTTCAGGAGGCCCTTGGCGGCGAGCTGCGCCATGCGGGCCGAGGTGCCGGTGCCGCAGGGCGAGCGGTCGATCGCCTTGTCGCCGTAGAACACCGCGTTGCGGGCCGAGCCGCCCGCCTGCGCCCTGCCGGTCCAGAGGACATGCGTCAGCCGGTTGATGTCCGGGTTCTCCGGGTGGGCGATCTCGTAAGTCCGGTTGAAGGCTGAGCGCAGCTTCGGGCTCCAGCGCTGGATGTCAGACGGGTTCACGTCGGCGAGGTCCGAGTAGAGGCGTTGCGGCTCGACGATGGCGTAGAAGTTGCCGCCGTAGGCCACGTCGACGGCGAGCCGCCCCAAGCCCTCGACCTCGACCTCGTAGCCCTCGCCGTAGAGGAAGGACGGCACGTTGGTGATCCGCACGCTGTCGATGTAGGGCCCGTTCTCGGCGTAGCGCGCCTCGACGGGGCCGGCCGGCGTGTCGAGCCGCAGCAGGCCGGGCGTCCTCGGCCGGACGAGCCCGTTCTCGAGCGCGATCGTCACCGTGCCGATGGTGCCGTGCCCGCACATGGGCAGGCACCCCGAGGTCTCGATGAACAGGATGCCGGCGTCGCAGTCTGCCCTTGTCGGCGGGTAGAGGATCGAGCCCGACATCATGTCGTGGCCGCGGGGCTCGAACATGAGCCCGGTGCGGATCCAGTCGTACTCGGCCAAAAAGTGCTGCCGGCGCTCGAACATGGTGGCGCCTTCGAGCGCCGGGATCGAGCCGCCGGTCACGACGCGCACCGGGTTGCCGCAGGTGTGGCCGTCGATGCAGAAGAAGGTGTGGCGGGCCATTTTGTTGGGATGCCGGCTAGGTGTTGTTCATCCGGGCCACCCTCCTAAGCCCTCATCCTGAGGTGCGAGCGGAGCGAGCCTCGAAGGACGCAGCCCTGCCGATGCGGCGCCCGGCCGCCGGTGCGTGCTTCGAGGCTCGGCCTTCGGCCTCGCACCTCAGCATGAGGAGAGTTGTGGCGCCCATCGATTACGCTGCGGCCCTGAGCCCGACCTCGGGCAGCTTCGGCCGGCTCGCCAGCGCCTTCGCCATGACGGCCTCGACGTGGGCCTTGTCGGCGCCTTCGAGCGCCAGCCGCGGCGGGCGGGTCAGCGCCGAGCCGCGCCCGGCAATCGCCTCGCACAGCTTGATGCACTGCACGAGGTCGGGCCTCGCGTCGAGGTGGAGGAGCGGCATGAACCACTCGTAGAGCGGCATCGCCTCCGCGAAGCGCCCGGCGCGGGCGAGGCGGAAGAGGGTCTCGCCCTCGCGCGGGAAGGCGTTCGACATGCCCGAGACCCAGCCGACCGCGCCGACCATCACGCTCTCGACCACCACGTCGTCGAGGCCGGCGAAGAGCACGAAGCGGTCGCCGACGCGGGCGCGGGTGTCGATGAAGCGGCGCGTGTCGCCCGACGAGTCCTTGAAGCAGACGATGGTGTCGCAGTCCGCGAGCGAGGCCAGGATGTCGGGGGTCACGTCGTTCCGGTAGATCGGCGGGTTGTTGTAGACCATCACGGGGAGGTCGGTCGCGCGGGCGACGGTGCGGAAGTGCGCCGCCGTCTCGTGCGGCTTCGAGGAGTAGACGAGGGCCGGCATCACCATGACGCCGTCGACGCCGACGCGCGCCGCCTCCCGCGCCGTCTCGCAGGCGAAGGCGGTGGTGAACTCGGCGACGCCGGCGATCACCGGCACGCGGCCGCGCGCGACGTCCTTCGCGGCCTCCATGACGGCGACCTTCTCAGGCCGTGAAAGCGACGTGTTCTCGCCGACCGTGCCGCAGACGATGAGGCCCGAGACGCCGTCGCGCACGAGCGCGTCGATCACCCGCCGGGTCGCCTCGATGTCGAGGCTGTAGTCGTCCCGGAACTGGGTCGTGACCGCGGGGAACACCCCCTCCCACCCGATTCGTGCCGCCATCGCCTGAAGCCTCCGATTTCCGGGCCGGATCGTAGCCGCCGGCGTTGCCGTCGCAAAGCCGTCGGGCTGGTTCGGTCCATATCCGCCCAGGGGAGTACACTCCCCCGGCCCCTCACCCCAACCCTCTCCCCGCAAGTGGGAAGAGGGGGCCGTGCGCGCGGCGCGATCCCAGGTGGAGCATCCGCTCCGTCACGCCTTTTTCGATCAGATCGGCGACCCTGCGGGCGGCGTCTTCCGGGTCGGGGAAGGCGTCCTCTTCCATGAAGACGTCCTTGATCCTCTCGCCGAGCTCCGCGAGCCGCAGAGCCGCGGCGCGGCCTCGACGAGGTCGAGGCCGACCTTGATGTAGAGGCAGGCCGGCAGCGCGGCCGGCATCTCGGGCAGGAGCCTCAGCCACGGCCCGCGGCAGCGGCGCCCGCGCCGGCAGTGCGGGTGGTCGCAGAGGGCCACGGCGCCGCTGTCGCGGGCGATCCGGCGAAGCGCCGCGTCGGCGGCGGGGTTGCGGCAATGGTCGGCGGGTTCTCGGGCATGGGCGTCTTCCCAAAAAAAGGGGGGATGGGCGGGGCTCGTCGGGGCGCGCGGAATCCACCCCGGGCGCGCGCCCGGGGCGGACTCCGGCCTTGCGAGAAGGCGAGGAGGGGACGCCGAAACTCTGGGTCGGCCGGCCTGTGGCGTCCCCGCGGTTCTCTCGCCCCGGCCTCCTCGGACGGGGCGCTTCCAGCCGCCTCGACCACCGCTCTTCGGGACCCGCTGCGGGGCCGCTCCTTTCGGAGCGGCCTTCGGGGTGCCTTTAGCGCCCTGTGGGCGCGCCCGGCTCGTAGTGGCCGGGGGGCGGATGTCTTCGGGCCCTCCCGTCAAGGCTCCTTGCGGAGCCTTGCCGGGAAAAGCCCTGCAGTCGAAGCGGCCGCCCGAGTCGGGCGCACACCGAGCGCCCGCCGCGGGACCGCCTCCCCTCCGCATCGCGACCCGGTGCGCACGCGGTTCCCTCGCCGGAGGGGAGCGGCAGCATATGAGCACAGAGCGGGAACAGTGTCAGGATTTTTCGGAGGGTGCATCAGTACACAGCCGCAATGCGAAGGAAGACCCTATTGTGGCACAACGAA
>DASVPW010000151.1:0-2035 GCA_036389455.1 Beijerinckiaceae bacterium
CGCGCCAGGGGGCGGCGCTTCTGCGGAGAGGTCTGTGTTTCCCCCCTCACCCGCTCGCGGCTGCGCCGCGAGTCGGCCTCTCCCTCCAGGGGTGAGGGGATGTAAGTGCCGCGTGTCGGGGGCTTCGTGCCAGGTGAAGACGCGGCCGCCCCAGCCCCAGCGGCGGTAGACCTCCGAAAGCGCCTCGCCGAAGGCGAGGACGCCGTCGTAGCCCGAGAGGTCGAAGGTGCGGATGGCGTCCGGGTCGCTCACGGCCCGGTGGTGGGTGTCGTGGAAGAGGAGGGTGAAGCGGGAGCCCCCGCGGCGCAATCGCCCGACCGCGGCGACAAGGGCGGGGTCGTTCCACTCGTGGACGATGACGACGTCCGCGCCGTCCAGCATGGCGTCGAGGTTAGGATTGGCGCTGTAGGTCTGCGACGACAGCTCGGGATAAGCCTCGCGGTAGGCCGCAAGACCTTTGGGGCCGTGGTCGCGCAGGAGGTTGTCGAGGCTCCAGGCGCCGGCGGGCTCGTAGGCCGCGACCTCGTGGCCGGCGTGGATCAGCTCGCGCAGGACGCCGCGCAGGAAGTGGGCGTTGCCGTGGTTCCAGCACGAGGCCAGCGAATGGGTGAAGTAGACGAACCTCACGCCACCGCCTCCCGCACGGCCGCCCGCGCCGTCAGTCTTTCGTAGATCGCCATCATCCCCTTCGCCGCGGCCTCGACGGTGTACTGGCCCGCCCGCTTCTCCGCGGCCGCTCCGAGGGCCGCGCGCTGCGTCGGCTCCGCGATCAGGCTGGCGATGGCGTCGGCAATGGCGCGGTCGTCTTGCGGGTCGACGAACAGGGCCGCGCCGTCCCACAGCTCGCGGAGCGTAGGGATGTCGGACAGGACGAGGGCGCAACCGGCCTGGGCGGCTTCCAGCACCGCAAGCCCGAAGGGCTCGTAGCGCGGAACCGAGACGAAGGCCGGCAGGCGGGCGAGCCAGCCCCGCACCTCCTTGTCAGACAGCCGCCCCAGCGTCCGGAGGTGCGGCAGCGCGACGGCGGCGCCGTTCGGGCCCATGAGGGGTCCCGCCGCGACGACCGGCACGGTGAGACGCGCCGCGGCGCGGTCGAGGGCCAAAAGGTTCTTGCCCTCGTCCCAGAGCCGTCCGGCCGTGAAAACGAGATCGGCGGGCGCGGCCGACGCTTCCGGCCGGGGAGAGGGCCGGCGCCCGTTGCGCACCACGAACGGCTCCGGGATGCCGTACGCCGCGGCGGTCATCCGGGCGAAGGCGGCGGTCGGCGCGGTCAGCGCGTCGGCGGCGCGGTAGCCGCGGGAAAGCAGCGCCGTGCGCCAGGCGAAGTCGGCGGGGAGGGGGCCGGAGCGCACCGCCTGCCACCAGGTCGCGAGGCACGAGTGGCAGACGCCGACGACGGGCGCAGGGAAACGCGCGTCGGCGGCGAGCGCGGGACTGTTGAGGTGGACTATGTCGGCACGGACCTCGCGGGCCAATTCCGCGACGGCGCGGCCGGCTTCAACGATCTCGCCCGGGCTCTCGGCGGTCCAGTCGAGGGGGAGCCCGGTGACGAGGATCCGAGCCGACGGGATCGACGCCGCCTCGGCGAGCGCCTCCGCTGACGGCGTGGGCCCGAGCACGGCGAGCGTCGTCTCGACGCCATGCTCCGCGAGCGCCCGGGCAAGGTCGGTCGCGTATTGCCATACCCCGCCGACCGCGTCGGCCGTCATGAGGAGGGAAAGCCCGTTCAGGCGCACCGGCACGCCGCCTCCGCCTCTTCGCGCGCCGCGCTCACGACAGCGCCTCGGCCTGCGCGCGCACCCGGGAAGCTGGCCCTTCAAGCCCGCGCTCGTCGGCGAGCCAGCGGGCGAGGGCCGCGACGCCGGTGCGCCAGGGGATCGGCGGACGTAAGCCAAGCTCGCGCGCCGCCCGGCGGGTGTCGGAGACGTAGTAGCGCTGGTCGCCGGCGCGCCAGTCCGAGAAGGAAAGCTCGACCGGGCGCCCGAGAAAGTCCTCCACGTAGGCGAGGAGCTGGCGCAGGCTGACCGCGTTCGCG
>DASVPW010000152.1:0-6038 GCA_036389455.1 Beijerinckiaceae bacterium
CATCGCCTGGAGCGACGACAGCTTCTTCTCGTGGATGAGGATGTAGGGGTCCTCGAGCTCGGCCACCATCTTCTCGGCGTTGGTGATGAAGTAGGGCGAGAGATAGCCGCGGTCGAACTGCATGCCCTCGACGACGTCGAGCTCGGTCTCGGCGGTCTTCGCCTCCTCGACCGTGATGACGCCCTCGTTGCCGACCTTCTGCATCGCCTGGGCGATCATGTCGCCGATCGAGCGGTCGCCGTTCGACGAGATCGTGCCGACCTGGGCCACTTCCTCGGACGACTTCACCTTCTTGGCCCGGCGCTCGATGTCCTTCACGACCTCGGCGACGGCGAGGTCGACGCCGCGCTTGAGGTCCATCGGGTTCATGCCGGCCGCGACCGACTTCGCGCCTTCCTTGACGATCGAGGCCGCGAGCACCGTCGCGGTCGTGGTGCCGTCGCCGGCGATGTCGTTCGTCTTCGAGGCCACCTCGCGCACCATCTGGGCGCCCATGTTCTCGAACTTGTCGGAGAGCTCGATCTCCTTGGCGACGGTGACGCCGTCCTTGGTGATGCGGGGCGCGCCGAAGCTCTTCTCGATCACGACGTTGCGGCCCTTCGGGCCGAGGGTCACGCGGACCGCGTCCGCGAGGACCTCGACGCCGCGCAGCATCTTGTCGCGCGCATCGGTGGAGAAACGTACGTCTTTGGCAGCCATTTGCCTTCGTCCTTTCGACTCGAACCTCGTCCGAGGTTCAAGAGCAGCCCCGGAGGGTTGCTGGTTTCACAGGATGTCCCTCGGCCGCCGTCACGGCGCCTCGGGACGGGTTTTTCGGGGTCTGTCGAGTGCGCTTACGCGGCCTTGCGGGTCACGGCGCTCTGCTCGACGACGCCCATGATGTCGCTCTCCTTCATGATGAGGAGATCCTCGCCGTCGATGCGCACCTCGGTGCCGGACCACTTGCCGAACAGGATGCGGTCGCCGGCCTTCACGTCGAGCGGCTGAACCTTGCCGTTCTCGTCACGGGCGCCCGGGCCCACGGCGATGATCTCGCCCTCCTGGGGCTTCTCCTTGGCGGTATCGGGGATGATGATGCCGCCCTTCGTCTTCTCCTCCGCGTCGATGCGGCGGACGACGACACGGTCATGCAGCGGACGGAACTTCATGAGCTTCCTCTCGTGCTATAGGCGGGCTTTTCCAGCCGCCTCCGGTCCACGCTGTTAGCACACCCTTCTGGTGAGTGCTAAAGCTGGCTGGGAGATAGTCGTAGGCCGATTTCGAGTCAAGGGAATTGACGCGAGAGGTCCGGCCCGCGAGGCTGGCTCCCGTGCAGGGCGCCGGAATGGGGGCGTTCCCGGCCCGATTGCGATTGAGACCTCCTTCGGTGGTGTCAGTTGCCTGCCAAGGAGAGAATTATGAACATGGATATGAAGCCTGCGGCCGCCTATCGCTCGGCGGAAGCGCTCGGGGGACCGTCGAAGGCCTGCCTGAGCTGCAGCCGGATCGAGATCGGCAAGCCTTTCAAGACGATTTCCAAAGCGCGGGTGTTCTTCGGGCTGTTCTTCGTCTATGCCCCGATCGTCTTCCTGCCGCTGTTCGTCTTCAGCGGGCTGCTCGTCCATGTCCACCTTCGCCTCATGGGCGCGCGCAACCTGAAGACGTTGCGGGACTTCCTTCCCGAGCGGAGCAGCCACCGCTACTCGTACAAGACCCAGGTCACCGTCCGGGAGGGGCCGAAGCTCGCCTTCTGGAGCCGGCACCGGGCTTTCTGGATCTTCAACTGCACTTGGTACTGCCCGGTCAGCGTCGCCGTGATCGAGTGGAACGCCTACCTCGTCAAGGCCGTCGAGAACTGGTGGTGCCCCTTTCACCACGCCAAGAAGCCGAACTACGACACGTCCGCGCTCGATGCATCCTTCTGGCACATCTCGTCGAACGTGCAGGAGCTGCACCCGGACGACCGCGACAATCCGATCTGGAACGAGGAGGCAGGCGCACGGCGTGGGGAGTAATGGCAGGAATGATGATCGGACTCGCCCCATGACCGGCCGCCCCACGACCGATCTCGAAGCGATCGGCCGGGCCTGCTTCGCGCTCCATGCCCGCATGACGGCCCGGCTGCTCAGCCGGGTCTACGACGCCGCCATGCGCCCGGCGGACCTCAGGCTTGCCCAGTTCGGGCTCCTCGGCGCCATCGCCCACGGCTCCGCCACCTCGGAGACGGCGCTTGCCGAGCGGCTCGGGCTCGAGCGCACGACCCTCGTGCGCAACCTCAAGCTCCTCGAGGAGAAGGGCTGGATCGAGCCCGTGCCCGGCGACGGGCGCGGCGTGCGCCACCGCCTGACCGACGCCGGACGGGAGAAGCTCGAGAGCGCCATCCCCCTCTGGGAGGCGGCGCAGCGGCAGATCGAGGACAATCTCGGCGAGGTCGAGCCCGATGCAGCCCGCCAGGCCATGAGGGCCCTGCGCAAGGCGAGCCGCTAACCTCGGAGGCTCCATTGACCGGCTGAGTGGCCGGGAGTACATGTGCAGTTACACATAAGGAGGCCGCAATGCTGGCTCGCCGTGCCGAGCGTGACCACGGGGTTGTGCCTCGGGAGGTCCTGACCGCGGGCTCCGGCCTCGCATTCCTCCAGGGGCTGATCGACGGCGTCCACCCGCCTCCGCCGTTCTCCAGGACAACCGGCATCTATCTCACGGCGGTGTCCGAGGGACGCGCGGTCTTCAGCGGGGTCCCGTCCGAGGACTTCCTGAACCCGATCGGCACCGTGCACGGCGGCTGGACCTCGGCGCTCCTCGACAGCGCCATGGCATGCGCGGTGCATTCCACGCTGAAACCCGGCCAGGGCTACACGACGGCGGAGATGAAGATCAACTTCGTGCGCCCGGTGCTGCCGTCCGCGGGCGAGATCACCTGCGAGGGCGTCGTGATCCATCGCGGCGCGACGCTCGCGACCTCGGAAGGCAGGCTCCTCGACGCCTCGGGCAAGCTCCTCGCCCATGGCACCGAGACCTGCCTTATTCTGGAGAGCAGGAAGAGCTGAGGCGCGACGCGCCCGTCGATCCGCCTGGAGGCTCAAGTTCTCGAGCCGCCTAGACCACTCGGAAGAAGATTCCGCGCTACCTCAACCCAAAACCCCCGCCGCGGAACGCGAAGCCGCCCATCGGCGAGGCCATGCCGTAGCGCCCGCCGGGCATTTGGGCGAAGCGGCCGGGGCGGCCCAAGCCTTGTCTGATCCCACCTTGTCTGATCCCACCTTGTCTGAACCCGCCTTGTCCCATGCCGGGGCCACGCCCGCCGGGCCAATATCCCCCGGGGCGGCCGCCGTAGGGCGGACGGATGCGGACCGGTGCGTCGTAACGCCTACGCCAGGGGCGGCCGAAGCCGGGATCGTCGTAGACATCGACCACGCGACGGGACCGCACCGGCACGATCTCCTCCTCGATGACAGGGTTGGCCTCGACGACGCGGCGGCGGGGGAGCGTGCGCGGCGGCGGGTCGTCGCGCACGACGCGCCGGCGCGGCGGCTCGGCCTGCGGCGGCTTCGCCGAGAAGCGGGTCTTCGCCTGCTTCGGCGCCGGCTCGGCTTTCGCCGTGATGGCGCAGGTCCGGCTCGTGGCGGAAAGGCACCGGCTCGCGAAATCGGAGGAACCCGGCCCGCCGGGGCGGGGACCCTCGATGGCGTTGCCGGCGACGGTGATCACGTCGCCCTTAGTTGTCAGCATCCGGCAGACGCGGCGCGGGCCCGTGGTGCAGACCTCGACGGCGCCCTCCTGCAGCACCACGGTCGTGCGCCGGGCGTCGGCGACGAGGTCGAAGATCGTGCCGCGCACGCCGATGGTCGCCTGCGGAGTCCTGATCTGGTAGGCGGAGGACGGCGAGATCCCGCTGACCCAGCGCATCGCGCCCTTGGTCATGGTGACGGCCATGGCCTTCGCGGTCTTGTCCGGATTGAAGACGTACCGGTCGAGCTTCACCGAAGCCTGCGGCCCGAGGGACAGGTCGGTCTCGTCCACGAACCTGAGCTTCGCCGCGCTCAGGGCGGCGGTCCGGACCGTCTCGTCCAGGAAAACATCGTCGCCCTGCGCGACCTTGCGCTCCTCCCCTGAGAACGCGCCGGTCACGTCGCGCTCGATGCTCGTCGCGCCGCCGATCTTCTCGCGCGCGGCATGGGCGGGGAACGCGGCCGCAAGACCGACGAGAAAGGCCGCGCCGAGGGTGGGGGAGCGCAGACGAAGCATGTCGACCTCCATGCGAGGCGCCAAGCCGCGGGACGCGGGCCTGGCCGTGCCGGCGAGCCTAGGAAAGCCGGCGCCGACGGTCGGTGCTCGGGCGCACATGCCGGAGCGCACGTATTCACTAACGAGGAGAAAAGCCGTTCTCCGCCGCCGTTTCCGTTGTATACTGCCAAGCCAAGTCGAAGACGCATTACGCGCGACCGGAACGGAAAGGGGATGTTCGAGTTGGTGGGACCAGGGGGTGGAGACTTGCGATGGCTGCGAATGCCCTGTCTTTCCTGGTCGGCATCGTGCTCCCCCTGAGCGGCGCCCTCTGGCTCGTGCTGCACTAGGCTTCGAGGAACCCGCCCCCTCGGGCTCTCGCAAAGCCGCGCGCGCTTCCCATATCCGGCGACGGCAACAACGGAGTGGGACCATGCGCGTCTTCGTGCCCCCGGCAGTGCCGATGCTGGCGGCGATCCTCCTTGCCGGATTGGCGAGCGGCGTTGCCGGCGCGGCCGAGGAGCCCGACCGGATCTTCGACAAGTCGACGGTGTGGCGTCCGCTGACGCCGGACGACAAGCTCGTGCTCTACGGCCTCGACGACCCCCTCGTGGACGGCGTCGCCTGCCACTACACGACGCCCGAGCGCGGCGGCCTCAAAGGGGCCATCGGCGTCGCCGAGGAGGTGTCGGACATCTCGCTTGCCTGCCGCCAGATCGGGCCGGTGCGTTTCAAGGAAAAGTTCAGCCAAGGCGACGTGGTCTTTTCGGAGCGCCGCTCGCTGATCTTCAAGCGCATGCGCATCGTGCGCGGCTGCGACGCCAAGCGGAACACCCTCGTCTACATGGTCTATTCCGACCGCCCGATCGAAGGCAGCCCCAAGAACTCGACCTCGAGCGTCCCGATCATGCCTTGGGGCGCGAGCACCGAGCCGCTGCCGAGGTGCGGAGACTGGTTGAAGGGGTGATCCGCCTCTCCCGCTCCGCCGTTATGGCCGGGCCTGGTCCGGGTCCGGTATCCACGATGTCGCGAGTCAACGGATATCGTACCTCCCGAACACCACCTCGGTCTCTCCGTAAGCCCGCCGCTCGATCTCGGTGAAGCCCTCGGGCAGGGCGACCTCGGCCCCTTGCGCCTCCTCGACCACGACGAGCGCGCCGGGCTCGAGCCAGCCGCCTTCGGCGCACGATTGCAGCGCGCGGGGGCCAAGGCCCTTGCCATAGGGCGGGTCGCAGAAGACCAGCGAGAAGGGCTCGTTCGGGGCCGCGCGGCCCATGCGTGTGGCGTCGCGGCGGAAGAGGCGCGTCGCGCCGCCGACGCCGAGCGCCTCCACGTTGGCGCGAATGACGCCCCGCGCCTCGGCGCTCTCGTCGACGAAGAGCGCGAAGGCGGCGCCGCGGGAGAGGGCCTCGAGTCCCAGGGCGCCGGTGCCGGCGAAGAGGTCGAGGACGCGCGCGCCCGCGACCGGGTCGCCGTAAGCATGCGCGAGGACGTTGAAGATCGTCTCGCGCAGGCGGTCGGAGGTCGGGCGGATCGCGTCCGAGCGCGGGCCTAAGAGCGCGCGCCCGCGGAACCGCCCGCCGACGATGCGCACGGCCTACCCGCGCGGGCGGCGCGGCGGCCCCTTGCCGCCGCCGGACGGCCGTCCCCCCGGGCCGCCGCGGCCGGGAGGGCCGCCGGGGCGTGCGCCCTTGAAGCCGCCCGGTCGCTTGGGTCCGCCTTTGCCCGGACCGTCGGCGCGGAAGCCGCCGGACCGCTCGCCCCGGCCAGCGCCGCCTGACCGAAAACCTCCGCTCACCCGGTCGTCCCGGCCGGCATTCGGCCGGAAGCCGCCG
>DASVPW010000153.1:0-15388 GCA_036389455.1 Beijerinckiaceae bacterium
CGGACGATCTCGGCCCACCTGTTGCCGAAGACTCCGGCCTATCGCGAGATCTGGCTCGACGGCGAGAAGATCGTCGGCGGCGAGGACGAGGTGGTCGAGCCGATCTACGGCCGCACCTACCTGCCGCGGAAATTCAAGATCGTCGTCGCGGTGCCGCCCGACAACGACGTCGATGTGTTCGCGCAGGACCTCGGCTTCATCGCCATCGCCGACGAGGGGGGAGAGATCGCGGGATTCAACGTGACCGTGGGCGGCGGCATGGGCATGACCCACGGCGAGCCCGACACCTATCCGCGCACCGCCGACCCGATGGGCTTCTGCGCTCCCTCCGAAGCCGTCGCCGTCGCCGAGGCGGTGGTCACCGTCCAGCGCGACTGGGGCGACCGCGCGAACCGCAAGCACGCGCGCCTCAAGTACACGATCGAGGACCGCGGCCTTGACGCCTTCCGGGCCGAGGTCGAGCGCCGCATCGGCAAGCCCCTCGGCGAGCCGCGTCCGTTCGCCTTCGCGGCGAACGGCGACCGCTACGGCTGGACCGAGGGCGAGGACGGCCGCGCCCACCTCACCCTCTTCGTCGAGAACGGGCGCCTGCGCGACGTCCCGGGCGGGCCGCGGCTCCTCACGGGCCTCAGGCGGATCGCCGAGGGCCACGACGTCGAGTTCCGCTGCACCGCGAACCAGAACGTGATCGTCGCGAACGTCCGGCCGGAGAGCCGCGCCGCCGTCGAGGCCCTCGCGGCGGAGCACGGCTTCACGGCGCACGCCGGGGCGCTGCGCCGCAACGCCATGGCCTGCGTCGCGCTGCCGACCTGCGGCCTCGCCCTCGCCGAGAGCGAGCGCTACCTGCCCAGCCTCGTGACGGTGCTGGAGGAGCGCCTCGCGGGCCACGGCCTTTCCGGGGACGAGATCACGATCCGCATGACCGGCTGCCCGAACGGCTGCGCCCGCCCCTACATCGCCGAGATCGGCCTCGTCGGCAAAGGCCCCGGGCGCTACAACCTCTATCTCGGCAGCGCCTTCGACGGCTCGCGCCTGTCGAAGCTCTACGCCGAAGACCTCGAGCACGAGGCGATCGTCGCCACCCTCGATCCGCTGTTCGCGGCCTACGCGGGCGAGCGCCGGGACGGGGAGCGCTTCGGCGACTTCCTGATCCGCGCGCGGCACGTCGCCCGGACCACGAACGGCGCGGACTTCCATCGCGACACCGGGCCGCTCGCGCCCGCGCCGGCCCTGGAGCCCGCCGCATGAGCCGTCACGTCCTGCCCGTCGAGACCCGTCCGGCGCGCCTGAAGCCCCTCGCCAGGCTGCCGCTGTTCCTCGACCTTGCGGGGAAGCGCGCCGTGGTCGCCGGCGGCGGCGAGGCCGCGGCCTGGAAGGCCGAGCTGCTCGCCGCAGCCGGAGCCCGGGTCGCCGTCCTCGCCCCGAGCCCCGAGCCGGAGCTTCTCGCCGTCGCCGAGGCGAGCGGCGGGACCATCACGCTCCTGCGGCGTGAGTGGCGGGGCGAGGATCTGGACGAAGCCGCGGTCGCGGTCGCGGAGTGCGGGGACGAGGGGGAAGCCGCGCGGTTCGCCGCGGCCGCGCGCGCCAGAAGAATCCTCGTCAACGTGATCGACCGGCCGGGGACTTGCGACTTCCAGTTCGGCACCATCGTCAACCGCTCGCCGGTGGTGATCGGCATCTCGACCGACGGGGCCGCGCCGATCCTTGGCCAGGCGATCCGCCGGCGCATCGAGGCGGTCCTGCCGGCCTCGCTCGGCGCCTTCGGCGAGGCCGCCAAGGGCTTCCGCGCGCGCCTGCGCGGGGTCCTGCCGCACAGGTCGCAGCGCCGGCGCTTCTGGGAGAAGTTCGTCGACGTCACCTTCATCTCGCAGGGCGAGGAGGACGCGCGCCTCGAGGCGGTCGAGCGCCTCGCCCGCGAGACGCTCGCGGAGAAGCCGGACGGCGGTGGCGGCGAGGTCGTCATCGTCGGCGCCGGGCCCGGCGACCCGGAGCTCCTGACCCTGCGCGCCATGCGCGAGCTCCAGGCCGCGGACGCGATCGTCTACGACCGGCTCGTCACCCCCGAGGTGCTGGAGCTCGCCCGCCGCGAGGCGCGCCGCATCGCCGTCGGCAAGGAAGGCCACGGCCCGGCCTGCCGGCAGGACGACATCAACGCGCTGATCCTCGACCTCGCCCGCGCCGGGAACCGCGTGGTGCGCCTCAAAGGGGGCGATCCCGCGATCTTCGGACGCGCCGGCGAGGAGATCGAGGCCTGCCGGGCGGCGGGCATCCCGGTCGCGGTCGTCCCGGGCGTGACCGCCGCGACCGCCGCCGCGGCGTCCCTTGCCCTGTCCCTCACCCACCGCGAGGTCGCGCGCCGGGTCCAGTTCGTGACCGGCCACGACCGCGACGGGCGCCTGCCCGACGACCTCGACCTTCCGGCTCTGGCCGATCCCAAGGCCACCACCTGCGTCTACATGGCCCGCCGCACCGCGGCGGTCCTCGCCGGGCGCCTCGTCGAGCGCGGGCTTGACGCGGACACCCCCGCGCTCGCGGTCGCAAACGTGTCCCGCCGGGATGAAGAGGCCCTGCGGACGACCCTCGGCGAGATCGCGCGCGGCCTTCGCCTGCCGGGCGACGGCCCCCTCGTCCTCATCGTCGGCGCCGCCCTGGCCAAGGCCGATCTTCCTTTGGCCGACGGCTCGGATGAACCGGCCCACGCGCTCCACACGCTCGCGGCTTGAACCACCCATCGTCACGACAGGAGAGACCCATGACCATCAGGCTCGGCGACATCGCCCCCGACTTCACTCAAGCTTCGACCGACGGCCCGATCCGCTTCCACGAATGGGCCGGCAAATCCTGGGTCGTCCTGTTCTCGCACCCGAAGGACTTCACGCCGGTGTGCACCACCGAGCTCGGCGCGGTCGCGAAGCTGAAGCCCGAGTTCGAGAAGCGCAACGTCAAGGTGATCGGGCTCTCGGTCGATCCGCTCGAGTCGCACGCGCGCTGGATCGGCGACATCGCCGAAACGCAAGGGGCGGCGCTGAACTTCCCGCTCCTCGCCGACGCCGACCGCACGGTCTCCGACCTCTACGGCATGATCCACCCGAACGCGTCGGACACCTTCACGGTGCGCTCCGTGTTCGTGATCGACCCGAACCGGAAGGTGCGCCTCACCCTCACCTATCCGGCCTCGACCGGCCGCAGCTTCGAGGAGCTGCTGCGGGTGATCGATTCGCTGCAGCTCACCGACCGCTTCGGCGTCGCGACTCCCGCCGACTGGGCCCAGGGCGAGGACGTCATCATCGTCCCCTCGGTCACGGACGAGCAGGCGAAGGAGAAGTTCCCGGACGGCTGGACGGCCTTGAAGCCCTATCTCCGCCTGACGCCGCAGCCTCGGGAGCTTCGGTAGCGGGATTCCACGACAGGTCGACGAAGCTTGAGAGCATCCGGCCTGATGGCCCGCCTCGAGCTTCTCGTCGGAGCGTCCGCTTTGGTTCCCGCTTTCGGACGTCGTACATGTCGAGGTGGCGGCACCGGGCCGCGCCCGCACGGAAGGCGCCGCACCGCTTCGCGACGTTTGTGCCGCTGGACTGGCGGACGCTTTGCCGTCACGCGGGACGCTCGCCGGCCCTGACGCGGAGCACGATGGAGGCGAGCAGGGCTGCGTAAAGGACGAAGCCCGTCGCCACGGCCGCGAAGAAGCCCGGGATGCCGAGGCCGAGCCAGTACACGGCGGCGAGCCCCGCGCCGGCGCTGACGAGAAGGCGGGCCGCGTTGGCGCTCATGGCGCCGAAGCCGCGGCCGAAGCCCTGGCTGACGAAGAAGAGGCCGAGGCCGAGCCCGAAGCACACGTAGGCCGGCCCGGCGATCCGCAGATAGAGGGCGCCGAGACGGGCGACCTCCGGGTCGTCGCTGAACAGGCCCATCCAGAGACCCGGCCGGAGGGCCACGGTGAGGCCGATCGCGCCGCAGACCGCCGCGACCGTCACGGCTCCAGTCCAGGCGATCCGCCGCGCGCGCCCGTGCTGCCCGGCGCCCCAGTTCGTCCCGACCATGGCGACGATCGCGGTGCCGAACCCGAAGGCCACCGGCTGCATGATGTACTCGAGGCGCGCCCCCATGGCGTAGCCGATCGCCGCCTCGGGCCCGAACTGTCCGGCGATCCCGGTCAGCACGACCACGGACAGGTTGGTGATCGCAGTGTTGACGAGCCCGGGCACGCCGACCTTCAGGATGTCGGCGAAGAGCTCCCAGCGCGGCGCGACCCCGCGGAACCGCAGCCGGACGAGGGAGCGCGCCGAGCGCAGGTACCAGAGCATGACGAGGCTGCCGCCCGCGAACGGGATCACGAGGCCCCAGCCCGCGCCCGCGGGCCCGAGCGCCGGGATCGGCCCCAAGCCGAAGATCAGCGCCGGCGAGATGGCGATGTGGACGACGACGCAGGCGACAAGCACCGAGGCGTGCAGGCTCATGTTGCCGGTGCCGCGCACCGCGTTGCCGAGGAGGTTGAGGACGCAGATCGAGACGGCGCCGCCGAAGGCGACGTTGGCGTAAGCGAGCGCGTCGGCGAGCATCTCGTCGCGCCCGCCCATCCAGCGGAAGATGACGGGCGCGCTCAAGATCATCGCAGCCGAGAAGGCCGCCGCAAGCGCAAGCGCCAGCACAAATGCGTGGAACACGAGGTCGTCGGCGCGCTCGCGCCGTCCCGCGCCGAGCGCGCGCGCGACCGCGGACGAGACCCCCGCGCCCATGCCGCTGTTCGTGGTCTGCAGGACGAGCATCACCCACGGGAAAGCCAGCGAGGCGCCGGCGAGCGCGTCGGTCCCGATCCGTCCGAGGAAGAACCCGTCGAACGTGATCACGCCGACGAAGGCCAGGAGGTTGAGGACGTTCGGCGCCGCAAGCCGCAAGAGCGTCGGCAGGATCGGCCCCTCGAGGAGGAGCTTCGTCCGCGCCGCGGGAGACGGCGGCGGGATCTTGGCCGACGCTGGCGCTCCGGAAGCAATCGACGCGCTCTGCTGGGGCATGGGTGCGGCATCCCGGAAGGGGATCGGAGCAGCGCTCGTACCGACCTCCCGGAGAGAACCAGGCCGCCCGCGCCGAGGGGATAGTTCGCTTTCACGAGCGGGCCCGCAACGCACGAAATCTATCGCACGGCTTAGATTTTCTCATGAACTCTCCGGCGGCCCGATGCCCTGCGGGTTGACACGGGCACGGCTTTGCTGCACCCATCCCGTCACTGGGGGCGTGCGATCCCCCCACGAGGCGACATGCCGAAGCATCGCGTCCAGCCGCAAGGACGCACGCCCATGGCTTCGCCCGCTTCTCCCGCCTACACCGTCGCCCCGCTGTTCTGCCGTCCGTGGACGCTCAACGGCATCTCTCCGCGCCTGATCGAGAGCCATTACGAGCACATCTACGGCGCCGCGGTCGCCAAGCTCAACGCCGTCGCGGACGAGCTTGCGGCGCTCGACCCCGCCGCCGCTCCGCCCAGCCTGATCGCGCGCCTGAAGCGCGACGAGCTCGACGCCATCAACTCCACGCTCCTGCACGAGCTCTATTTTGCGAGCCTGGGCGGCGACGGCCGGGCCGTGCCCGACGAGATGGCGGCGGCGCTCGCGCGCGACTTCGGCAGCGTCGCGCGGTGGCGCGCCGAGTTCATCGCGCTCGGCGAGAGCCTTGCGGCAAGCTCCGGCTGGGTGCTTCTGAGCTACCTGCCGCGCGACCGCCGCCTCGTGAGCCATCTCGGGAGCGATCACGACCGCGGCATAGCGGGCGCGATCCCGGTCCTCGCCCTCGACATGTACGAGCACGCCTACCAGATGGAGTTCGGGGCCAACGCCGCGGCCTACGTGGCGGCCTTCATGCGCAACATCGATTGGGAGGCCGTGCGCGGGCGCTACGAGGACGCGCTCAAGGCCGCCCCGCCGCGGCCGCTGGTGCAGAAGCAGTTCGCCGACGTGCCGGCCGTCACCGTCGCGGAAGTCCGTGCCATGCTGGCGTCGGGCGCTCCGGTCCAGATCATCGACACGCGGCCCCGGCACTACAGCAGCCGCGCCCAGGAGATCATGGAAGGCGCCGTCTGGCGCGACCCCGAGCGCCTCGAGGACTGGATCGGCGAGCTCTCGAAGGCCGAGCCCGTGGTCACCTTCTGCGTCTACGGCTTCCACATCGGCTGCGAGACCGCGGCGACGCTGCGCAAAGCCGGCTTCGACGCCCGCTATATGGCAGGCGGGCACTTCGCGTGGAAAGCCGCCCAAGGACCCATGCGGCTCTTCGATGCCGCCTCGGATGCCGCCGGGGCCACGGGAAGGAAGGAGCCGACGACCGCCGCCGGGACGTGACGCCATGAGCGCTTTCCGCGTCCTGTCCCGGAGCGATCTTCGGGCGCTCATGCGCTTCGGCGACTGCGTCGAGGCGGTCGCGGAAGCGTTTCGGCTTCTCGCGGAAGGCCGGTGCCAGTCGCCGGCCCCGACCGAGATCCCGACCCAGGACGGCACCTTCCACATCAAGGCGGGCGTGCTGGCGCGCGGAAGCGGCTACGTCGCCGCGAAGATCAACGGCAACTTCCCGTCGAACAAGGCCCGCCACGGCCTGCCGACGATCCAGGGCGCGGTCTACCTCGCGGACGCGGGCGACGGCCGGCCCCTGGCGCTCCTGGACTCGGCCGAGATCACGCTCCAGCGCACGGGCGCCGCGACGGCAGTCGCGGCCCGCCATCTCGCCCGCGCGGACGCGGCGACGGCCACGATCTGCGGCTGCGGCGCGCAGGGCGGCATCCAGCTCACCGCATTGCGGCACGTTCTGAACCTTAGGACCGTCTTCGCCTGGGACGCCGACGCGGAGGCCGCCCGCGCCTTCGCCCGCCGCATGGCGCAGGAGACGGGCATCGCGGTCGAGGCCGTCGACGAGCTCGGCGAGGCGGCCCGCACGAGCGACGCGATCGTGACCTGCACGACCGCGCGCGAGCCGTTCCTCGGCGTCGGCCACGTCCGTCCAGGCACCTTCGTGGCCGCGGTCGGGGCCGACAATCCGGCGAAGAGCGAGATCATGCCGGAGCTGATGGCGAATTCCACCGTGGTGGCGGACGTCCTGGGGCAGGCGCTGGTCATGGGCGATCTCCGCCACGCCATTGCGGCCGGGGCCATGACGGCTGCGGCCGTCCACGCCGAGCTGGGCGAGCTTTTGACGGGCGAAAAACCCGGGCGCCGGAATGCCGAGGAAATCACGATCTTCGACAGCACCGGGACCGGCATCCAGGACGTGGCGGTCGCCGCGCGCGCCTATGAGCTCGCGCTGGAACAGGGCGGAGGCCTGGAATGCGCTCTATCGTAGGGAGCGGCGATCCGGATCCGGGACGCGGCCGCTCGACAACGCGGTCGCCCGGGACAATCCCGGTCCTTGCCGGCTGATCGGCGGCCGGCATTCTTCTTGGTCTTGCGGGAGCGGTCGGATGAAAGCTTTCAACCTCGCCCTGGCCTTCGGGATCGCACTCGGCGCGGTTTCGGCACGCGCCCAGAGCCTCACGTTTGCCGGTACGCCGGCCGGCGAGCTGCCCAGGGAGCTCGAGGCCGCGCTCACGGGCGGCGGACCGCCGCCGCGCTGGGAAGTGGTCGCCGATCCGACGGCCGACGGGGGCAAGGCGCTTGCCCAGACCAGCGCCGATCCGACCGACCTGCGCTTTCCGCTCGCCCTCACCCGCGCGCCCGCGCCCGCCGACGTCGAGGTGGCGACTCGCTTCAAGCCGGTCTCGGGCAAGGAGGACCAGGCGGGCGGGCTCGTGGTCCGCGTGCAGGACGTCGACAACTACTATGTGACGCGGGCGAACGCGCTCGAGAACAACGTGCGCTTCTACCGGGTCGTAAAAGGACGACGCCAGCAGCTCGCGAGCGCGAATGCCAAGGTGACGAGCGGCGAATGGCATAGCTTGACGCTGCGGGCCGAAGGCAACCGCTTCACCGTCTCGTTTGACGGCAGGCAGGTCATCACTGCCGCCGACGCGACCTTCAAGGCACCGGGCAAGGTCGGGCTTTGGACCAAGGCCGACAGCGTGACGCGGTTCGAATCCCTCTCCATCAAGCCCCTCCGTTGAGGACGTGACATCGGAGCCGCGCTTGGCCGCCATGGATTCTGCTGGCGACGACCTTCGGCTGCAGCCGGAACGCGCACGGCTCGCCGAACGGTGATTTCAATGTGAGCCGCAACGGGCGCAAGAAGCGGCCGGGGGTTGGGAAGGAGAGCTTGAACCATGCGCACCGTGAGAATTGCAGCCCTGCTTGCTCTCGGCCTCGTCTCTCCGGCGCTCGCCGAGCCTGATTGGAAAGCGGTCGGACAGGCGCTCGGCAAGGAAGGATCGACGATGCCGGGGGGCGTCTACCGGGTCGGCCTGCCGCGCACCGATCTGAAGGTCACCCTCGACGGAGTCGAGATCAAGCCCGGTTTCGCGCTCGGCTCCTGGCTTGCCTTCCTTCCCGTCGGCAGCGAGGCGATGGTGATGGGCGACCTCGTGCTCACCGGCGATGAGGTCAACCCCGTGATGAAGAAGCTCCTCGAAAGCGGGCTCGAGGTCACGGCCTTGCACAACCACCTCCTGCGCTCCGCGCCGGCGACGATGTACATGCATGTCGCGGGGCATGGCGACCCGGTGAAGCTGGCCGCCGCCCTCCACGACGGCCTTGTGCTGAGCAAGACCCCGCTCGCCGCATCCCCCGCCGGAGCGGCCGCCGCGCCCGATTTCGACACGGCCGCGGTCGAGGCCGCGATCGGCTTCAAGGGCAAGGCGAACGGCCCCGTCCTCCAGTTCTCCATCCCGAGGGCCGAGCCGGTGAAGGATCACGGCATGGAGGTGCCGGAAGCGATGGGCTCCGCGATCGCCATCAATTTCCAGGGCACCGGCGGCGGCAAGGCGGCGATCACCGGCGACTTCGTCCTGACCGCCGACGAGGTC
Source organism: Beijerinckiaceae bacterium (assembly GCA_036389455.1). Classification (GTDB taxonomy): domain Bacteria; phylum Pseudomonadota; class Alphaproteobacteria; order Rhizobiales; family Beijerinckiaceae; genus JAJKJG01. The sequence goes on from DASVPW010000153.1 coordinate 8,933, forward strand.
AATCCGGTCCTGAAGGCGCTGCGCGCGAACGGCATCGAGGTGACCGCGCTTCACAACCACATGCTGGACGACGCGCCGCGGCTGTTCTTCATGCATTTCTGGGGCAATGACGATCCCGTGGCGCTCGCGAAGGGGCTCCGCGCCGCGCTCGATCGCGTCAAGGTCGCGAAGCAGCCCTGAGCCATGGCGCCCGCGCCCGACCGCAAGCGGATCTTCCTCGGCCGGGCGCTCCGCGCTTTCGCGGACGGCTATGTGGCGGTTCTCCTGCCGCTGCATCTCTCGAACCTCGGCTTCGAGGCCTTCGCGGTCGGGGCGATCTCGGCGGCGACGCTGCTCGGCTCGGCGCTGCTGACGCTCGCGCTGGGCCTCGTCGCGCACCGGATCCGCCGGCGTCCGGCGCTGCTCGGCGCCGCCCTGCTGATGGCGGCGACCGGGTTCGGCTTCGCCGCCGCCCACGGCTTCTGGCCGCTGCTCCTCGTCGCCTTCGTCGGAACCCTCAACCCTTCCGGCGGCGACGTCAGCGTATTCCTGCCCCTCGAGCACACGGCCCTGACCCAAACCGTCCCGGACCGGGAGCGCACGGCGATGTTCGCGCGCTACAGCTTCGCCGGCGCAGTGCTCGGGGCCCTGGGGGCGCTCGCCTCCGGCGTGGTGGACTGGTTCGCGCCCTGGATCGCGCCCGCCACGACCATCCACCTCCTCTTCGTGCTCTACGGCCTCGTCGGCCTCCTGACCTTCCTGATCTATCGCGGCCTGTCCGCCGCGGTGGAGCGGGACGACGCCGCCCCGCCGGCGCCGCTCGGGCCGTCGAAGCGGCGCATCTACGGCCTTGCCGCCCTGTTCTCGGTCGACGCCTTCGGCGGCGGGCTCGTCGTCAACGCCCTCTTGGCGCTGTGGCTCTTCGAGCGCTTCGGCCTGTCGGTCGCGACCACCGGCGCGATCTTCTTTGCGACCAAGCTCTGCTCGGCGGTCTCGTATTTCCTCGCGGTGCCGCTCGCCCGGCGCTTCGGCCTGATCAACACCATGGTGTTCACGCATCTGCCGGCCAATCTCTGCCTCATGGCGACGGCCTTCGCGCCAACGATCGAAGGGGCGTTCGCGCTGCTCGTGCTGCGCGGCCTGCTCTCGGAGATGGACGTCCCGACGCGCTCCTCCTACGTCATGGCCGTGGTGCGCCCCGAGGAACGGCCGGCGGCGGCGAGCGTCACGGCCGTGCCGCGCAGCCTCGCCTCGGCCCTCGCGCCGCTTTTGTCGGGCTGGCTGTTCACGATCTCGCTCTTCGGCTGGCCGCTGGTGCTCGCCGGCGGGCTGAAGGCGGCCTACGATCTTGCGCTCCTGTGGCAGTTCTCGAGAGTGAAGCCGCCGGAGGAGGCCCCGCCGGCTTGAGCCGAACGGCTGCAACGCGCGTCGCCTACGACAATTAGGACTGGCTAACCTGCGATGGACGTGCAAGTGGTTCTGCATCGTCGCTTTTGAGCCTAGGCCGCGACGGCTGAGAGAGGATCGCGCTCCCGCCTGGTCATGGAGGGAATGCGTATGGTCCCGTATAGCTCAATCCTATCCTCATCGATTCGCCCGAACCGATTTGGCCTGTCCGCACGCCCGACGAGATGGACGGGATTATTGCCCGCCGCACGCTCTCGACCAAGCGTCGCTGAAATTGACGACCTCACGAAACTCAACGTCGCGGTGCTCCCTCGCGCGCTGACGGGATGGGAAGCGGTTGGCAGCGCTGTCCGCTGGCTGCTTGTCCTGACGGTGATTGCGATGACGGCCGACGCTGCATGGGCCGTCGAAGCCCCGCCGGCGGGATTGTTCCGATGCCGCGCCTACGGCGACATGCGTGCGCCCGGGTATCTCGTCGTCGGCGAACTTCGCATTGATGGTGCGAATTACACCTATGAAGCCGAGACCGGCAGACACGAAGGGACCTATCGGTTTGTCAGTGAGGATGCCACGCAAGGCCGGTTAAAGTTCTTGACCGGCGGGCTCGCCGGTAAAGCGGACGCCCTCTGGGGGCCCTTTAGTGGCTCCATTTTTTTCCGAAGCAACCTCTGTGGGTTGAGTGCACCGCCGCATAGCTGAGCCAATTCCGATTTATCAGCCGCCGGCAGGTCCACTTGTGCCGATCTATCAGCCGCCGCGACCAGCTTTCCGCCGTTCCAGACGATCGAAGGCGGGCGAACAGTCTGATCGCGTCAGGGGGCCCGCTGTGCGCCCCGGGCCCCCTGTCGGGCTTCGCCGCCGGAGCGCGCCGGGGGGCGGGCTATTTGCCCGCCGTAGGCGTGCCCCCTTTCTCCTCCGCGAGCTTTTCCGCTCCTTGCGCGCGGATATACATCGACCGAGTGTAACCACGACAGACGCGCGCCAGTAGGTCTTCTCGGCTGAGGCTGTCCATCTCCGCAGTGCGATGCTCCGGCGGGATGAGTGCCAGCAACTGCTCTTTCGTCGCTGAGGCGTATGCCTCACGCATCCAGTCGTACAATCCGAAAAGGTCATCTTTCTCAAGCCGCCGACTGACATTTGGCTTGCCAAATACAGCGTCCCCGTGGCGCGCAACCGCGCGAGCTTCAGCCTCAGTCAGCGGCACCTTAACTATGTGACGTGAACGGCCATCGTCGCCCTTCACGACGGCGGCGACTTCATTATCCAGCGCTGAAACTTCCTCAATGATCCCAGTCAGCTCGCCGCCATCGGGCCCGGGATACGCAATGCGTTCGCCGATTCGGATCGGGTTTACATTCCGTCCGTGCGAGTCGAGCAAGTCGCTTGGCTGGCCGTCGAATGTAATCGGGACCTCGGCTGCTATCCCAATACATTGGGAGGCCCAAATGATGTCTCTATGGCGATCGTACGATGCCAGGGCCTCCTCGATTTCCACGGGTGATCCGTTCGGCACGAAATCTGGCATATTGAAGGGAAAGAGCACGCCAAAGCTTGCCGCACCGGGAGCGTCCTCAGCGGCTAGAAACGTGTGATTGGTCAGGACGACATAGGTGGGAGCGATTTCCGTGCATGTCCTCTCCAGGTCTTTCATCAGCGCGGCGATGAAGTCTACCAATCCTCGCCAGTCTTCTTCGTCCGAGACGGTCGGTAGGTTTAACTCAATCCAAAGAACCCGCCCGTCGTTGCGATCTGCGGCTTTCCGCAGCTGCTCAGTCGCATTGATCAACCGAGATCGAAGATATCGAGATAATTCATCACGGAACGCGCTCTCGGAAAGCGAGAGGTGGGCCGCAGACCATTTCTGACGAAACTTTGCCTCCACGACGTAAGAGCGGCCGCTTCGCTTCGCCCGAACTCGGAACTCGGGGACGGCTCTGTTTGTTCGGCCTACTTCTGCAACAGAGAGTTCGAACCCCGCGACTGCGAACACTGCTCCAACAAGCGTTTCATAATACGCCGGCAGAAACGTCGATGCCTCTCTAAGCCGTCGGATAAATTGTTTAGGGACTTGATCATGGTGTGCAATCAAATAAAGCGAGTACGCCAGTCGTAGAACAGCGGCGGCGAAACCAACTGCGGGTGCAGATTTTAGCATACCCACCCCACTAGCTTGAGTAGAGTGGTAATTCTTCAGTTTGTTAAGCCAACGAAATATCGGGTGAGAGCTTCCAGCCTTGACTTGGGTGACGCCCCAGTTCCGCCCAAGGGTGTCCTTCAGATAGTCGACGAGAAAATCAGGAAACACGAGCCACTTTTGCGCCGAGTTCCAATAGAGCGTCCGGCCGACTGCAACTAGTCTCTGGCCAGATGCGACGTGACTCACAATCGGGCGACCATAGCCCTGTTGCTCCTGGCGCACTCGTTCAGCAGCTTCGTGACGTCTGAGCGCATCGCCAAGCGCCGGCGGCACTGGGTCGGCCCCCGCTATTTGGCCGTGGCAATGTTTGTATTTGCGACCCGACCCGCAGGGGCATGGGGCATTGCGGCGAACTTTTGCCATGGAGCCTGCTAGGGCCGATGCTGGGGCAGAAGCTCCGAAATCCTTAGAATAGCAAGCGTTTGAAGCATCTTAGCCCACAGGGGTGGCGGAGAGGGGGGGATTCGAACCCCCGATACGGTTGCCCGTATGCCGCATTTCGAGTGCGGTGCTTTCAACCGCTCAGCCACCTCTCCTGATGCCTGCCCGATATGGGTGGGGCCGATTAGCATGCGAGTCCCCACGCCACAAGTTTCTTCGAAGCCCGGCGCATACGGTGGCTCGACGGGCTGACGGCATCGCGGCGTGAGCCCTGGACCGATCGGACGCCATCCGGCCGGCAAGGGCTCGAGCGGGGTCGGGATCGTCGCCTTCGACCAGGGCTGGCGGCAGCCGTCAGACCCGCGGCATCGCCGGATGCGGCGCGAGCCGCGTCTGGGCCGCGAGGCGGATCGGCGCGTTCACGGCGCCGAAGCCGGCGTAGTTCCGGCGCTCGACGATCTCGAAGAAGAACCCGTTCTCGAGCGTCCGCGTGTAGACCTGGAAGTACTCGGCGGAGCCGTCGCGGTCGTAGAGGATCTGGCTCTTTCGCAAGCGGTCGATGTCCTCAGGCGGAAGGTCGGTGCGGGCCTCGAGGTCGTCGTAGTAGTTCTCCGGGATCGGCAGGAGGTCGACGCCGTTCCGGCGCAGCCGTCCGACCGTCGCGAAGATGTCGTCGGTCGCGAGCGCGATGTGCTGGACGCCCGAGCCGAACAGCTCGTTGAGGAAGCGGGAGGCGAGCGTGCGCTGGCTCTGCGAGGCGTTGAGGACGAGGCGCAGGGCGCCGTCCTCGGTCGCGACCACCTGGCTCTGCACGACGCCGCCCGGGTCGAGCACGTCCTGGACGCGCGTCTTCCGGACGTCGAGGAGCGAGGTGTAGAACAGGAGCCAGGTCGGCATCTCCTCGTCGTGCATCGACTGGGAGATGTGGTCGAAGCGCTCGAGGCCCGCCTCCGTGGCGCCGGGCGCGGGCGGGACGGGATCGAAGTCGACGTCCCAGATGCCGGACGGGGCGCCCTTGCGGTCGACGAAATAGAGCAGGCTGCCGCCGAGGCCGCGCACGGCCGGAATCTCGAGCTCGCCCGGCCCGACGCCCTGGCGAAAGGGCTCGTCGAGGAGCGTCACGGCACGCTCGATCGCCGCCGCGGCGTCGGCGACCCTCAGCGCGATCGCGCAGACCGAGGAACCGTGGGTGATGTTGAAGGAGTGGGCGAAGCCCTCCTTGTCCCGGTTCACGACGATGTTGACGTCGCCCTGCCGCCAGCGCGCGACGTCCTTCGACTTGTGCCGGCCGGCCCTCGCGAAGCCGAGGCCGGCGAGCAGCCTCTCGAAGTCGGCCGCGGTGGTCTCGTCCATGGCGAACTCGACGAACTCGACGCCCGCGCAAGCCGCGCGGGGCGGCAGCGCCGGGAGGCCCTGAACCGGGATCCCCGTCCTGCGCCGCAGCTCGTCGAGCATGAAGACGAGCGAGCGCTGGCCGTCGATCGCGACGCTGCGCGCGGATCCGGCCCGGAAGCGGTCGCTGAAGATCTCGTGCGAGAGAAGGCCGTCGTAGCCGGTGGCCTGGAGCGCCTCCATGAAGGCGTCGACCGGCAGCTCGCCCTGGCCGGGGAACGAGCGGTAGTGGCGGCTCCAGGAGAGATAGTCCATCTCGAGGAGCGGCGCGTCGGCGACCTGGACCAGAACGATCCGGTCCTTGGGGATCGCCCGCATCGGAGTAAGGTCGGTCTTGCGCACGAGCGCGTGGAAGGAATCGAGCACCAGCCCGACCGACGGGTGGTCGGCGCGGCGGACCACCTCCCAGGCGTCGCGATAGTCGTTGACGTGGCGGCCCCAGGCGAGGGCCTCGTAGCCGACGCGCAACCCGCGCCTTGCCGCGCGCTCGCCGAGCTCGCGGAAGTCGGCCGCGGCGCGGTCGATGCCGCCGAGCGAGTCCTGCGAGACGTTGCTGCACACGAGGAGGAGGCCGCAGCCGAGTTCCTCCATCACGTCGAACTTGCGCTCGGCGCGGGCGAAGACCTTGGCGCGGTGCGGCTCCGGCATGCCCTCGAAGTCGCGGAAGGGCTGGAAGGCGACGATGTCGAGGCCGAGATCGGCGGCCATGCGGCGCACGTCGGCGGGCGTGCCATTGAACGAGAGGAGGTCGTTTTCAAAGATCTCCACGCCCCTGAACTTCGCGGCTGCGATGGCCTCGAGCTTCTCGGGCAGCGTGCCGCTGAGGCAGACGGTGGCGATGGCGGTCTTCATTCAAGCCGCCGCCGGCTTCTCGATGCTGCCGCCGAGGAAGAGCTGGCCGATGCGCGGGTCGCGCAGGATGTTCTGCGCGGTGTCGACGATGCGGGTCTGGCCGAGTTCCAGGACGATGCCGTAGTCGGACATCTCCAGGGCCGAGCGGGCGTTCTGCTCGATCATCAGGATCGACACGCCCTTGGCGCGCTGCTCCTTGAGGATGCCAAAGGTCTCCTCGACCATGAGGGGCGAGTGGCCGATCGACG
>DASVPW010000154.1:0-40564 GCA_036389455.1 Beijerinckiaceae bacterium
AGCACCTTGTTGGCCTGCTGCGGCGAGGCCGCGAGCCAGTGGTCGAAGGCGTCGCGCACCGTCGTCTCGACGATGCGGGCGGCCTCGACGGTCGCGAGCTTGTCCTTGGTCTGGCCCTGGAACTCGGGCTCGCGGATGAACACCGAGAGCATTGAGGCGCAGGTCGCCATGACGTCGTCGGTCGTGACCGCGGTCATGCGCTTCGCCTGGCCGACGCGCTCGGCGTGCTCGCGGAGCCCGCGGAGCAGCGCGATGCGCATCCCGCTCTCGTGGGTTCCGCCCTCGGGCGTGGGAATCGTGTTGCAGTAGGAGGTCGAGAAGCCGTCCTCGGCCGCCATCCAGGCGACCGCCCATTCGAGCGAGCCGTGGCCGCCGCTCTTCTCGACCTTGCCCGAGAAGACCTGGTCGGCGACGAGCTCCTTGCCCTCGATCTCGCGGGCGAGATAGTCCTTGAGGCCGCCCGGGAAACGGAAGCTCGCCTCCGCCGGCACGTTCTCGACGCCGGCGAGGAGCGAGGGCGCGCAGCGCCAGCGGATCTCGACGCCGCCGAACAGGTAGGCCTTCGAGCGCGCCATCTTGAACAGGCGGCGGGGCTGGAAGCGCGCCTCCTTGCCGAAGATCTGCGGGTCGGGGCGGAAGCGCACCTTGGTGCCGCGCCGGTTGTGGACGCGGCCGAGCTCCTGGATCCTGCCCTGCGGCAGGCCGCGGGCGAAGACCTGCCGGTAGAGCGTCTGGCCGCGGGCGACCTCGACCTCGAGGCGCTCGGAGAGCGCGTTCACGACCGACACGCCGACGCCGTGCAGGCCGCCCGAGGTCTCGTACACCTTCGAGTCGAACTTCCCGCCCGAATGGAGGGTGGTCATGATCACTTCGAGGGCGGATTTCTTGGGGAACTTCGGGTGCGGGTCGACCGGGATGCCGCGCCCGTTGTCGGTCACGGTGAGCCAGCCGCCCTCCTCGAACTCGACCTCGATGAAGGTCGCGTGGCCGGCGACCGCCTCGTCCATGGCGTTGTCGATCACCTCGGCGAAAAGGTGGTGCAGCGCCTTCTCGTCGGTGCCGCCGATGTACATGCCGGGCCGGCGGCGCACCGGCTCGAGGCCCTCCAGCACCTCGATCGAGGAGGCGTCGTAGCCGGCCTCGCCGGGCGTGCCGAGGACGGGCGCCGGCGCGCGCGCCCGCTTCGCCGCGGGCGGCGGGGGAGGGGACGCCTTTCGCGCGCTGCCCGGCGCGGCCCCGAAGAGGTCGTCGCTCACGGCGCGTTTCCGGGGAGGTGATTCGGCTTTCCGGGCATTGGTTCTCATGGACCCGATATAGGGGAACAAACTTCGAACGGGAACTCCCAACCCGTTACGCTTCAAGCGTTTTCGCCGGAGGCGGACTGTCGCCGCCCAAGGGTTAAGCGGGGCTTAACCCGAGGCCGCGCCGTCATTATGGCCCAACCGCCCCGCGCGCAAACCGCCGCCGGCCGGCCGTGCACAGGGGAGGCGCGGCCCGTGCAATCGAAAGACCTCTGCGACACGCACGAAGCTCCTCTTTCCCGAGGAGGCCGCTTCGGGCGCCGCGGGCCTCGCACCGCCGCGTCGACCCCGGCGATGACGTGGACAACCGGCAGACGGGGAAACCGCGGCTCTCCCCGGTCGTGGCCGGGCCCGCTCCGGCCTTCCCCCATCGCACCGGGCGGCGGCGCCGCGGCCCGGGCAGCCTCATCACGCCCCGATGATGCGAGTGGACGATCGACAGACGGGGGAGAGCCCCTTCATCGCCGGGCTCGGTCCGGCCTTTCCCCATCGCACCGGGCCGCGTCGCCGTGGCCCGGGCCGCCTTCATCATGCCGGCGATCAAAGTGGACGATCGACAGACGAGTGATGCGTTCGAAGGGCGGCGTCTCCGCCCTTTGTGTCCCCCGGGTGACACCCCCCGGACTTTAGGCGGAGGCCTGGAACCCTTCATTCTTCCTTCAAGTTGGCCTGCTACGATATTCTGTCGAAAGGGCTTCCATGAAGACGGCAACGGCCGGGGTCACGGCCCGCCACTCGCACCTGATCCGCGCCGCCCAGTGCGCCGGCGAGGCCTTCGCCTGCTCGCCCGGCGAGGAGCGCCGCCGGACGCGTCCCCACGCGCTGGCGCTGTGGCTCGGCCTCGGCGCCTTCGCGGCGCTCGCGCTCCTCGTCGCGTTCTGACGCGCGACGGGCGATCATCGGCGGCGCTCAGCGCCGCCGCTCCCGCTTTGCCGGCCCAGTTCTTCATGGATCGCCGCCAGGAGGACGGGGAACTCCTCCTTCAGCACTGGCCACAGTAGCGCAAGATCGATCTTGGGATACCGGTGGACCACGACGTCGCGCAGCTTGGCCAACCCGCGCCAATCGACCTCGGGATGCCGGTCGCAGATGTCCTGGGACAGCGCCTTGATCCCCTCTCCGACTTCCACGATGGCATTCTTGAGAGCCCGGTAATCCCTCCAGTTGCTCTGAGGCAGCTGCGCGAACTGATCGCGGGTCAGCCCGTTCGAAAGGGTCTGTGCATTGCTCGCCGCATCCGCGATGTCCTGGAGGCATTCGGCCGGATCGGACCACATCAGAACACCGGCACGGCGTCGCGCTCGGCCGTCTCACGGACCTTGGGCGGCAGCCAGCTCCATTCGGCGAGCTGAACCGGGACATCCAGGAAGTCCTCGATCTCGCCCCCAAGGCTCAGGATGCGCGTCAGGGAGAGCATGGGCTCGCGCCGGAACTCCGCGATCAGGTCGACGTCGCTCTTAGGGGTCGCGTCGCCGCGGGCGACCGAGCCGAAGATCCAGAGCTTCTCGATGCCCTTCCGCTGCAGCTCCGCCTTGCGCTCCCGAAGCTGCCGCAGGATGTCGGCGAGCCGTGGCGGCTCGCGGTCCTCCTCGGCGAGCAGGCGCTCGGCGGCGCGGCGCATGAGGTCCTGGACGCTCTCGTTGCGGCGGTGCGCGAGGGCCTTGAGGCGGTCGCGTTCCGCCTTCGGAAGGCGAAAGGAGAGAAAAGCGAGGTCGGTCATGGACGTGCGGATGGTTGCATTCATGCATTCCAGAATGTGCACATGTGCACATTTCAAGTTGCATGAAAGCAGCTAACCGTCAACAAAGCCGACACCGGCGTTCCTCGTCACAACCCGCTGCGGGACTCGACCGCGAACAGGCGGACGGGCTCGTCGAGGCCCTTGAGGGCGTGCGGGCCGCGGTCGGCGAAGTGGAGGTTCGATCCCGCGACGAGGTCGCGGACGGTGCTGGAGACCAGGATCTGGTTGGCATCGGCGAGGCCCGCGACCCGCGCCGCGATGTGGACCGCGATCCCGCCGATATCGTCGTCCTTGACCTCGATCTCGCCCGTATGCACGCCGCCCCGCACCTCGAGGTCGAGGGCGCGCACGGCCTCGACGATGCTCGTGCCGCAGCGCACCGCCCGCGCCGGCCCGTCGAAGGTGGCGAGGAACCCGTCGCCGAGGGCCTTGACCTCCCGCCCGCGGAAGCGGGCGATCTCCTGGCGGGCGAGCCGGTCGTGCTGGTCGAGGAGCTCGCGCCAGCGGCGGTCGCCGAGCTTCAGGGCGCGCTTCGTCGAATCGACGATGTCGGTGAACATCACGGTCGCGAGGATGCGGTCGGGCTCGATGTCGGCCCGGGAGCCGGTCAGGAAGACCTCCATCTCGTCGGCGAGGCGGTCGACGTCGCCGGCCCAGATGAGGTGGTCATTGCCGGGCACCTCCACGAGCTTCGCCCCCGGGATGTTGGCGGCAAGATACCGGCCGCCCTCGACGCTCACCCGTGTGTCGCCGACCCGGTGCAGAACGAGGGTCGGCGTGCGGATCGAGGGGAGCACGTGGCGCACGTCGATGCCGCCGTTCAGGCGCATCAGGGCGAGCACCGCCGAGGGGCTCGCGCTCATCCGCTCGAAGCGCGCCCACCATTGCCTGAACGCCTCGTCCGAGGCCTTCGACGGCGCGAAGGCCGCAAGGCTCGCCCCCGTGCCCCACGATGCATCGACGCGCTTGAGGAACGCCTCGAACGCCTCCGGCGGCAGCACGAAGGTGTGGAAATGCGCGTAGGTGCCGCAGAGCACGAGGGCCTGGACCCGCTCGGGGTAGGTCGCGGCGAAGAGCATGCTCATGGCGCCGCCCTCGGAGGTGCCGAACACGGCCGCGCGCTCGCTGCCGGCCGCGTCCATGACGGCGCGCACGTCGTCCATGCGCTCCTCGAGGGTCGGGAGGTTGCCGGTCCGGTCGGAAAGGCCGGTGCCGCGCTTGTCGAAGATGATCACGCGGCAGAACGACCCGAGGCGCGACAGGAAATGCGCCATGACCGGATGGTCCCAGTAGAGGTCGATGTTGGAGATGAAACCGGGGACGTAGACGAGATCGAAGGCGCCCCCGCCGAACACCTGGTAGGCGATGCGGACCTCTCCGCTCCTGGCGTAACGGGTCTCGGGGGGCATGGCGAGGCGCTCTCGGAGAGGTCGGAGCCCCGAACACTAGCCTGCCTGCGGCACGGCGGCCAGGACGGTCTCACTTAGTCATGGGAAGCGACAAGCGAAGAGCTTCGCGTCTCGTTCGGAGAGGCGGGCGCAACCCCTCTCCCGTGCGGGAGAGGGGCAGGGGTGAGGGACCACTCTCGCCACAGAAGACCCCCCGTGGCGCCGTCTGCGCCAGTGGTGCGGCTCCGCCCCAACCGCCGGCCCCTCACCCGGTCGCGGCTTTGCCGCGACTCGACCTCTCCCATTCGGGAGAGGTTGGTGAGGCTAAGCGCTCGCGCTCTTAGGGGCCGACTTCTTGGCGGCAGTCTTCTTCGCACCCGCCTTCTTGGCCGCACCTTTCTTCGCGCCGGACTTGGCGGCCGTGCTCTTCGTGCCTTTCGAGGCGGCACCCCGCGCGCCCCGGCGCGGCTTCTTCGACGGCCCCGCCGCGCGCCGCGCGTTGAGGAGCGCGATCGCCTCGTCGAGGGTCACCGCATCGGGCGACATCGCGCGGGGGAGGGTGGCGTTGATCTCGCCGTCGGTGACGTAGGGGCCGAAGCGGCCGGCCTTCACCACGACGGTCTTGCCCGACCCGGGGTCCTCGCCGAGGGGGCGGCCGGGGTCGCGCTGCCCGCGGCGGTAGACGGCGCCGGTCTCCTTCGCGACGATGAGGTCGATGGCGCGGTTCTGGCCGATCGCCAGAACGTCGTCGTCCTTCTCCAGGTTGGCGTAGGTCTTGCCGTGCTGGACGTAGGGACCGTAGCGCCCGATGCCGACGAGGATCGGCTGGCCGCTCTCCGGGTGCGTGGCCACGGGCTGGGGCAGGGCGAGGAGGCGCAGCGCCCGGTCGAGGTCGATCGTATCCGGCGAGACGCCGGGCGGGAGCGAGGAGCGCTTGGGCTTGTCGCCCTTCTCGACGGCCTCGCCGAGCTGGAGGAACACGCCGAAGCGCCCGTCGCGCAGCGTCACCGGGAGGCCCGTCTCGGGGTCCTCGCCGAGGAGCTTGACGCCGGGCGTGCCCTCGTCGCCGAAGCTCTCGGCCTCCCCGCCCGCCGCCATGAGCTGGCGGGTGTAGCGGCACTCGGGGTAGTTCGAGCAGCCGACGAAGGCGCCGAACTTGCCGAGCTTGAGCGAGAGCTGGCCGTTGCCGCAGCTCGGGCAGGCGCGGGGATCGCCGCCGTCCGCCTTCCCCGGGAAGATGTGCGGCGCGAGCAGCTCGTTGAGGGCGTCGAGGATCTCGCCCGTGCGCAGCTCCTTCGTCTCGCCGACGGCGGCCGAGAAATCGCGCCAGAACTCGCGCAGCACCGCCTTCCAGTCGATCTCGTGGTTCGAGATGCGGTCGAGCTTTTCCTCCAGGTCCGCCGTGAAGTCGTACTCGACGAGCTTCTTGAAGAAGCTTTCCAGGAACGCGATGACGAGGAGCCCCTTGTCCTCGGCGACGAGGCGCTTCTTCTCGAGCCGCACGTACTCGCGCTCGCGCAGCACCGCGAGGATCGAGGCGTAGGTCGAGGGCCGGCCGATGCCGAGCTCCTCCATGCGCTTGACGAGGCTCGCCTCGGAGTAGCGCGGCGGCGGCTCGGTGAAGTGCTGCGCCGCCTCGATGCGGCGGCGCTCCAGGGGATCGCCCGCCGACATCGGCGGCAGGCGGCCTTCCTCGTCGTCCCCGTCCGCCGCCGGATCGGGATCGTCCCGGTCCTCGCGGTAGAGGGTGAGGAAGCCGTCGAACTTGATCACCTGGCCGGTCGCGCGAAGCTCGAGGTTGCGCGGGCCGACGCGGGCCGCGATGTCGACGGTGGTGCGCTCGAGCTCGGCCGACTCCATCTGGCTCGCGACGGTGCGGACCCAGATCAGCTCGTAGAGCTTCGCCTGCTCGGGCTCGAGATGCCGGCGCACGTGGGCCGGGAGGCGCCCCATGTCGGTCGGGCGGATCGCCTCGTGCGCCTCCTGCGCGTTCTTGGCCTTGTTCTGGTACTTGCGCGGGACGCCGGGGAGGTAGCGCTCGCCGTACTCTTTGGCGATCACCCGGCGCGCCGCCGCGATCGCCTCCGGCGCCATGTCGATGCCGTCGGTGCGCATGTAGGTGATGAGCCCGACGGTCTCGCCGCCGATGTCGACGCCCTCGTAGAGGCGCTGGGCGATGCGCATGGTCTGGGCGGGTGCCAGCCCGAGCTTGCGCGACGCCTCCTGCTGCAGCGTCGAGGTCGTGAAGGGCGCGTAGGGGTGGCGCTTCGCCGGCTTCGCCTCGACGCTGGCGACGGTGAAGGTCGCAAGCTCGAGGTCGCGCCGGAAGGCCTCGGCTTCCTCGCCGGTGCCGATGTCGAGCCGCGCGATCTTCCGGCCGTCCGCCCCGACGAGCCGCGCCTCGAACACCGCGCCGGCCCTCGTGGCGAGCGTCGCATTGAGCGACCAGTACTCGCGGGCCACGAACTTCTCGATCTCCAGCTCGCGGTCGCAGACGAGGCGAAGGGCCACCGACTGCACGCGGCCCGCCGAGCGCGCGCCCGGGAGCTTGCGCCACAAGACCGGCGAGAGGGTGAAGCCGACGAGGTAGTCCAGCGCCCGGCGCGCCATGTAGGCGTCGACGAGGGCCTGGTCGATCTCCCGGGGCTCACGCAGCGCGCGCTGCACCGCGTCCTTGGTGATGGCGTTGAAGGTGACGCGCTCGAACGGCGTGTCCTTGAGGGCGCGCTTCTCCTTCAAGGCCTCGACCACGTGCCAGGAGATCGCCTCGCCCTCCCGGTCGGGGTCGGTCGCGAGGATGAGCTTGTCGGCGCCCTTCAAGGCCCGGGCGATGTCGGCGACGCGCTTGCCGCTCTTGGCGTCGACCTCCCACAGCATGCGGAAGTCGGCCTCCGGGTCGACCGAGCCGTCCTTCGCCGGGAGATCCCGGATGTGCCCGAAGGAGGCCAGGACCTCGTAGTCGCGGCCGAGATATTTGTTGATCGTCTTCGCCTTCGCGGGCGATTCGACGACGAGCACCTTCATGACGGGTTCCGGGGGTCTGTACGCAGACGGCAATGGAAAGGGGGGCCGCGGGCCGGCGCCTTTGAGGCCCTGCGGAGGCGTTTAAGTGGGTGAAGCGGGTCGGGAAGTCAAATTTGGACGGGGAGGAGGGTGTGCGGATTGGGCGGAGGAGGGGCCTGATTTTGATTGTGAATGTGTCCTAAGCGAAGGCGAAGGTATTGAGCGCAACCGATACGAAGCCAAGCACCACGAATTGCAGTGCAATGTGGCCTTGGGGTCCACGAACTGCGGAATGAACGCAAGGAAGAAGGCCGCTGTCTTCGGATTCAGCGCCTCGACCAGCACGCTCTCACGAAATGCCCGCCGCGGCCTATTGGCGGTGCCGCAGGTACACCGTTCAAGGCTGACGCCGCGTCCCGACGGGCGGACTGGAAAGTGCGAAGGCCGAGCCAAATTAGGTAGGCAGAACGATGAGCTTCAGCGCGGTGAAGAGTTCCGCACTTGCGAGCACGATGGCGGAAACGCCCAAACTGCCCGCGAGGACGTGGACCATGCCGCCCAGGCCCGTGCCGAAGCTCGACGCCACGCCTTCGGCGCGGCCGCCAGCGAGCGTGCGCGCGGCGACGTAGAAGATGCCCGGACCGGGCGTGATGGCGAGCACGAGAGCCGCCGCGAAGTACAGAGCGAGCTGGATCAGGTCTGGCACGGCGAAGGCCCGTATCGCATCATAGGGCCGGTGCCAATTTCAAAAACCACACTACCCAGCGCTTCATCGCTCGACGTTGCCCTCAAGGGCGTCTATCGAGAGCGGCTCCGCTGCCACGATACCGAGGAGGAACCCATGCTTCGCCGTCCGACACGAACGAGCCGGCTTTGCCGCGCGCTCTTGGGAGCCGCGCTGCTCATGGGAGGCAGCGCCTCGCTCAAGGCGCAGACCGCGCCGAAGGTGACGGACGCCGGCACCGCGCCGCCAGCCTCGGTGATCTACATCGGCAACAGCTTCTTCTACTTCCACAACGGCATCAATGGCCACGTCGCGCAGCTCAACACCGCGCTGACGCCCGGCCAGGCGCTGCGCAGCACGATGGTGACGATCAGCGGCTCCGGGTTCGACTGGCACGACGTCGAGTCGTACTTTCGCCCGAACGCCATCGGCCGCTACAGCTTCAACGCCGACAACTCCGTGAGCTTCAACAGGATCGACCGGCTGTTCGACGTCGCCGTGATGATGGACTGCAGCCAGTGTCCGGTGCACCCGGACCTGAAGGGCATCTTCGTGGAGTACGCGAAGCGCCATGCCGACACGGTCCGTCGCCACGGCGCCCGGCCGGTGTTCTTCATGTCCTGGGCCTATCAGGACAAGCCCGAGATGACCCAGCAGCTCGCGGAAGCCTACACGCGCGCCGGCAACGACAACGACGCCATGGTGATTCCGGCCGGCCTCGCCTTCGCGCGCGTCGTCAAGGACCACCCGGAAATCAATCTCTACATGCCGGACAAGCGGCACCCGAGCCTCGCCGGCTCCTATCTCTCGGCGGCGACGACCTACGCGGCGCTGTTCAACAAGTCCCCGGTTGGGGCGGCCTACACGGCCGGCCTCGAGCCCTCGGTCGCGCGCGTCCTCCAGGAAGCCGCCTGGGAGACGGTGCGCGAATACCTGCGGCGCTCGTAAGCGCCCGCTCCGCCCGCGAGGCCGCCCCGACGGGCGGCCTCGCCTTGGGGACGGCTGGGGCCGGCGGGCTCGAAAGGATTGCCGCGCCCGGCAACTCCCCCTATAGCCATCGCCTCAGCATGGTATTCCCGGCCCGTCCGACCTTCCCACACCGCCACCTGCTCGGGATCGAGGGGCTGTCTCCGTCGGACATCGCGGCGCTGCTCGACCTCGCCGACGAGGCCGTCGAGGTCAGCCGGCAGATCGAGAAGAAGAAGGCGTCCTTGCGCGGCCGCACGCAGATCAACCTGTTCTTCGAGCCCTCGACCCGCACCCAGTCCTCGTTCGAGATCGCCGGCAAGCGCCTCGGCGCCGACGTCATGAACATGTCGGTCGCGTCCTCCTCGGTGAAGAAGGGCGAGACGCTGATCGACACCGCCGCGACCCTCAACGCCATGCGGCCCGACATCATCATCGTGCGCCACCACGCCGCCGGCGCCGTGCATCTGCTCGCCCGCAAGGTCGGCTGCTCGGTCGTCAACGCGGGCGACGGGGCGCACGAGCACCCGACCCAGGCGCTCCTCGACGCGCTGACCATCCGGCGCCGCAAGGGCCGGATCGAAGGCCTCGTCGTCGCGATCTGCGGCGACATCCTGCACTCCCGCGTCGCGCGCTCGAACATCATCCTGCTGCAGGCGCTCGGCGCCCGGGTGCGGGTCGTCGCGCCGTCGACGCTCCTGCCGGCCGGCATCGAGCGCTTCGGCGTCGAGGCCTTCACCGACATGCGCAAAGGCCTCGCCGGCGCCGACATCGTCATGATGCTGCGCCTCCAGCGCGAGCGCATGAACGGCTCGCTTGTGCCCTCCGTGAAGGAGTACTTCCGCTACTTCGGCCTCGACCAGGAGAAGCTTTCCTTCGCCAAGCCCGACGCCCTGGTGATGCACCCGGGCCCGATGAACCGCGGCGTCGAGATCTCCTCCGAGGTTGCCGACGGGGCGCAGTCGCTGATCCAGGAGCAAGTCGAGATGGGCGTCGCGGTCCGCATGGCGGTGCTCGAGGCGCTGGCGAGCCATCTGCCGAACGAGTGACAACGCCTTGACATGCCGCCCAGGGATTTCGACCTTGATATCCGGGCCATTCGGCAACGGCTTGATCGGGAAGGATGGCGGATCAGGCCGTCCAAGGGACCGCACGACATCTACGTGCATCCCTCGAAGCCGGGCCATGTGGCGGTCCCTCGCGGTCGCGGCGACCTGTCGCCCGGCACGGCGAGGGGAATCGCGATCCTGGCCGGATGGATTGCGAAGGGAAGGTGACGAGCGATGACGTCCTATATCGGCATCCTCGAAAAGGAGCCCGGAACCCTCTGGGGCATCTGGTTCCCGGACCTTCCAGGCTGCATCGCCGCAGCGCCGACCAGCGCGGAGGTAATCGATCAGGCCCCCGATGCGCTCGCCCAGTGGATCGACGTGAACCGCAGCGACGGCCAAGTGGTGCCGCCGCCCCGTCCGTTCGAAGACATCCGTAATGACGAGTGGGTCGTGGAAGCCTTGGCAAAAGGTCACGTCCCCATCGTGGTTCCTGTCCTCCCTCCGGACTTGGGCTTCGATGCTTCGACTCTCCAAGCCGTCGACCAAGCGGCCGAACGGCGGGGGCTGTCGCGCGCCGAATTCCTGCGCGAGACCGTGCTCGAGAAAATCGCGGGCTGATGGCAGAGCCCCTCCACATCCTCGTCGCCGGGCCGTACCGGTCCGGCACCGGGGACGATCCGGAAAAGATCCAGGCCAACGTCGACGCCATGATGGAGGTCGCGCTGCGCCTGTTCCGGGCCGGGCACCTGCCGGTGCTGGGCGAATGGTACGCCCTGCCGCTGATCGCATTCGCGGGCTCGGCCGGCGTCGGCGATCCCGTGTTCGACGAGATCTTCCATCCTGTCGCCCGCCGGCTCGTCGCGAAGTGCGACGCGGTCCTGCGCATCGGCGGGCCCTCGGCCGGCGCCGACGACATGGTCGCGACCGCGCGGGCGCACGGGAAGCGGGTGTTCAGGCGCGCCGAGGACATCCCGGGCTGCGCATGAACACGTCCGACCGTCTCATCCTCCTCGCCGGCGCCCGACTCGTCGACCCCACTTCCGGACGGGAAGGGCAGGGGGCCGTGCTCGTGCGCGATGGGATCGTCGCCGACGTCGCGTGGGGCGCGGCGCCCGCGGCTCCGGAGGGGGCAACCGTTATCGACTGCGGCGGCCATGTCCTCAGCCCCGGCCTTGTCGACATGCGCGCCTTCACGGGCGAGCCCGGGGCCGAGCACCGCGAGACCCTGAAGAGCGCGAGCGAGGCAGCGGCCGCCGGCGGCGTCACGACGCTCGTCTGCATGCCGGACACGAACCCGGTCATCGACGATCCGGCGATCGTCGACTTCGTGCTGCGCCGGGCCCGCGACACGGCGGTCGTCGCCATCCATCCGGCGGCGGCGATCACCAAGGGCCTCGCCGGGCGGGAGATGACCGAGTTCGGGCTCCTCGCCGAGGCCGGCGCGGTCGCGTTCACGGACGGCACGCGCTCGGTGACGAACGCGCAGGTGATGCGCCGCGCGCTCACCTATGCCCGCGACTTCGACGCCCTGCTGATGCCCCACCTCGAGGACCCGGACCTCGTCGGCGACGGCGTCATGAACGAGGGCGAGACCGCCTCGCGGCTCGGCCTCGCCGGCATCCCGCGCGAGGCCGAGACGGTCGTCCTCGGGCGGGACCTCAGGCTCGTGCGGCTCACCGGCGCCCGCTACCACGCCGCCATGGTCTCCTGCGCCGACTCGGTCGCGCTCGTGCGGCGGGCGAAGGACGAAGGCCTCCCCGTCACCTGCGGCGTCTCGATCAATAGCCTCTCCCTCAACGAGAACGACATCGGCGACTACCGCACCTTCCTCAAGCTCTCGCCCCCCCTGCGCTCGGAGGACGACCGGCAGGCGGTGATCGAGGCGCTCGCCGAGGGCGTCGTCGACGCGGTCGTGTCCGACCACAATCCGCAGGACGTGGAGACGAAGCGGCTGCCCTTCGCGGAATCCGCGGACGGCGCCGTCGGCCTCGAGACGCTGCTTCCGGCGGCGTTGCGCCTCGTGCACGACGGGCGGCTGCCGCTCGCGAAGCTTCTTGCCGCGCTCTCGACCCGGCCGGCGGAGATCCTCGGCCTGCCCGTGGGGCGCCTCGCGGCCGGCGCGCCGGCGGACCTCGTCCTGTTCGATCCGGACGAACCTTTCGTCCTCGACAAGCAGGATCTTCGCTCCCGCTCCAAGAACACGCCCTTCGACGAGGCCCGCCTGCAGGGCCGGGTGCGCCTGACCTTGGCCGGCGGCCGGATCGTGTATGATGCGCGCGACAAGGGGACGGGGTAGGGGCGCATGCCGGTGTCGATGAACTGGGGGCTCGACGCGCCCTATTTCCTCGCCGCGTTCGCCGTCGGCTACCTCCTCGGCTCCATCCCCTTCGGCCTGATCCTGACGCGGCTCGCCGGCGCCGGCGACATCCGCGCCATCGGCTCTGGCAACATCGGCGCGACGAACGTCCTGCGCACCGGCCGCAAGGGCCTCGCGGCCGCGACGCTCCTCGGCGACATGCTGAAGGGGACGGCCGCGGTCGCGATCGGCTGGCAGTTCGGGCCGAACACCGCGATCCTCGCCGCGCTCGGCGCCTTCCTCGGGCACCTCTATCCGGTCTGGCTGAGGTTCAGGGGCGGGAAGGGGGTCGCCACCTACATCGGCTGCCTCATCGCCCTGCAGCCGGTCGCGGTCGCCGCCTTCGCAGGCGTCTGGCTCGCGACGGCGGCCGCGACCCGCTATTCCTCGCTGTCCGGGCTCGTGGCGAGCGCCGCGATGCCGCCCTTCCTGTGGTGGCTGGGCGAGCGGCAGATGGCGGTGCTGTTCGCCGTCCTCACGCCGCTCCTGTGGTGGCGCCACCGCGAGAACATCCGGCGGCTCGCGGCCGGCACGGAAGGGCGCATCGGGCAGCGCGGATGAGCGAGCACCGCCTCACCGACGAGCAGCGCCTCGCGTGGCTCAGGCTGATCCGCTCCGAGAGCGTCGGGCCGCGCACCTTCCAGGCCCTGATCAACCGCTTCGGCGGCGCGGCCGCCGCCCTCGAGGCCCTACCGGCGCTCGCGCGCAGGGCCGGCCGGACCCTCAAGGTCACGAGCCGCGCGGAGGCGGAGCGCGAGCTCGAGGCGACGCAGCGCCTCGGCGGGCGCCTCGTCGCGACGGGCGAGCCCGAATACCCGAAGACGCTGCGGGCGATCGATTCGGCGCCGCCGCTGATCGCGGTCCGCGGCGACGCGAAGGCCCTCGCCCGCCCGATGGTGGCGATCGTCGGCTCGCGCAACGCCTCGGCGGCGGGCCTGACCTTCACGGAGCGGCTCGCGAAGGCGCTCGCCGACGCCGGGTACACGGTGGTCTCGGGGCTCGCGCGCGGCATCGACACGCGGGCGCACCGGGGCTCGCTCGCGACCGGGACGGTCGCGGTGCTCGCCGGCGGCCATGCCCGGGTCTATCCCGCCGACAATGCGCCGCTCTTGGAGAAGATCGTCGCCGAGGGCGGGGCGGCCGTCTCCGAGATGCCGCTCGAATGGGAGCCCCGCGGGCGCGACTTTCCCCGGCGCAACCGCATCGTCTCCGGCCTGTCCTACGGCGTCGTCGTGGTCGAGGCGGCGAAGAAGTCGGGCTCGCTGATCACCGCCCGCTTCGCCCTCGAGCAGGGGCGGGAGGTCTTCGCCGTTCCGGGGTCGCCGCTGGACCCCCGGGCCGAGGGCACGAACGACCTCATCCGCCAGGGCGCCACGCTCTGCGCCGCGCCGGAGCACGTCATCGAGCCGCTCGCGAAGATCGTCGGTGCCGACCCCCTCCCGCCGAAGACGGCCGAGGAGCCGGGCTGGCACCCCTATGACGAGCTCGAGGGCCTGTGGGACGAGCTCGACCTGCAGTCCGGCCGGACGGCGGCGGAACCGGTCCGCCACCTCTTCGAGCCGTCGCCGGAGGAGGCGCCGGGCGACGAGACCGGCATCCTCGTCGGGCTCCTCGGGCCGGCCCCGGTCTCGCCCGACGATCTCGCGCGCCAATCCGGGCTCTCGATCCGCGCCGTCCACGGAATCCTGCTGGAGCTCGAGCTCGCCGGACGGCTCGTCCGGCATCCGGGGAGCGCGGTGTCGCTGACGCCTCCGGCGGGGCAGTCCTCCGCCTGATCAGGCGGTCTTCTGCTCGGGCGTCTTGCCGGACGGGTTCGCGGCCTCGAGCTTCGCCATCTCGAACAGGTAGGCGAGGTCCTCGAACCGGAACGCGCGCGCGATCGCGGCGAGCTCCCCGGCCATATGGGACATGTAGGCCGCCGCCTCCGCCGGGGAGGCAAAGCCTTCCGGAACGGCGTCGGGCTCGTGAGTCTGTCGGGCTTGGCTGGCCTTGGGCATCGGACGGACCTGTGAAAGCGCTGGTTGCAATTCTTATCAGCACAATCCCGAGTTAAACAACAGCCAAATGGCACTGTAAGGTTGTAGGAACCCGCCCGGGTCAGCCTTCCTGTCGAAATCCCGCGAGGTGGTCGAGGAAGCCCTGCAGGACGTAGGCCGCCGCCATCTTGTCGACGAGCGCGGCGCGGCGGCCGCGGGACGCGTCGGCGTCGAGGAGGGTGCGGGTGACGGCAAGGGTCGAGAGCCGCTCGTCCCAGAACGCGACCGGGCAGCGGACGAGCGGCCCAAGGTTGCGGGCGAAGGCGCGGGTCGACTGCGCCCGGGGTCCTTCCGTGCCGTCCATGTTGAGCGGCAGGCCCATGACGATGCCGGCGACCTCGAAGCGCTCGACGAACGCCTTGAGCTTCCCGGCGTCGGCCGTGAACTTCGTGCGCCTGATGGTCTCGAGCGGCGTCGCGATCCGGCGCTCCACGTCCGAGAGGGCGAGGCCGATCGTCTTCGTCCCGAGGTCGGCCCCGAGGAGGCGCGCGTGCCGCGGGAGGTCGGCGAAGGCCGCCGCGCCGACGGTCATGGGCTCGTCCGACGCGGGCCCTTTCAAGTCCGGTCTTTCGCCGGCAGGCCTCTGACGCGCCGCTCCAGGAGCTTGCGGAATCCTTCCGGATCTTCCTTTTCGAGCCGGTCGAGCGCTTCCGCCGCCTCGTCCTCGGCGCTCCGGCGGACCTGCTCCTTGATCGCCGCGATCTCCTTCATCGCCTTGCGGAGCTTCTTCAGGGCGTCCGCGGGCGCGGACTTCCCGTCGGCCAGCTTGTCCACGATCTCGGCGAGCCAGCCGATCTGGCGGCCGAAGCTCGCGACCTCGCTGACGACCCGCCGCTCGATCTCGAAATTGCCGCCGTAGTTGACGGTCACGTTCGGCGACAGCCAGGAGGTCACGATGCGCTGGTTCACGTCTCCGGAAAGGGGCTGCCGGACCATGTCCCACCAGAAGGAAAGAGGGTTGCCGCTCATCGCCCGCCGCTCCGTTGTGGCATCCACGTCGTTGCGTTAACCCTTAAGGCCTGTCGTCCACCCCCGGAAGAGAGCCATGAGGATCACCTGGTTCGGCCATTCCGCCTTCCGTCTCGAGTTCTCGGACAAGGTGGTGCTGATCGACCCCTTCTTCACCGGCAACCCGGCCTTCGACGGCGACCGCTCCACCGCGATCGCCGGCGCGACCCATGTCGTGATCACCCATGGCCATGGCGACCACGTCGGCGACGCCATCGAGGTCTCGAAGGAGACCGGCGCCAAGGTCGTCACCAACTACGACCTGTGCATGTGGCTCGCCTCGAAGGGCTTGGAGAAGTTCGATCCCATGAACACCGGCGGCACGACCGACCAGGGCGGCTTCACGGTCACCCTGGTGCGGGCCGACCACTCGGCCGGGATGGGCGAGGCCGGGGTCATGGTCCCGCTCGGCAGCCCCAACGGCGCGATCGTCAAGGCCCCCGGCGAGCCCACCGTCTACCACATGGGCGACACCGACATCTTCGGCGACATGGCGCTGATCGCCGAGATCCACGAGCCGCAGGTCGTGATCGTGCCGATCGGCGACCGCTTCACCATGGGGCCGCAGACGGCGGCGCTCGCCGTGCGCCGCTTCTTCCGGCCGAAGGCCGTCATCCCCTGCCATTACGGCTCCTTTCCGATCATCGAGGCGACCGCCGACAGGTTCGTCGCCGCCATGGAGGGCAGCGGCATCCAGGTCGTCGTGCCGCACAAGCACACGGCGGTGCGCATCCAGTGAGAAGCCGCGATCGCTCGGATTTTAACCGTCCTTTAAGCATTCCGTAGCCGGACCGGGACTGAGCCGCCATAGTCGCGTTCACGAAGAATTCACCTCGGGAAGAGGGTGAGGCGTGGACGCTCGACAGGACTCTTTGACGGCGGCCCGGGGCCGCGTGGTCGTGGTCGACTCCGAGGTGCCGGAGAGCGGCTGGATTCCGGTCGACCTCGCCCGGCGCATCCCGACCGGGCCGGCGGCGCCGGGCGCCGGCTGGGACGGCGCCCGTGAGCCGTGCTGGCGGGGAGAGGCGGTCTCCCGTTGTCGTTCCGGGCCTTCGCAAGGCGACGGCGGAAAATCGTTTGCCAAGGAGCCGCTGACGATCGCCCGCCTCGAAGCCTGGGCCGAGCGGCTGCGCGGCGCGGAGAAGCCGAAGCGGACGGACGATGGCGCCGCGCCTGTTGTTGCGGAAGACCTTGGCGCCGAGCCGCCGCCCATCGCCGTCGAGCCGGCGCCCGTTGCGGCACGGCGACCCGTCGAAAAGGCGCCGGTCCGGGGCATCCGCCCGGAGGACCTCGTCCCGGTCGGGAAAAAGCGGTTCGCGCCGGCCGTCCCGGACCCGTCGGCCGTCCCGGAGCCGCCGCTTGTCCGTCCTCGGCTCAGGATCGTGGCCGGACGCTCCCGTTTCGGCTTGGCGGCGGTCCCGAGCTCGCCCGGGGTCCGGTTCGTCCTCCTGTGCCTTGCCGCCTTCTTCCTCTCGGCGGGCGTGGTGCACAGCTTCGCCCGCTGGAAGCAGACGCGGGTCATCGTCGTGCCGGTCCCCAGCGGCCCGGGATCGGTGATCACCTAAAGGCGCGGGCGCGCGTTGCGGCGCGAAAGGCGGCGGTGCTATAGGCGCGCGAGCCTCAATCCCGATCGGAAGAACCCATGTCGGTCGACCAGAAGACGGTGCGCCGCATCGCGCGGCTTGCCCGCATCGCCGTGAGCGAGGACGACGTCCCGCACCTTCAAGGCGAGCTCAACGCCATCCTGTCCTTCGTCGAGCAGCTGGACGAGGTCGACGTCGAAGGCGTCGAGCCCATGACCTCCGTCACGCCCATGACGATGAAGAAGCGCCAGGACGCCGTCACCGACGGCGGCTATCCCGATGCCATCGTCAGGAACGCCCCCGCGACCGAGGACCACTTCTTTTTGGTTCCTAAAGTCGTGGAATAACACCGCCGTCATCCTCGGGCCGAGCGCAGCAGAGACCCGAGGGCCTCCATCCGATCGGATGTCCTCCGGCCCGGGATGCCGGGCCAGGCCCGGCCATGACGCTGAATGGACGATGCATTGACCGACCTCACGAACCTCACCCTCGCCGAGGCCCGCGACGGCCTGAAAGGCCGGCGCTTCTCCGCGACCGAGCTGACACGGGCCCACGTCGACGCGGTCGAGAAGGCGCGGGCCCTCAACGCCTTCGTGCTCGAGACGCCCGAGCGCGCGCTCGCGATGGCGGCGGCCTCCGACCAGCGCCTTGCGAACGGCGGCGGAGGGCCGCTCGAAGGCCTGCCGCTCGGCATCAAGGACCTCTATTGCACCAAGGGCTTCCAGACGACCGCCGGGTCCAACATCCTCAGGGGCTTCGAGCCGCAGTACGAATCCACCGTCACGCAGCAGCTGTGGGACGACGGCGCCGTGATGCTGGGCAAGCTCAACAACGACGAGTTCGCCATGGGCTCGTCGAACGAGACGAGCGCCTTCGGCCCGGTGGTGTCGCCCTGGCGCCGCAAGGGCTCGAACGTCCACGCCGGCGGCGCTTCGGGCGCCGTCGAGGGCGCGCACCTCGTGCCGGGCGGCTCCTCCGGCGGCTCGGCGGCCGCGGTCGCGGCGAGGCTGTGCCTCGGCGCCACGGCGACCGACACCGGCGGCTCGATCCGCCAGCCCGCGGCGTTCACCGGCACGGTCGGGATCAAGCCGACCTACGGGCGCTGCTCGCGCTTCGGCATCGTCGCCTTCGCCTCGTCCCTCGACCAGGCCG
This sequence comes from Beijerinckiaceae bacterium, assembly GCA_036389455.1. GTDB lineage: Bacteria > Pseudomonadota > Alphaproteobacteria > Rhizobiales > Beijerinckiaceae > JAJKJG01. The sequence goes on from DASVPW010000154.1 coordinate 18,311, forward strand.
GCCCGATCGCCCGCACGGTGCGCGACTGCGCCATCCTGCTCCGATCGATGGCCGGCCCCGACCCGAAGGACACGACCTCGGCCGACGTCCCCGTGCCCGATTTCGAGGCCGCCGTGTCGCGCGGCGTGAAGGGCCTCAAGATCGGCATCCCCCGAGAATACCGCCTCGACGGCATGGCCGACGAGATCGGCCGGCTGTGGGACGAGGGCGCCGCGTGGCTGAGGGACGCCGGCGCCGAGATCGTCGAGGTCTCCCTGCCGCATACCAAGTACGCGCTGCCGGCCTACTACATCGTCGCCCCGGCCGAGGCGTCCTCGAACCTCGCCCGCTACGACGGCGTGCGCTACGGCCTGCGGGTGCCCGGCCGCGACGTCGTCGAGATGTACGAGAACACCCGCGCGGCGGGCTTCGGGCGCGAGGTCAAGCGCCGGGTCATGATCGGCACCTACGTCCTCTCGGCCGGCTACTACGACGCCTACTACGTCCGCGCCCAGAAGATCCGCACGCTCATCAAGCGCGACTTCGAGGAGGCTTTTGCTGCGGGCGTCGACGCGATCCTGACGCCTGCGACGCCCTCGGCCGCCTTCGGCATCGGCGAGAAGGGCTCGGACGACCCCGTCGAGATGTACCTCAACGACGTGTTCACCGTGACGGTGAACATGGCGGGCCTCCCCGGCATCGCGGTCCCGGCCGGCCTCGACGCGCAAGGGCTGCCGCTGGGGCTGCAGCTCATCGGGCGGCCGTTCGACGAGGAGACGCTCTTCGCGGCCGGGCAGGCGATCGAGGACGCGGCGGAACGGGCCGCGCTGCCGGAGGCGTGGTGGAGCTGAGATGAAGAAGATGAATTCTGCGTGTCCGGTGCGGGCGCTCGGCATAGTCGTGGCCGCGAGCATCGCAGGCGCGACGGGGGCCCTCGGCCAGACCGCCCCGGTGGCGACCCGGGCCGAACTGAAGGAGGCTGGCCGCGGCGCGGTGTTCTTCGACATCCGCTTCGAGAAGCCCATCTGCATCGCCCCAGCCGCCATCGTGGCCTACCGCAAGGACGGGCAGTGGCGACGCGCTGGCGAACTGCCCGGGTCGCACCGGACCGTCTTCGGAACCGTTCCCGCCCGGATGATCACTTTCCCGGCTGGGGAGTACGTGGTTGCCTCGATCATCTGCAAGGACTCGGGCTCCCGCCGAACCTTCACGGGGCCGTATGCCGCGTTTCAGCTGCAAGCAGGCGAGGTCGTCAGGCTCGGCCAGGTGAACTTCGCCTACGACAAGGATGGCTTCTTCACGACAACCGGGGCGACCCGCCTGACGATCACGCCCCTGCAGGATGATGTGGTCGCGGCCGCCCGGCGGAACGTTCCGGATCTGATGGCCGGTGCCGTCAACCGGCCGCTGCGGCTCCTTGGACCGAGCGAGCGCAGAGTGAAGCAGAAGTTTCCTTGGGAGTGACCCGCCGCGCTGTGTTCGCCCCTCTGTTCCTACGGGTGCGGCAGGCCCAAACGAAAGGGCCCGGACGGACCGGGCCCTGACGTTTTCCGCGGTGACGCGAGACTGACTACTGCGGGGTCGCGGGGCGGGCCGCGCTGCCGGAGGCGTGGTGGGCCTAAGGGCGTCATCGTCCCCGCCGTGCCCTTGCCGCTTGCTTCGATCTCCGTGCCGACCGCGCGATCGTCGCAACCTGCCCGGACGTCGGCGTATTCGGCAAGGGGCTTTCATCCTGGAAGGTGTCCAACTCTTGCGGAAACGCGTTAAAGGGCTCTAATGTAACCGCTCGTTCGACTGTCCATTGCTGTCATGACGGAGAGCGCACGTGAATAATGCCAGCGTCATTCCCATCATCGGCAGTTTGGTCCTGGCGCTCTTGATCCCGATCTTGCTGATCTTCATCAGAAGAATCGTCAGGGAAAATCGAGCGAAGACGATCGCCGATTTCATCGAAAACTCCGGCTTCGATACGAATTCGCCGGCGTTGAAGAGCATCGAGACGAAATATTCGTCACAGGTGGGAGGCTACCAGGGTTCCAAGATATTCTTCTGCTCGCTTCCCTACGTGGCCTTTGCGTTCTTCGGGCTGCTGATCTCGTTTTCGCCCATGGATCAGCTCCTCAACAGATGTTTCGATCCCCTCAGCTATTTCTCCAGGGCGAAGGACACGTCAGGTCCGGGGAGCAATGGTCCTGCGCAGAAGGCGGACTGCACCAGGATCATCTCGCCGACCTTTCTTACCAATGGCGGCTTCAATATCGGCATCAAGCCGAATCCGCCTCCTGCCCAGCAGGACCAAGCTTCTGTCCAGCAGGACCGGCTGCCTCCGCAGGAGGCCGTGTTCCGGAACGTCGTCGCCATCATCTCCTATGCCTTCATGGGCGCTTTCATCTTCTCCCTGGCGTATCTTCTGCGCGCGGTGGCGAACTTCGAGCTCGGGCCCTTGTCCTTTCTGCGCATGGCCGTGCAGATCGTCCTGGCCGTCCTGACCGCGGTGGTGCTGTGGCGGACCTGGCAGACCCTGCCGGATCTCTCCGCCAAGTGGGGCGGCGCAGGCGCGGCGGTGGGAGTTGCCGGAGGAGGCGCCGCCGCGGCTTGGGCCGCGTCTCAAACCGATCGCAAGCCGGCCATGGGCCAGAGCGCCGCCGGCGGCGGCGCGGTCGGGGCCGCCCTCGGGGCTGGAGCCGGCGCCGTTGTGAGCTCGAGCGCCCCGGCTGACGTGGTCCCGGATTTGGCTCCCGCGTGGATCGCCATCGCATTCCTGATCGGATTCTTCCCGGATCTCGGTCTGCGCTACATCGTCAGCCGCGTGCCGCTCACCTTGAAGCGCGAGCGCGAGGATGTCCTGCAGGCTTGCGGGGCGATCTCGGTCGAGGTGATCGACGGCATCGACTATGCAAAGCGCGTCCGGCTCGAGGAGAACGACATCGCGGACGTGCAGAACCTCGCGACGACCAATCCGATCATGCTCTACGTCGAGACGCCGTTCCAGTTCCTGGAGTGCTTCGACTGGGTGGCGCAGGCGCAGCTTTGCGCCGCCGTCGGACCAGACCGTTTCATTGAGCTGCGGCGACGCAACATCCGGACGATCTTCGATCTGCGCGATGCCGTCTTGTCCGAGTGCGCCACGCCGAGCCTGCTCAAGGCGCTTGGCGCCATCCTGTTCGCCCGGGCGAAGCGCGGGGACGACCTCGTCATCTTCACGCCTCCGCATTCGACGGAGACGGCCGGCGACGTGGATCGGCGGCCGTCCGGCGAGCGGGCCGCGGGAGCCGGGAGCGGCTCCGCGGCAGGAAACGAAGCGGCGGCCCAGCCCGCCGGTGCCGCGGACGGCGCCGCATCAGACCAGCACGCCGAGGAGCCGGTTCCGGTCAAGGTATCGACCGTCGGATTCGAGGCGCTCGACCCCGACAGCGTGAAGCATCTCGTCCTGGTGATGACGAACAATCTTCATTTCAAGCGTCTCGATCGGATCAGGGCCGAAATTCTGGGCCTTTAGAGCTGATCCCAAAAAGTGGGAACCGGTTTTCGGAAAAGATCACGCTCGAACTAAGAGATAGAGAGAACGGGATGACGACTCGAAGAAAAAGTCATCCCGCTCTAGGGCGGCGCCTGGCGCCGCAAACGAAAGGGCCCGGCGGACCGGGCCCTGACGTTTTCCGCCGTTACGCGAGACAGGTTACTGCGGGTTCGCGGGCCGGGCCGGCGAGGCCGGAGTGGCGGGAGCCGTGGTGGGCGGCGCCGCGCCCGAGCCCGTGGCGCCGCTGCCGGCAGGCCGGCTCGTGGTGGTCGCGGTGGTGCTCACGTCGCGGCCGCCGCTGCCGCTCCAGTTGAACAGGGCGAAGAGGGCGAGCAGCACGACGAGCGCGCCGATGCCCCAGGCCCAGCCGTTGCCGCGGCGCCGGCCGTAAGGAGCGTCGGCCATGTCGGTGCGGTCGAAGTCCGTCCGGTCGAGGCCGGTGCGGCCCGCGCCGAGCCCGGCGCCCGATCCAACACCCATGTCGGCGCCGGTGTTGAGCCCGGCGCCCGATCCGGTGGTGTTCCGGGTCGTGTCGTAGGGGTCCCGATCAACTGCCATAGGAACGATCCTTTCGTCGGTTGCCCGTCACCACAACGCCCAGCGTGGCGGCTTGGTGCCGGGAGGAGGTCCAAAAAGGCCGGGACGGCCCCCGCCGCTTGAGCCGGAACCGTCCCGTTCTCACAACGCTGACAATGCTTTACGCGGCGATCTTGCGCTTCTACTGCGGGGTTGCCGGCGCCGCCGGGGCGGGCGCGGACGGGGCCGTGACCGCCGGGCCCGTCGGGGCGGCCGGGGTCGCCGGACGCTCGATGCGCGGGGCCGTCGAGCCGGTGGTGGTCACGTCGCGGGTGTTGCCGCCGTCGTAGAACAGGAAGGCGAGGAGCCCGACGGCGATCACGAGGCCGCCGATCAGGAAAGCGAGGAAGTTCGAGCCGCCGGCATCGTCGCGGTCGTAGACCACAGTATCGCGGTCGTACGCGCTGTTCATGCGGGTCGAGTCGAGGGTCGGGTCACGATCCGCCATCGGATTCGGGCGGGCCATGCCAAGATCGTCGTTGCGATCCATGGCCATTGTACGCTCCTGGGTGTCGCTTCAGCTGGCCGGACAACGCTCGACTAAGGTATGAGTTTCAGAAGCCTGGCCGTTATAATTGCCGCTATGCTCTGCACGGGCCGCATGACTTAGGCAGTACGAATCGGGCTCCGGAACCAGAGGGTTGACCGGGTCGGCGGATCGAACTTACTGCCGTAAAGGCCTTGCGCCCGCCCCGCCCGAACCTGAGAAAACCGATGAACGCCCCCGTCCAGCCGCCCCTCAACCCCAAGAAGCTCATCCGGGGCGCGAGCGGCGACTGGGAGGTCATCGTCGGCATGGAGGTCCACGCCCAGGTGACGAGCGAGGCGAAGCTCTTCTCCGGCGCCTCGACGGAGTTCGGGGGGGAGCCGAACGACCATGTCTCCTTCGTCGACGCGGCAATGCCCGGCATGCTGCCGGTCATCAACGAGGAATGCGTGCGCCAGGCGATCCGCACCGGCCTCGGCCTCAAGGCGCAGGTGAACCTGAAGAGCACCTTCGACCGCAAGAACTACTTCTACCCGGACCTGCCCCAGGGCTACCAGATCAGCCAGTACAAGAGCCCGATCGTCGGCGAGGGCGAGGTCCTGGTCGACATGCCGGAGGGCGAGGCCATCACGGTCAGGATCGAGCGCCTGCATCTCGAGCAGGATGCCGGCAAGTCGATCCACGACCTCCACCCCTCCTTGAGCTTCGTCGACCTCAACCGCTCGGGCGTGGCCCTCATGGAGATCGTCTCGAAGCCGGACCTGCGCTCCTCCGAGGAGGCCAAGGCCTACGTTTCGAAGCTGCGCACCATCCTGCGCTACCTCGGCACCTGCGACGGCGACATGGAGAAGGGCTCCTTGCGCGCCGACGTGAACGTCTCGGTGCGCCGCCCGGGCGAGCCGCTGGGCACCCGCTGCGAGATCAAGAACGTCAACTCGATCCGCTTCATCGGCCAGGCGATCGAGTACGAGGCGCGGCGCCAGATCGGCATCCTGGAAGACGGCGGCTCGATCGACCAGGAGACGCGCCTGTTCGATCCGGGCAAGGGCGAGACCCGCTCCATGCGCTCGAAGGAGGAGGCGCACGACTACCGCTATTTTCCGGACCCGGACCTGCTGCCCCTCGAGTTCACGCAGGAGTATGTCGAGGATCTCGCACGCGGCCTTCCGGAGCTGCCCGACGCCAAGAAGGCGCGCTTCATCGCCGACTACGGCCTCTCGCCGTACGACGCCGGCGTGCTCGTCGCCGAGCGCGCCTCGGCCGACTACTTCGAGGCGGTGGCCAAGGGCCGCGACGGCAAGGCCGCCGCGAACTGGGTCATCAACGAGCTGTTCGGCCGCCTCAACAAGGAAGGGCAGGGGATCGAGGCCTCGCCGGTCTCGGCCGCCCAGCTCGGCGCCATCGTCGACCTCATCGGCGAGGGCACGATTTCCGGCAAGATCGCCAAGGACCTGTTCGAGATCGTCTGGACCGAAGGCGGCGATCCGCGCGAGGTGGTCGAGAAGCGCGGCCTGCGCCAGGTCACCGACACCGGCGCGATCGAGAAGGCGGTCGATCAGATCATCGCCGCGAATCCCGACAAGGTCGAGCAGGCGAAGGCGAAGCCGACCCTCCTCGGCTGGTTCGTCGGCCAGGTCATGAAGGCGACCGGGGGCAAGGCGAACCCGCAGGCGGTGAACGCGCTTCTGAAGCAGAAGCTCGGCATCGAGTAGGCGAGCTTGGCAGTTAGCGATACTGCACTGCAGTATTCGCCCAAGCTGAACATTCGTTCAGTCTAGCGCCTTACAGCGAATTCTTGGGCTGCCTTCGGGGCTTGGGCGCGGAACCTAAGCTTTGGCACAACGTTCCCCGGTCACCGTTCCCACGGAACCGAGGTGACGTCCCATGAAAGCAGTAGCCCTCGGGCTTGCGGCCGCCTTGATCGGCACGGCCGTCTACGCCCAGACTTCCAGCGGAGGCTCAGGCTCCGGCTCGTCCGGCGGCTCGGGCTCCGGCATGAGCTCCAGCTCCAGCGCCAGCAGCCCCGGCTCGTCCGGCGGTTCCGGCACGATGTCGAGCTCCGGCTCGGAGCGCTCCGGCGCCTCCGTCCGCAGCGAGAGCCGCGGCGAATCCCGCGGCGGCGCGAGCGTCGAATCCCGCACCCGCACCGAGACCAGCGCCCGCGTCGGCATCGAGAGCCGCGAGCGCTCCGGCGTGTCGGTCCACAGCCGCACGGTCCACGAGGAGCCGAGCGTGACGACGATCAACCGCCGCCGCAGCGTGCGCAGCGTCTCCGTCGAGGACGACAGCCCGACCGTGATCAAGCGCAAGGTCAAGGGCAAGAAGGTCGTCGTGAAGTCGAAGAAGAAGAGCCCGCGCTACGTCGTCCGCCACGGCCGCCGCGTCGTCGTGCACAGCTACGACGAGCCGTCGAGCGTGTCGGTCCGCAGCCGCCGCACCATCCACTCGCGGACGTCGACCGGCGTGTCGGTCGGCGTCGGCGCGAGCGTGCGCGAGCGCTCGGGCGTCTCGGTCCGCGGCGGCTCGAGCACCACGACCCGCACCGGCGTCTCGGGCGGCGCGAGCACCCGCGAGTCGGCGTCAGGCTCGGCGACGACGTCGGGCGGGCGCTCCGGCTCCTCGCCCGAGACCACGGGCGGGACCCGCTCGGGCGGCTCGGGCGGCGGCTCGTCGTCCGGCGGCTCGAGCGGCTCCGGCATGAGCTCCGGCTCGGGTTCGTCCGGCTCCGGCTCGTCCTCGGGCATGAGCTCCGGCGGGTCGAGCGGCGGCTCGAAGAGCCCGTAACGGTCAGCGAAGTGCGGGCCGGCCTCGCGCCGGCCCGGCCCATCTCCGAAAGCCCGCCGGCTCCCCGCCGGCGGGCTTTTTCGTGCCTGCGGTAGGCGTTCAGAATTTGATCCGCCCCGTGAGCATGTCGAGCCACATTCGGACATCGCCCATGAGGCTGTAGAGCGGGTGGCGGAAGGTCGCCGGGCGGTTCTTCTCGAAGATGTAGTGGCCGATCCAGGCGAAGCCGTAGCCGGCGACCGGCACGAGGATCAGCGCCCACCAGCGCCGAGTCGCCAGCGCATAAGCCAGGATCACGAGCGCGAGCGTCGTGCCGAGGAAGTGCAGCCGCCGCGACGTGCGGTCGCCGTGCTCGGCGAGATAGAACGGGTAGAAGTCCGCAAAGGACGAGAAGCGCTGGGTGTCCTCGGGCAACGGCGCCATCGTCTCCTCCGGTCTCTCCGGCATTCGCGAGCCTATCCGATCCGCCCGAACGACTGAAGGACCTCCCGTGCCCGCCACGACCAGCGCCCTCGTCGTCGTCCGGCCCGCCACCCGGGCCGACCTTCCGGCCGTGCAGCGGCTCCTGCGCGAGACCTGGCACGACAGCTACGACGCCCTCGTCGGCCCCGAGCAGGTCGCGGCCGTCTCCGGGGCCTGGCACGGGCCCGAGGCCCTCGCCCATGGCCTCGGACGGCCGCGGCACCTCTTCCTCGTCGCCGACGCCGCAGACGGGCTCGCCGGCACGATCTCGGCGACGCTGCACGACGACGCGCTTGTCGTCGACCGGCTCTACGTCCGCCCGCCGCTGCAGCGGCGGGGCGTGGGCCGTGCCCTTCTGCACGCGGCGGGAGCGAGCCTGCCGGCCGGAACGGTGCGGCTCAACGTCCATGCCGAGAACGCCAAGGGGCGCGCCTTCTACGAAGGCGCCGGCTTCGCCTGGACGGGCGACAGCGTCGAGGACGGCATGGGCCGGGCCCTCGTCTACGAGCGGCGGGCGAAGGGGACGGTCGGGCGGGGCGCGGAGGCCGTCGCGATCCGCCCCGCCCGGGACGGCGACGCGCAGGACCTCTTCGGGCTCCTCGCCCTGTGCTTCGCCGAATACCCGGGCTGCTACGTCGATCCGCACGACGACCTCGCGGACCTGCGCGCGCCGGGCCGCGCCTTCGCCGAGAAGGGCGGCGCCTTCTTCGTCGCCGAGGACCCTTCGGGCCGCACCTGCGCCTGCGTCGCCGTCGACTACCCGGAGGAGGGGACGGGCGAATTGCACCGCCTCTACGTGCGCCCCGACATGCGCCGGCGGGGCCTCGGCGAGCGGCTGATCCGGCTCGTCGAGGAGCACGCCCATGAGCGCGGCGCCCGAAAGGTGCTCTTCTGGTCCGACACCCGCTTTACCGCCGCCCACCGGCTCTACGAGCGCCTCGGCTATGTCCGCCTGGAGGGCACGCGGGCGCTTGGCGACATCTCGGGTTCGGTCGAGCACCGCTTCGAGAAGGCGCTGTAGCCGCCTCAAGGCGCCACGCCCACCTCCTCCGCATGCTTGTTCGCGACCCGCGTCTGCCAGAAGCACAGCGCCGGCGTGACGATGAGCTCCATGGCGAGCGCCATCAGCATGAACAGCGACGGGATGCCGGTGATCCACAGGCCCAAGAGCCGGGCGAGGCCGCCGAGCACGACGATGAGGGTGAGGAAGCGGAAGAAGGTCGTCTTCCCCTCGATGCCGGGCACGGTCGACCAGAAGCACAGGCCGATGCCCAGCAGCAGGCCGGACAGGAAGCGGAAATGGCTGTCGGCCGAGACGCTCGGGTTGTGGTCGCCGGTGATGCCGTGGCCGAACAGGACGCCGGAGAGCCCGGCCAGCACCGGCACGAGGGCCGCGATCGCCACGACCTGCTGCAAGGTGCGCTTCTCGCGCTGAAGTGAAGCCATCGCTTCCGTCTCCTTGAGGCCCGCGGCTTCCGGCCGAGCTTGCGATCGGCTAGCGTCGCGCCGCTCCGATCATTTCCGAGATCGCTTCATCCGCAAAGGTGTTCCATGCCCGCACGCTACACGCTTCACGGGGTCTGGGCTTCCGGCCCGACCTACAAGGTCGGCCTGTTCCTGTCGCTTGCCGGCGAGCCCTTCGACTACGTGCACGTCAACCTGCGCGAGGGCGAGCACAAGCGCCCCGAGTATCTGGCGAAGCAGCGCTTCGGACAGGTGCCGCTCCTCGTCGACAACTCCAACGGCCGGCATCTGTGCCAGTCGGCCGCGATCCTCGAGTACCTCGCCGACAAGACCGGCAAGTTCGGCGGCGCGAGCCTCCAGGAGCGCATGGACGCCCGCGAGTGGGTGTTCTGGGAGTTCGACCGGCTGTCGAAGGGCGTCTACCGCCCGCGCGCCGCGAAGCTCGGCTTCGCCAAGTTCGCCCCCGAGGTGGTCGAGCACTACGAGGCGGATGGGCGGACGGCGCTGAAGGTCCTCGACGACCACCTGAAAGGTCGCGACTGGATCGTCGGGGATGGCCCGACCTTCGCGGACATCGACGTCTACGGCGTCGTCGGCTACGCCGGCGAGGCGGGCCACGACCTCTCGGCCTTCCCGAACGTCGCCGCCTGGGCGAAGCGCATCGAGGCGCTGCCCGGCTTCAAGGCGCCGGGCGACCTCCTGCCGAAGGAGACCAGGGCGGCGGCTTGATCTCGAAGCACGCGGGCTCGCGGGCAAACGAAAAGGGCGGCCCGCAGGCCGCCCTTTGGTCGTCCGGGAGCGGGATGGTGCTCAGCGCGTCTTCTCGAGGAGCTGGCCGGAGCGGTGGCCGGCGTCGTTCAGGGTCTTCTGGACCTGGTCGACGGCCTGGCGGGCCTGCGGGTCGTTCTTCACGGCCTGGTTCAGCCGCGCCGCGTCGGCGGCCGTCATGGAGTTGAAGGCGGCCCCGCCCTGGAAGTTGGGCGAGCCGTTGCCGGCCTGGGCGAAGGCGGGCGAAGCGAGGAGCGAGAAGGCGAGAAGGGCGAAGGCGAAGCGCATGGAGGTCCCCTGGTCGGCCGCGTCCCATCCGCGGCGTCGAAGGGAGCCTACCGCCGAAGGGCTGAGATCCCGTTCAGGCGACCGCTCGAATGCGACGGATCGGGGCAGGGGAATGTCAACGCACAGCCCGGGAGGTCCAGGATGGCCGAAGGCCGATCCGGGGCCATGGCTCCGGCGCGCGGCCGTTGGATTCCGGCTCTCCCCTCGGGGGAGAGCCGGGATGACCCCGTAGGGAGGGGCGGCTAAACCGTCTTCCCCTTGAGCCGCGCGTTGCACTGGCTCCAGTATTTCGGCCACTTCAGCCCTTCGGTCTTGCCGGCGGCCTTCGCCTCTTTCCACTCGGCGGCGCATTTCTTCTGGCGCTCGCGGGCGGCCATCTGGTTGACTGTCGGCTCCCGCTTCGACGCGCCGTCGCGCTTGCGCGGCTTGCGCTTGGCCGGTGATTCCTCTCCGAGCGCCGCCTGCGCGACGACGATGGCGCCGTCGCCCCGGAGGGATGCGGCCTGCGCCGAGGCGGGGGCCGCCATCGCGAGCGCGAGGAGGAGGATGGCGATGCCGAAACGGTGACTCATGACGAACCCCTTGTGCTGAAAACCGGCCCCGCGGGCCGGACTCCGCCGGCTCCGCAACCCGCATTCGACCGGAAATTGCACCCGGTGCCAAGCCCGCCGCAAGCCCGCCGGGATCATACGATTGTCCGATGAACTCGGTGCGCCGGCGGGGCGTTACGCCCTCCGGCCTTTTTGCCTAAGCTGGGCGCTCGAAGGAGGGAGGGCTGCGATGGCGACGATGACGGGCAAGCCGATCGATCTCTATTACTGGCCGACGCCGAACGGCTGGAAGATCTCGATCATGCTCGAGGAGTGCGGGCTGCCCTACACGGTCCACCCGGTGAACATCGGCAAGGGCGACCAGTTCAAGCCCGAGTTCCTGGCGGTCTCGCCGAACAACCGCATTCCCGCGATCGTCGACCCGGACGGGCCGGGGGGAGAGCCGATCTCGGTGTTCGAGTCCGGCGCGATCCTGCAGTACCTCGGGCGCAAGACCGGCAAATTCTATCCCCAGGACGAGCGCACCCGCGTCGCCGTCGAGGAGTGGCTGTTCTGGCAGGTGGGCGGCTTCGGCCCGATGCTCGGCCAGGCGCACCACTTCCGCATCTACGCCAAGGAGAAGATTTCTTACGCGATCGACCGCTACACCAACGAAGCGAACCGGCTCTACGGCGTCATGGACAAGCGGCTCGCCGACCGCGAATTCCTCGCCGGCGAATACTCGATCGCCGACATGGCGACCGTCGGCTGGGCCAAGCTGTGGCAGCGCCAGGGGCAGGACATCCAAGAGTTCCCGAACGTGAAGCGCTGGCTCGATGCGGTCCTGGCGCGACCCGCCGTGCAGCGCGGCATCGCCGTCAACGCCGACGACCGCCGCACCAACGACATCCACGACCCCGCTGTGCACGCGGTGCTGTTCGGGCAGCGGGCCCGGGGGTAGTCCTGCCTCCCGCTTCGGAAAGGTTAGTTCGCCCTCGTCCAGGTCTGGGAGCGGCAGATCAGGCCGCCGGCGACGCAGCCCGACAGCTCCATGGTGTTCTGGCCGGTCATCTTCATGCTGCCGCTGAAGGTCTGGCCGTCGGTGTAGCGGTAGAGCGTGCCCTTCCACTGGTCGCTCCCGCTCGGGCTCATGGCGATCATCGGGATTCCGACGAGGTCGCGCCCGCGCTTTGCGGGATCGGGGTTGTGCACGTCCTTGCCCGGGCTCTTCACCCACACGATCGTGCCGCACATCTGCCCGCCGCAAGGGGCGAGCCGCACCCGCGTCTCGCCGGTCTGGCTCAGCCACGTCCCGGCCGGATTGTATTTCTGCGCGGCCGCCGGTCCCGCCGCCGCGAGGAGAAGGCCGAGCCCGATGATCGTACGCATGCGCATTGATGGGTCTCCCGTCGTGCCGCCGCTTTCGGGCGAGCTTGGCCTTACCCTCGCCAAAACCGGCGCTTTGGACAAGGGCTTTAGCTGAAAAGCTTGGGCCTTGATGCGAAAGCGCCTTTTGCGCCGCTCTTCGATGCCGGCAAGCATTGATTCAGGTTGAGCCGCGGTAACTTCGGTAACCGCCGGATTCATCGAAAGTTTTAGCGAGTTCTTTGAACTCCGCGCGGCAATCTCCGGCCGTGATCGCGGGGACAAGGGACGCGGTCGAACGAATAAGCAGGGGTGTCAAATGGCGCGTTTCGAGATGACGGGAGCCGAGGCCGCGGCGGGACCGGGGCAGGCGAGCGGCGAGGCCTTCTACGAGCTCGGCCTCATGTACGCGGCGGGCGCGGCGGTGCCGCTCGACCGGGTCAAGGCCCACAAGTGGTTCAACATCGCGGTCTCCCGCGGCTTCCGCGAGGCGGCGCCGATGAGGAGCGAGATCGCCCGGGAGATGACGCCGGAGGAGATCGCCGCCGCGCAACGGGAGGCGCGGCTGTTCCTGACGCATCACTAACCAAGAAAACCGGGGGGCATGGAGCGGCCGGGCGTCTCGCCCGGCCGTGTCCTTTTTGCACCTGCGAAGGCCGCTTGAGGGGAGGGGAGGGCGCCGCTATAAGGCGCGGCCTTTCCGAACCTCCCGGACAACGGATCAGCCATGGCCGCCGAGCGCACCTTCTCGATCATCAAGCCCGACGCGACGCAGCGCAACCTCACCGGCGCCATCAACGCCGTGATCGAGAAGGCGGGCCTGCGCATCGTCGCCCAGAAGCGCATCCGCATGACGCGCGCCGAGGCGGAGACGTTCTACGCCGTCCACAAGGCTCGCCCGTTCTTCGGCGAGCTCGTGGAGTTCATGACCTCGGGACCGGTCGTCGTGCAGGTGCTCGAGGGCGAGAACGCCGTCGCGAAATACCGCGAGGTCATGGGCGCCACGAACCCGGCCCAGGCCGCCGAGGGCACCATCCGCAAGCAGTTCGCCCGCTCGATCGGCGAGAACTCCGTCCACGGCTCCGACAGCCCCGAGAACGCCGAGATCGAAATCCGCCAGTTCTTCTCGGGCAACGAGATCGTGGGGTAGGGCCGCTGTCGTCCCCGGCGAGCGAAGCGAGGGAAGGGGACCCACAGCGCCGGCGCGTGGCATTGGATCCCCTTCCCGACGCGCTACGCGCGTCGCCGGGGATGACAGTGCGAGCCTTCCCGCCCGCCTCTCGTTAGGGCATAAAGCCCCCATGAACGCCCCGCCCCGGATCGAGCGCCGGCACTCGACCTGCCCGCACGACTGTCCCTCGACCTGCGCCCTCGACGTCGAGGTGATCGACGGGCGCACGATCGGTCGGGTGCACGGTTCCGAGGACAACAGCTACACGGCCGGCGTGATCTGCGCCAAGGTCGCGCGCTACGCCGAGCGCATCCACCATCCGGAACGGCTCCTGCACCCGCTGAAACGGGTCGGGCCGAAGGGCTCGGGGCAGTTCCGGCGCGTCTCCTGGGACGAGGCGCTCGACCTCACGGCCGAGGCCCTTTTGAAAGCCGAGCGGGCGCACGGGCCGCAGGCCGTGTGGCCCTACTACTACGCCGGCACCATGGGCCTCGTGATGCGGGACGGCATCAACCGCCTGCGTCACGCCAAGCGCTACTCGGGCGAGTTCACGACGATCTGCACCACCACGGCCTGGACCGGCTGGATCGCCGGCACGGGGCGGCTTGCCGGCGCCGACCCGCGCGAGATGGGAAAGTCGGACTGCGTCGTGATCTGGGGCACGAACGCCGTCAACACCCAGGTCAACGTGATGACCCACGCGACGCGGGCCCGCAAGGAGCGGGGCGCGAAGATCGTCGTGGTCGACGTCTACGACAACGCCACCATGCGGCAGGCCGATCTGCCCCTGATCCTCAAGCCCGGCACGGACGGCGCGCTCGCCTGCGCCGTCATGCACGTGCTGTTCCGCGACGGCCACGCCGACTGGGAGTACCTCGAGAAGTACACCGACTGTCCGCGGGATCTCGAGGCGCATCTCGCCACTCGCGACCCGGCCTGGGCCGCGGCCATCACCGGCCTCTCCGTCGCCGAGATCGAGGCTTTCGCGAGGCTCGTGGGAACCACGAAAAGAACGTTCTTCCGGCTCGGCTACGGCTTCGGGCGCCAGCGCAACGGGGTCGTCAACATGCACGCCGCCTCCTGCATCGCGGCGGTGACGGGCGCCTGGCAGTACGAGGGCGGAGGGGCCTTCCACAACAACGGCGCCATCTATCATTGGAAGAAGACCCTCATCGAGGGGCTCGACGTCCGTGACCCGTCGGTGCGCCAGCTCGACCAGTCGCAGATCGGGCGCGTGCTGACCGGCGACCCGCAGGCGCTCCTCCACGGCCCGCCGGTGACGGCGATGCTGATCCAGAACACCAACCCGGTCTCGGTCGCGCCCGAGCAGGAGACGATGAAGCGCGGCTTTTCCCGCGAGGACCTGTTCGTCTGCGTGCACGAGCAGTTCATGACCGAGACGGCGCTCATGGCCGACGTGGTCCTGCCCGCCACCATGTTCATGGAGCACGACGACCTCTACCAGGGCGGCGGGCACCAGCACGTCATGCTCGGCCCGAAGCTGATCGAGCCGCCGGGCGAATGCCGCTCGAACCACGAGGTGGTCTGCGGGCTCGCGGAGCGCGTCGGCGCCGCGCATCCGGGCTTCCGCATGTCGGCGCGCGAGCTCATCGACCGGACGCTGCGCGATTCCGGCTGGGGCACGCTCGTGGAGCTCGAGGCCAAGAAGTTCATCGACGTGCAGCCGCCGTTCCGGCAGGCGCACTACCTCGACGGCTTCGCCTATCCGGACAGGAAGTTCCGCTTCCGGCCCGAGTGGACGGCGGTCAAGGCGCCGAGCGCCGGCGCCATGGGGCCGTGGCGGGCCATGCCGTCGCTGCCCGACTACTGGCCGGCGATCGAGGAGGCGACGGAGGAGCACCCGTTCCGGCTCGCGACGAGCCCGGCGCGTCAGTTCCTCAACTCCACCTTCAACGAGACCCCGACCTCGCTCGCAAAGGAGCGCCGGCCCGAGGTGATGGTCCACCCGGAGGACGCCGCCGAGAAGGGCATCGCGGAGGGCGATTGGGTGCGCCTGAAGAACGCGCGCGGCGCGGTCATGATCCGCGCCCGCCTCTTTTCGGGCGTGCGCCGCGGCGTGCTCATCGCCGAATCGATCTGGCCGAACGCCGCCTTCCCGGACGGGCGCGGCATCAACACGCTGACCGGCGCCGACCAGGCCGCGCCCTACGGCGGCGCGGCCTTCCACGACAACCGCGTGGCGCTGGAGCGGGTCGGGGCGGAGCTGCCGGGGACCGTTCACGCGATCGAGCGCACCGCCGAACCGGCGTTCGCCTGAAGCAACTCCGCTGTCGTTCGGGGCCGGCTCCGGGATCACGGTGGATGGGCGACCCGAGGCTCTTGACGTTGCCGCGCCCTGCCCGTTGTTGGGCTGAAGCACCGCTATGGGACTCGAAGCATGGTCTTCCGCACGCTTGCCGCCGCCGCGCTTCTCGGCGCGACCGCCACCGCCGCCCTTGCCGCCGGCTCGTCGGCGCCGTTCGACTACAAGCCCGATCCGGCGCTCAGGACCGAGAGCCGCACCAAGCTCCAGGACCGGGTCCGGCGCGCCTGCAACGTGACCCAGGCGAAGCTGCAGGGCGCCTCGGAGGCGGCGGTGAGCCGCGCTTGCGGCTGCTACGCCTCGCGCACGCTCGCTGCCCTCGACCGCGGCGAGCTCGAGGCCTACCGCTCGACCGGCTATTTCAACGACAGCGCCCGGGCGAAGGCGCTCGCGGCGATCGACGCCTGCGGCCTGCGCCGGCCGGCGTGATCCTTCGCCTCTCCCGCTTGCGGGAGAGGGTGAGGGCTGCCCGGACTCCCCCCTCACCCCGACCCTCTCCCGCAAGCGGGAGAGGGGGAGACGAGCGCCGCGCCCTCGTCCCAGTCCGCGTCGACTTCGACACGGCCCTGCTGGAGCCGCGCCCGGCCGCCGGCCACAAGCCGGAGCGCGAGCGGATAGAGGACGTGCTCCTGGGCGAGCACACGGGCGGCCAAGGTCTCCTCCGTGTCGGACGGCAGCACCGGCACCGCGGCCTGCGCCACGATCGGCCCCGAATCGAGCTCGGGCGTCACGAAGTGCACCGTGCAGCCGTGGATGCGCACGCCCTCCTCGAGGGCGCGGCGGTGGGTGTCGAGGCCCCTGAACAGGGGCAGGAGCGAGGGGTGGACGTTGAGCATCCGCCCGAGCCAGCGGTCGATGAACCAGGGCGTGAGAATGCGCATGAAGCCGGCGAGGCATAGGAGCTCGGCGCGGTGCGCGCGGAGCTCGCGGTCGAGGGCGCGCTCGAAGGCCTCGCGCTCCGGATAGGTCCTGTGGTCGACGATCGCGGTCGCGATTCTTTCGGCGGCGGCGCGGGCGAGGCCGGGCGCCTCGGGCCGGTTCGAGACGACGAGGGCGATCTCGGCCGGATAGTCCGGCGCCCGCGCGGCCTCGATGAGCGACGCCATGTTCGAGCCGCGCCCGGAGATGAGCACGGCGACGCGGCGTTTTTCTTCCGGTCCCGCCAAGTCAGAGCCTCAGGGCGCCCGTCGTGCGCACCCGCTCGCCGTCCGGCGCGGCGACGACCTCGCCGATCCGCACCGGGCGCTCCCCCGCTTCGCGCAACGCGGCCGCGACCCGCTCCGCGTCGGCGGCGGCCGTGATCGCGATCATCCCGATGCCGCAGTTGAAGGTGCGCAGCATCTCCGGCTCCGCGACCCCGCCGGCTTGGGCGAGCCAGCCGAACACCGGCGGCACCGGGATGCTCGCCAGGTCGAGGCGCACGCCGACGCTCTGCGGCAGGACGCGCGGGATGTTGTCGGGAAAGCCGCCGCCGGTGACGTGGACGAGGCCCTTTATCGCGCCGGTCGCCCGGATCGCGGCAAGCAGCGGCTTGACGTAGATCCGGGTCGGCTCGAGCAGCGCCTCGCCGAGCGCGGATCCCGAGGCGAAGGGCGCAGGCTGGTCCCAGGCGAGGCCCGCGTGCCCGACGATGCGGCGGACGAGCGAAAAGCCGTTCGAGTGGATCCCGGAGGAGGGGAGCCCCAGAAGAAGGTCGCCGGGCGCGATGTCGGGGCGGGGGAGCAGCGTGCCGCGCTCGGCCGCGCCGACCGCGAAGCCCGCGAGGTCGTAGTCGCCTTCGGCGTAGAGGCCCGGCATCTCGGCGGTCTCGCCGCCGACGAGCGCGCAGCCGGCGATCCGGCAGCCCTCGGCGATGCCGCGCACGATCTCGATCCCGACCTGCGGGGCGAGCTTGCCCGTCGCGAAGTAGTCGAGGAAGAGCAGCGGCTCGGCTCCCTGCACCACGATGTCGTTGACGCACATCGCCACGAGGTCGATGCCGATGGTGGCGTTAAGGCCGGTCTCGATCGCGATCTTGACCTTGGTGCCGACGCCGTCGTTCGCGGCGACGAGGATCGGGTCGGAAAAGCCCGCCGCTTTCAGGTCGAACAGCCCGCCGAAGCCGCCGATCTCGGCGTCGGCGCCGGGCCGCCGGGTCGCCCGCACGAGCGGCTTGATCGCCTCGACCATGGCGTTGCCGGCGTCGATGTCGACGCCCGCCTCGGCATAGGTGAGGCCCTGTGACGGACGCTCGGTCATGGACAATGCCGTTCCCCTCCCCCTTGCGGGGAGGGGTCAGGGGTGGGGGTCGAATGGCCGGAGTGCGAACGGAATGAGCTGTGACCGGCTGCTATGGCGCGCTTGATCGTCAGCCGCGGAACTCCATGCCCGCGACCCCCACCCCTACCCCTCCCCGCAAGGGGGAGGGGACAGGCCGCGCCATTTCGGCCAATTCCCACGGCTGAACCTCGCTGATCCAGGTCTGATCGCGACTAAGGCCCGTTACCGATAAGCGCAAGCGGCGGGCCCGCGGCCCTCGCGGTTTTCCCGCCGCAGGGCTAGATAGGGCCCGCAATTTCCCGTCCTCGGCCCATGACGCTCCCGAACCTCATCACCATCGCCCGGCTCCTCATGGTCCCGGTGGTCATCGTCATGCTCATGCAGGGCGAATGGGGATGGGCCTTCGCGCTGTTCGTGGCGGCGGGCGTCTCCGACGGGGTCGACGGCTACCTCGCCCGCCGGCTCGACATGCGCACCGAGTTCGGGGCCTACATCGATCCGCTCGCCGACAAGGCGCTCCTGGTCTCGATCTACGTCACCCTGCCGATCATCGGCGTGCTGCCGGGCTGGATCGCGATCGTCGTGGTGTCGCGCGACCTCATGATCATCTCGGCCATCATGATCTCCTGGCTCATGGACCGCCCCGTCGCGATCAAGCCCCTCGCCATCAGCAAGGCGAACACGGCGGTGCAGATCGCCTTCGCGGCGCTCGTTCTGGGCAAGAAGGCCTTCGGCCTCGAGCTTTCCGCCTTCGACACGGCGGCCCTGTGGGTCGTCGCCGCCTTGACCGTCGCCTCGGTCGCTGCCTATCTCGCCAAGTGGCTGCGCCACATGGCGGCCTGAGGACGGCGGGCGAACCCATGGTGACCCAGAGACAGGTCGCGTTCTGGATCGCGGCGCTCGTGGTCACGATCCTCGCGCTCTACGTCCTGCGCGACATCCTCCTGCCGTTCGTCGCCGGTCTCGCCCTCGCTTATCTTCTCGATCCCGTAGCCGACCGCCTGGAGAAGGCTGGGGTCGGCCGGCTCGGCGCGACGATCGTGATCCTCGTGGTCTTCGTGCTCGTGTTTGTCCTGCTTCTCGTCCTCGTGGTGCCGCTCCTGTTCCACCAGACGGAGGCGCTCATCGACCGGATGCCGCAGTACGTCGCGCGCCTCCAGCAGCTCGCCGTGGAGCGCGGCGGGCGGCTGTTCGAGCGCTTCGGCGGGCCGGACGCGCTCGCCAACATGCAGACCTCCGTCGGCGATGTCCTCAGGCAGGGCACGGCCTGGATGCTGGGCTTCCTGCGCGGCCTGTGGTCGGGCGGGCGGACCCTCGTCGGCATCTTCGCCCTCCTCGTCGTGACCCCGGTCGTCGCCTTCTACCTCCTCGTCGACTGGGACCGCATGATCGCGACCGTCGACGGCTGGGTGCCGGTGCGCAACCGCGAGACCGTGCGGGCGCTCGCCCGCGAGATCGACCGGGCGATCGCCGGCTTCATCCGCGGCCAGGCGCTGGTCTGTTTCCTTCTCGGCACCTTCTACGCCGTCGGCCTCTCCCTGATCGGGCTCAACTTCGGCGCCCTCATCGGCATGGGCGCGGGGTTCCTGAGCTTCATCCCTTACGTCGGCTCGCTCACCGGCCTCATCGTCTCGGTCGGGGTCGCGATCGTGCAGTTCTGGCCCGACTGGACCTGGATCCTCGCGACTCTCGGCATCTTCGTCCTCGGCCAGTTCATCGAGGGCAACATCCTGTCGCCGAAGCTCGTCGGCGCCTCCGTCGGCCTGCATCCGGTGTGGCTGATGTTCGCGCTCTTCGCCTTCGGCGCGATGTTCGGGTTCGTCGGGCTCCTCCTCGCCGTGCCGCTTGCCGCCGCCGCCGGGGTGCTCGCCCGCTTCGCCTTGCGGCAGTACCTCGCGAGCCACCTCTACCACGGCGGCGCGACGGTCCTGCATCCGACGGAGACGGCGGCACTGCCTCCCCCGCCGGGACCGCTCCCTGGGCCCGATGCCTGACGCTCCGAAGCAGCTCACCCTCGACCTGCCCCTCGACCCCCGCTTCGGCCGTGAGGATTTTCTGGTCAGCCCCTCGAACGAGCGCGCCTACGCCCTCATCGAGCGCTGGCCGGACTGGCCCGACACCATCCTCCTGCTGACCGGCCCGAAGGGCAGCGGCAAGAGCCACCTCGCCGCGATCTGGGCGACCGAGGCGCACGGCTGGACCGTCGACGCCTTCGAGGTCGCGATGGACCGGGTGCCGCACCTGATCTCGAACGGCGCCCTCGTGATCGAGGACCTGGACGGCGCGGGCTCCTTGGCCGGCGTCGACGAGCCGGCGCTGTTCCACCTCCTCAACCTCGCCCGGGAGCGGGGAGCCTATGTGGTCGTCACGGCGGCGGTGCCGGTCGCCGAGCTCGCGATCCGCACGCCCGACCTCAAGTCGCGCCTGCGCCTTGCGCCCTCCGTCTCCCTCGACCCGCCGGACGACGCGCTGCTCCGCGCCGTCCTGGTCAAGCTCTTTGTCGACCGCCAGCTCGTGGTCGACACGACGGTCGTGGATTACCTCGCGCTCCGCATCGAGCGCTCGCTTGCCGCCGCCGCCGAGGTGGTGGCCGCCCTCGACCGCGAGGCCTTGAGCCGCGGCCGGCGCATCACGAGGCCGATGGCGGCCGAGCTTCTCGGCCGGGCCGCGGGAACGGAGGAGGAGTAGGCGGTTTACCCCCTGGTCGCCAGGATGGCGTAGACTGCCGCAAGACGGCGGCATGGCCGATCATCGTCGGGGAGAACGCTTGTGGTGCGTGGCGCTGCGGCTCGCGAGGCGGAAGCCGAGGTTTTCGAGGAGAGCCCGGCCAAGGCCGCCGGAAAGGGCGCGAACGAGGCCAGGGGCGAGACCGCACGTCCGGCGGCCGAGGGCGCGGCGCTCCGGAACGCGCCGCAGCGCTTCGTCAACCGCGAGCTGTCCTGGCTCCAGTTCAACCGCCGGGTCCTGGAGGAGGCCGGGAACCGCAGCCATCCGCTCCTCGAGCAGCTGCGCTTCCTGTCGATCTCGGCGAACAACCTCGACGAGTTCTTCATGGTCCGGGTCGCCGGCCTCGTCGGCCAGGTCCGCTCCGGCGTCGCGACCCTGTCGCAGGACGGGCTCACCCCGGCCGAGCAGCTCGCGAGGATTTCCGTCGCGGTCTCGGACCTCGCCTCGGACCAGCAGCGGCGCTGGCGCGAATTGAAGGACGACCTCCTGCACGACGGCATCGTCCTCGTGGACAGCGCGTCCCTGACCAAGGCCGAGACGACCTGGCTCGAGGACCACTTCCTGCACTACGTGTTCCCGGTCTTGACGCCGCTCGCCATCGACCCGGCGCACCCGTTCCCGTTCATCCCGAACCTCGGCTTCTCGATCGCCCTCCAGCTCGTGCGCAAGGGCGAGGCCAAGGTGAAGACCGAGGGCAAGGTCCTCAAGGCCCTCATCCGCCTGCCCAGTAAGATCGAGCGCTTCATCCGCCTGCCGGACTTCGCCGAGACGGGCGCTAACCGCTTCATCGCGCTGGAGCAGGTGATCGCCCTGTTCACCGGGCGCCTCTTCCCCGGCTACACGCTCAAGGGCCAGGGCGGCTTTAGGGTCATCCGGGACTCGGACATCGAGGTCGAGGAGGAGGCCGAGGACCTCGTGCGCCTCTACGAGACGGCGCTCAAGCAGCGCCGCCGCGGCACCGTGATCCGCCTCGAGGTCGAGGCCGCGATGCCTGAGGACATCCGCCATTTCGTCGCGGAAGAATTGGAGATCCCGCCCGAGGAGATCTTCGTCGTCGACGGCATGCTGGCCTTGAACGAGCTGTCGCAGCTCGTCGCGCTCGACCGCCCGGACCTCAAGTTCAAGCCCTACAACCCGCGTTTCCCCGAGCGCATCCGCGAGGCCGGCGGCGACTGCTTCGCGGCGATCCGGCAGAAGGACATCGTCGTCCACCACCCCTACGAGTCGTTCGACGCCGTGGTGCAGTTCCTGGCCCAGGCGGCCCGCGACCCGAACGTCGTCGCGATCAAGCAGACCCTTTACCGGACGTCACCGGATTCCCCCATCGTGGCGGCGCTCGCGGAGGCGGCGGAGGCCGGAAAGTCGGTCACCGCCCTCGTCGAGCTCAAGGCCCGCTTCGACGAGGAGGCGAACATCCGCTGGGCCCGCGACCTCGAGCGCGCCGGCGCCCAGGTGGTGTTCGGCTTCATCGAGCTCAAGACCCACGCCAAGCTCTCGCTCGTCGTGCGCCGCGAGGCCGGCCAGCTCATCACCTACTGCCACGTCGGCACC
>DASVPW010000155.1:0-11911 GCA_036389455.1 Beijerinckiaceae bacterium
CCGATCCTGTGGGGCACGCTCGTGTTCGTGAACCTGCAGGCGGCGTTCCTGTCGCCGCCGGTCGCGATGTCCGCCTTCTACCTCAAGGGCGTCTCGCCGCCGCACGTGACGCTGAACCAGATCTTCGCCGGCATGATGCCCTATATGCTGATCGTCATCGTCTGCATGGTCATCATGTACCTGTGGCCCGGCATGACGCTGTGGCTGCCGAACTACCTGTACGGGGGGTGACGGCGCCGGCTCAAGCCCTCTGCCGCACACGGACATCGATCTCGCGGCCGAGTTCTCCGAGGGCTTTCTCCAGTTGCTCCACGCGGGACCGATGGTCCAGCCGGAACAGACGATCGACGGACTCGCGATTCCAGTTAAGGCGGCGCGCAAGCTCGGCGCGGTTGATGCCGGCTCCGCGTAGCGCGCGATAGAGCTCGACTTTGAGAGCGTTCGTGGCAGGCAGCTTGACCCAGATGCGGCCGCTGCCGTCCTCGCGATGTCCGACGGTGCGGATTTCCTTCGCCGTCGCGGGCTCCGGGATATCCGCGCCCGCGGCGATGCGGGCAGCCACCGCTTCCTCAAGCGCGCCCAAGGCATGGAGGCAGAGGCTGTCCCTATCTTCGCTGAAGGTCGTGATTTCCGGGAACTTCTTGCACGTTACCAGCAGGGTCCCGTTGTCGTCGGGTACGTAGTCGAAAAGGTACGTCATCGCTTCAGCTCCAAATCCTTGAGGATCTTGTTGACCAAGCCCGTTCCGAGTTCCTTGCGGCTCCCGTGCATCGGCAATTGCGAAGTCCGATTGCCTCGCCGAACGGTCAAATGGCCGCTCCCGCCCTTGTGGCTCTTGAAAGTGCAGCCTCTAGAGGCAAGGAGCTTCTTGAGTTCCTGCGCGTTCACGATTGCAGGGTACTCCACAAAACTGTGGAATTCAACAAATATGTGGATTTCAATGGGTGCGGCGTCCCGCCGCGAGGAGCGCCTTGATCCGGCCGTCCGCCGACACTAGGGTCCGCCCCGATTTCGAACGAAGGGGCGGAAGGCCATGGCGCTCTCGCTGGTGAACGTGGAGGCGGTGCGCGAGGCGCCGGTCTCGCACGAGCCGTACGACTATTTCCTGGGGTCGGGCATCCTCAAGGAGGAGGCGGTCCCGGACCTCAAGCGCGACTTCCCGGACATCGAGAAGCCCGGCTACCTCACCGTCGACGAGGTCGCCTTGAAGGGCCGGTTCAAGACCCTGATCGAGGAGCTCGAGAGCCCCGAGTTCACCGAAGAAATCTCGAAGAAGTGGGGGCGCGACATGCATCCCTACCCGCGCCTCACCACCATCATGAAGCGCTCGCAGCCGAAGTACGGCGCAATCCACACCGACGGCCCGTCGAAGGTCATGACCATGCTGGTCTACATGAACGACGACTGGGGCCAGGACACCGGCGGGCGCCTTCGCGTGCTCTACGACGGCGAGCACTTCGAGCCCTACGCCGTCGAGGTGCCGCCCGTCATGGGCACGGTTTTCGGCTTCCTGCGCGCCGACAACTCCTGGCACGGCCACCGCCCCTTCGCCGGCGAGCGCAAGGTGATCCAGATCGCCTGGGTCAAGGACGCCCATGAGCTCGAGCGCAAGAAGAGCCGCAACAAGATGGCCCAGTTCTTCAAGGGCATCTTCGGGCGTTAGGGGTCAAACACCCGCTGGCTCGGGCTAGCAACGGGCGGGGCGAAGGCCCAGGGGAAAGCCTCCCCACCGTTCATGGCGGGCAAGAGCCTTGTGCGGCGGCGTCAGCGCCCTGCGATGCGTGCCTGCCCGCCCGGGCCCGCGAGCGCCGCCTTGACCGGGCAATGGCCGGTCGCGCCGCGGATCGCGAGCATCGCGCCTGCGGCGAGCGCCAGCACGTTGAGGAGCGGGTTCGGCCGCGGCTTCGCCCCCGCCGCCGCGAGCCCGAGCCCGATCACCACGGAAATGGCCCGCTCCTGGAAGGACAGGTTGTGGTCGCCCTCGAACACCGACAATGCGCTCGCCATTGCTCTTCGTCTCCCGTTTGCGTGCGGGGCGAACGCGGGCGGCGGGGGAGTCGTTCCGCATCGTTTAGGTTCGGCTCTCCTGAACCGTACGATGACGCGCCGCAATTCGGGAGAGAGCCTTTTCGGATCAGGAACATGTCGGCTCGCTTCCGAAAATGATTTTGATGCAGCAAGGGACCGCCATTGTGGCGATCCCTCAGGTTTGGGCCTAAGGCAGCGCTCGCCATAGTGCAATGAGCGCTAGGCCAAGCAGGAGCAGGAACTCGATCCAATACACGTCCAAGCCTCCCTTGGAGTATCGACGGATCGAGATTAGACTCTGTACTCACACCCCGCGTCACCAATCCACCACCTCGAACGAGGGGCACATGCGGCGAACAAGGGGCAAGGGCCTGCCCCGCACGGATTCAGAGGACATTGGACGACGGCGGCCAAGTGTGGAATGGGTGATACAAGGGTGACATTTCGGTTGCGCAGCGTGTCCGATCTTCGGCTAAACAGTCGGTGACGACCGCAGGTAATCCATGGCGACGAAGGGCAAAGAATTCCACGCTCTGGAGTGGAAGGTCCGCATTATGGCGGAAACGCTCTCGGAGGCCGGCAAAATAAGCTCGCCTTCCCGAAGAGAGTTCGCACGATTTGCAGATATCGACTATGATACTCTTAAAGCGGCTTGGAGGTCAGGTCGACTGTCGAATGAATTGGAGGCAAAGCTTGCGTTTGCCGCTGAGTTCGATCCAAGCGACCTGTCTTGGATTGACGAAAACGTACTCCCTTCGCAGCGTAGTGCGGCCGGCCCCTCCTATCCGGGGCGTGATACAGTTGCAGCCTTCCGGTCTATGTTGCGCCGTCGGCACGGCTTCACCGGCACGGGCATCTTTGTGCGTGTTGTAAACGACCGGCCACAGCTCCTCGACAGTAACCTGGCTACGTTCTCAGTTGAAGATTCAGGGCAAGGAGCCATAGCTGGCGAGCCTGCGCCGCTGTTCTTTTCGATCGTGGTCGAACCAGGCTTTGATCCCAAGGGTATCCACTATGGCTTTCAGCGCGTTCGGCTCCGGCTCGTCCTCGATCCGGCGACTACAACGCGTATCGTTGACCGGCTCGCTCAAGACAAAAAAGTCGAAATCAAAAACGCTGTCCTCGAAGTCCGCGGGGGCGAGCACTTTCCTGAATGGTTTCTACATGTTCAAGGGACAGTTCTCGATGGTGAGTATTCAAGTCGGAATGAGCCGCTCTGTGTTCTCACTGGCGCATCAATCGGAGAAGAGTTGCGCGCCGACATAGCCGTACGTCCAATGGATGGGACGCTGGTTGCCGTGGATGGTGCCCCTCTCCCGGACCTGCTGAAGCGGCGCATAGTCGAAATACTATGCGCTAAAAAGCTGCCGGGCTCCACGGATACTCAGGGATGGATTTCTCTTGGCCTACAGCGCCTCCGCATCATGCGCGCAGATAGAACATGAAAGCTGAAGACGACATTGACGCAGCAATCGTCCGCGTGTTGGACGCCCCAATGTCGAACTTTGTGGAGCTCGCAAAAATCGCTGGTCTTGACCCGGCAACGGATTTTCGTTTCGCCAATTTATCGGGCATTAATTTTTCCGGTTTAAATCTTAACGGCTTTGATTTTACAGGAGCAAATCTAAAAAGAGCGACGTTTAAGGACGCCAACATTTCAGGAGCGAAGTTCGTTCTTTCTCGTGAGCTGAAGCGGCAATTGAGCCAGGCAGCTGACGGGAGAGAGTTTTTATCCCGACACGATGGGCGACACACGTCCCATCGCAAAACTAAAAAGAACGGCCGAGATCGGTCTCCAGACCAGTCAAACGCCGCCGAACCGTCAAAAGGAATTTCTGAGCCCTCGTCGCACCTTCCTGACCGCCGATTCTTCGAGGGCAGGAAATGGCTCGACTTCTACGAGGGCAGGAAGTGGCTCGACGAAGCGCCGGCCGAGCACGGGGCATGGGGCTTTATCTGGAGCGAGCTGTGGGAGGCCTCGGGTAAGTGGGATCCCGACCTGCGCGAGCGCGCTCGCAAGTGGCTCGACAAAGCGCCGGCCGAGCACGGGTCATGGGGCCTTATCTGGACAGAGCTGTGGGAGGCCTCGGGTAAGTGGGATCTCGACCTGCGCGAGCGCGCTTGCAAGTGGCTCGACGAAGCGCCGGCCGGGCACGTGTCATGGGGCTTAATCTGGACAGAGCTGTGGGAGTCCTCCGGTAATTCGGATCCCGACCTGCGCGAGCGCGCTTGCAAGTGGCTCGACGAAGCGCCGGCCGGGCACGGGTCGTGGGGCTTTGTCTGGACAGAGCTGTGGGAGGCCTCGGGTAAGTGGGATCCCGACCTGCGCGACCGCGCTCGCAAGTGGCTCGACGAAGCGCCGGCCGAGCACGGGTCATGGGGCTTTATCTGGACAGAGCTGTGGGAGGCCTCGGGTAAGTGGGATCTCGACCTGCGCGAGCGCGCTCGCAAGTGGCTCGACGAAGCGCCGGCCGAGCACGAGTCCTGGGGGTTTGTTTGGCTGGAGCTCTGGAAGGCGTCGGGCAGGGCGGATGGCGACCTGCGCGAGCGCGCTCGGACGTGGCTCGGCGAAGCACGGGCCGAGCACCGGTCCTGGGGGTTCCTATGGAGGAAGCTCTGGCAGGCGTCGGGCAAGGCGGATGACGATTTACGCGAGTGCGCTCGCAAATGGCTCGCCGAGGCGCCGGCCGAGCACGGGTCATGGGGGTACGTTTGGCGCGAGCTCTGGAACGCGGGCTTTCCGACGGACGGAGACCGCGCAGCTCTGCTATCGAAAGCCTCGGCTTGGCTCCAGGTAAAGCCCTTGGGGAACCCGGCCTGGGTGATCGTATGGAACATTTTGTGGGACGAGCGCCTGGTCGCAGACTGGGTGCTGGTGCCGTTGGCGGATCGCCTGCTTGCGGAAGCGCCACCAAGGTATCCGGCTCCTATCTATAGCCGCCTCAAGGCGCGACACCAGCCACAGACGAAGCCCCTCAGTTACTTGTGGAAGGACAATTGGAAGGCCCGATGGGAAGACGCATTGGGCGATATCGCTCGGCGGAAGCAACTCGCCGAGGAGGCGAAGCGATGGCTCCACGGCCTGAACCTCAATGAAGGCGGCTGGCCCTCGGTCTGGAAGGAATTATGGCACGCTGCGACTGCCGCATCCGGAGAGCGGGCCGAACTCGCCGAGATCGCCCATGCGTGGTTGCAAGTGATAAATCCGGCGCACCCTTCGCGAAAGTTAGTCGCATTACTGCTGCAGAATGAACCTGCGGGAAGCGCCAGTTCCGACCCAGCGGCCCACCACTTGCACGAGGATCATGCGTTACTCGCAAACGAAGAAGACATGCGGTCGCGGCAGGCAACTGAGGTCGAGCCGTTCACCCCCGACAGCGTGCCGATCTGAGTCGACGCTCCTGACATCGGCCCATGCTGACACTGTCCGGCAGCTTCGGCCATGGCGGCGATTTCTCGATCGAGCGGCGTTCACCATCATCAAGATGCCTCGTCATGATGACCGGAAATCGGAAAGCTCCGATGACGACCAGCTATCGGTCATGATGAAGATGCGGCGCCCTTTCGACATTAAACAAACCCGATGGGAGCGCGGATGGGCCAGCCTGCCATGGCCCCTGGCTTCTCGCTGCGCGAACTCCGGGCAATAGGTTGAAAGCGCTCACGAATCCATCTTCAGCGCCTGGATGAAGGCCTCCTGCGGGATCTCGACCTTGCCGAACTGGCGCATGCGCTTCTTGCCTTCCTTCTGCTTCTCGAGGAGCTTGCGCTTGCGGGTGATGTCGCCGCCGTAGCACTTGGCCGTCACGTCCTTGCGGAGCGCCCGGATGGTCTCCCGCGCGATGATCTTGCCGCCGATCGCGGCCTGGATCGGGATCTGGAACATGTGCTGCGGGATGAGCTCGCGCAGCTTCTCGCACATCGCCCGCCCGCGCATCTCGGCGCGGGTGCGGTGGACCAGCATCGAGAGCGCGTCGACGGGCTCGGCGTTGACCAGGATCTGCATCTTGACGAGGTCGCCCTCGCGGTAGTCGGTGAGGTGGTAGTCGAAGGAGGCGTAGCCCTTCGAGATCGACTTCAGGCGGTCGTAGAAGTCGAACACCACTTCGTTGAGCGGCAGGTCGTAGACCACCATGGCGCGGCGGCCGACGTAGTTGAGGTCGACCTGCTCGCCGCGCCGGTCCTGGCACAGCTTGAGGATGCCGCCGAGGTATTCGTCGGGGGTGAGGATCGTGGCGCGGATCCACGGCTCCTCGATCGACTCGATCCTCATCGGGTCCGGCATGTCGGCCGGGTTGTGCAGCTCGCGCACCTCGCCGTCGCGCAGGAGGATGCGGTAGATGACGGACGGCGCCGTCGCGATGAGGTCGAGGTTGAACTCGCGGTGGAGCCGCTCCTGGACGATCTCGAGGTGGAGGAGCCCGAGGAAGCCGCAGCGGAAGCCGAAGCCGAGCGCGGCCGAGGTCTCCATCTCGTAGGAGAAGCTCGCGTCGTTGAGGCGAAGCCGCCCCATGGCGGCGCGCAGATCCTCGAACTGCGCCGCGTCGACCGGGAAGAGCCCGCAGAACACCACCGGCTGCGCCGGCTTGAAGCCCGGCAGGGCCGCGGCGGTGCGCCGCCGCGTCTCGGTGATGGTGTCGCCGACGCGGGTGTCCGCGACCTGCTTGATCTGCGCCGTGATGTAGCCGACCTCGCCGGGGCCGAGGGTCTCGACCTCGGTCATCTTGGGCCGGAACACGCCGATGCGGTCGACCTCGTAGGAGGCGTCCGTGCCCATCATGAGGATCTGCGAGCCGCGGCGGAGCGCGCCGTCGATGACGCGCACCAGCACCACGACGCCGAGGTAGGGGTCGTACCAACTATCGACGAGGAGCGCCTTCAGCGGCGCCGCCGCGTCGCCCTTCGGCGGCGGCAGGCGGGCGACGATCGCCTCGAGCACCGCCTCGATGTTGAGCCCGGTCTTCGCCGAGATCGGCACGGCTTCAGAGGCGTCGATGCCGATCACCTCCTCGATCTGCTCCTTGACCCTGTCCGGCTCGGCCGCCGGCAGGTCGATCTTGTTCAGGACCGGCACGATCTCGTGGCCGGCGTCGATGGCGTGATAGACGTTCGCGAGCGTCTGCGCCTCGACGCCCTGGGACGCGTCGACGACGAGGAGCGAGCCCTCGCAGGCCGCGAGCGAGCGCGAGACCTCGTAGGCGAAGTCGACGTGCCCGGGCGTGTCCATGAGGTTGAGGATGTAGGTCTTCCCGTCCTTCGCCGGGTACTCGAGCCGCACCGTCTGGGCCTTGATCGTGATGCCGCGCTCGCGCTCGATGTCCATCGAATCGAGCACCTGCTCGACCATGTCGCGCGCCGCGACCGCCCCGGTCGCCTGGATCAGCCGGTCGGCGAGCGTCGACTTGCCGTGGTCGATGTGCGCCACGATGGAGAAGTTGCGGATATGGTCGATCGGGTGGGCGGTCATGGAAGCTTTTTAAGACGCCTGAGCCGGACGGGAGCATCTGCGATGCGTCCCGGACCGGCTGGAGGCGGCGCTCATTGTCGGGAAATCTCGCTTGGGCAGATAGCAGCCGGGAGCCGCTTTTCCAAGGGAAAGCGCCGCCGCGCCCCGGCCCCGCGCGGCGGTGTTTCACGTGAAACATTTCCTATCCTGGCGCTCCGCGCCCCAAATAGGCCCTGTTCGACACCGCGATTCCGTGGCGAAAAACCCGACAATGTCGGGGAAAAAACCCGCTGATGTCGCGGCAAAACACCAATGGTGTTGCCACCATGCCGGTCATGTCGGGCAACGGCGGCGACGCCCGCCCGCACCGAAGCCACGCCGGCGCCCGCATAGTTCGCGGGCTTACATGAGTCTATGATGATCGCTTGACAGGGCTGAGGCTCCCGCTAGCGTTGCGTCAACAAGTAAGAACGGCATTGCACAATGGGGGATTTCTTGAAGCGCCGCTTGCGAAGCTGCGCCGCTGCGGCCTTCGGGCGCAAATGCACCAAACGGCCTAACTCAACGCAACGCAAGTTGTAGACTGCGCAACCCGAACAGGACGGCGGCATGACCTGAGAGGAAGCACGGTGGGGCACGCTTGCACGCTCTGGTCGGGTTCTCTTTATGAGCCGACTCTCATCGATTCGGAGAATGAAACATCATGGCCGCTGAACCCCGTGAAGCAATTGTCGCGATTGGAGCCGTGCTCCACCATCTTATTTTCGAGCTAGTGGAACGCGGCGTCATTAGCGACTCTGATGTCGCCGCGATGATGCAGCGGGCTGCCGATGGCCAGCGTGCGCTCGGGACGGCAGCGGACGTGAACGCTGCCGCCTATATCGAGGATGTCATCATTCCGAGCCGACGCCGACGCGTTCCGAAGTAGCCTCGGTCCGTAGCTCGCCGTGGCGGTTCGGGTGTCCGCTCCAAATTCGCCATCGTGATGGCGTCCCCTCGCCATGCCTCGCAACGGCCTTTCCGTCGTGGTTCGTCATGGACGACTGCACGCTGACCGCCAACGCCGCCACGACCTCTCTAGGCGCGTCCTGGATGCCTCGGGCGGCCAGCATCCGCTCCGCTATCTCTCGCGACGTGAGCGGCCCCGTGGCCTCCCTGAGCACGTCCATGGCGTGCCGGAAGATGGTGCCGCGCTTGAACCACGGATTGAGCTTGCGCCGCTTCACAGCGACGGGCCGAAGGTTGAAGCCGGGATCGAACATCTTAATCACGGCCTCAACGTGCTTCATGTCCTCCCGGAGCTTCGCGGCTTCCTTCCGGTTCGCCAGCATCCGCCCGCCGCCAACAAAATCAGCCGGGGAGGATTTACGGCCGTGTTTTTTGTGCAGGTGCTTACGGCTATCGGGGCACGAGAACTCAGGATTGACTAGTTTCGGCCTCCCACTCCTGGGCATATTGAAAATGATGTTCTCCAATCAAGCGGAGGAGTTCGCCGCGCTGATGATCTAGACTGATGAAGTTGAAATAGTACTCAACGTCATCGTCCCCTATGAAAACAATTCGACACCTACTCATCACGGGCGAAACTAAGGGGGCTTCTTCATCCCCGGATATGGCCCAACGCCAGAATCGATTCGGCTCGCTCTGGTCGAGCGCAGCCACCGGAAACGTTATGTCCTGCCCTTGTGATGCGTCTTTGATTTGCCGGACTGGAATGCGGGTTCTCTTACTCCAAAAACCCTCTCCCATTCCCCCGGAGTGCGCGGAATATTCCAAGCATATCCGCAGCATCGCGGTATTGCGATTAAGTTTTGCTTGGCCTCTCCAAGCTTCCCGGCCTGGAGGGTCGAGGTATAGATAGGCATTAATAACGATTGGACCTTGTAACGTAGTCGAGGGTGCATCGATGGCCGATAACGCGCGTTTGGCGGGTGGTCGAAGCAATAAAATATCCTCAATGCGAGTATCCCATGCATAGCGGCGATGCAGAAGGCGATCCCACAACCACACATATTCAGCCAATCCGCTTGCCGTTAGACGGGTCGCAACTGCTTTTGTGAACCCCGCTATGTCCCCGACCTTGTAAGGTAGGCTTCCAGGAACGCCGTCTTTTATAAGTCCATAAGTAATGGGCGACTCGACGAACCGGATCGGGATCAAGCCGGTCTTCCGCCGTTGTCTGACCGCTCTGATTGCAGAGGGAGTTCGCTTGAAGATTTCGGGCCCAACAATTACGAGCGCCGCCGCCGCGCATCCGAGGGCGAACGCCTGGTCCAGAACGATGTGCCAAAGTGCGCTCATCGCCCGCCCCAGCCAATCAGCTTCAACGAAAAGTTTGTCGGCCTTCCACTGAACGGCCAAGTTCTGGATGTTAAGCGAGTAAATGGCAGCAATTGTTGCGGCCGTGAAAAGCCAGAGCGAACGCCGAAGCATAATCCGATCCTATCCGGTAGCGCCTCCCGGACAAGTCGCTGAAAAGACCGCGCCGGGGCATCAAAAGCCCCTTGGTGCGTTTGCGCCCGAAGGCCGGGCCAACGCTCTCGCGCGAAATTGATGGGCGGGCGCGCGATCCGGCTCTATAGTCCGGCCCAAGACCGCCTCCGGGCGGCGGCTCAGGAGGAGAGGCATGGCCAAGCTGAACGTCAACGGGACCGTGCATACGGTCGATGTCGAGCCCGACACCCCGCTGCTCTGGGTGATCCGCGAGCAGCTCGGGATGACCGGCACCAAGTACGGCTGCGGCATCGCCCAGTGCGGCGCCTGCACGGTCCACATCGACGGCGCGGCGACCCGCTCGTGCTCGCTCCCCGTGAGCGCCGTGTCCGAGAACCAGAAGATCGTCACCATCGAAGGGCTGTCGCCGGACGGCCAGCATCCGGTGCAGAAGGCGTGGCTCGCGCTCGACGTGCCGCAGTGCGGCTACTGCCAGGTCGGCATGATCATGGCCTCGGCGGCGCTGCTTGCGCAGAAGCCGAAGCCGACCGACGCCGACATCGACCAGGAGATCACCAACATCTGCCGCTGCGGCACCTACAATCGGGTCCGAGCGGCGATCAAGCTCGCCGCCGACGGCGGCGTGCGCCGCGGCTGAGCGGGGAGGGAACCATGACCACCGCGCTTGAAGTCTCGCGCCGCAAAGTCTCGCGCCGCAATTTCCTCGCCGGCTCGGCCGCCGCGACCGTCGGGCTCTCGGTCGGCTTCCACGTCCCCTTCGCGGCCGCGCAAGGGGCGCAGAACCTGCCCCCCGAGGTCAACGCCTGGGTCGTCATCAAGCCCGACGATACCATCGTGGTCCGCATCGCCCGCTCCGAGATGGGCCAGGGCACGCTCACGGGCTTGGCCCAGCTCGTCGTCGAGGAGCTCGAGGGCGACTGGTCGAAGGTCACGACCGAATACCCGACGCCGGGGCAGAACCTCGCCCGCAACCGCGTCTGGCAGAGCTATTCGACCGGCGGCAGCCGCGGCATCCGCGAGTCGAACGAGTACGTCCGCAAAGGCGGCGCCGCGGCTCGCGAGATGCTGATCCAGGCGGCGGCGAACGCCTGGGGGGTGCCTGCCTCCGAGTGCCGGGCGGCGAAGAGCGTCGTCACGCACACGCCCTCCGGGCGCACCGTCACCTACGGCAAGGTCGCCGAGGCCGCCGGCAAGCTCGAGCCGCCGAAGGACGTGAAGCTCAAGGACCCGAAGGACTGGACCATCGCCGGCAAGCCGCTCGCGCGCCTCGACACCGCCGAGAAGCTCACCGGCCGCCAAGTCTACGGCACCGACCTCAAGCTGCGTGGGATGCTCAACGCCTCGATCAAGGACTGCCCGGTGTTCGGCGGCAAGGTGAAGTCGTTCGACGCCGCCAAGGTCGCCGGCATGCCCGGCGTCAAGAAGGTGGTGCAGGTCGGCGACTCGGCGGTCGCGGTCGTCGCCGACACCTGGTGGCGGGCGAAGACCGCCCTCGACGCGCTGCCGATCGTCTGGGACGAGGGCCCGAACGCCCAGGAATCGAGCGAGCGCATCGCGAAGTGGCTCGCCGAGGGACTCAACGCGCCCGAGTCCGAGTGCTTCGTCGGCAACAAGGCCGGCGGCGACGTGAAGGCGGCGCTAGCCTCCGCCGCGAAGCGGGTCGAGGCGGTCTACAGCTACCCGTTCCAGAACCACGCCACCATGGAGCCCATGAACGCGACCGCGCTCTGGACGCCCGAGAAGTGCGAGGTCTGGACCCCGACCCAGAACGGCGAGGCGGCGCTCGCCGCCGCGACCGAGGCCGCGGGGCTCCCGATCGCCAAGGTCGACGTCTACAAGGTGCACCTCGGCGGCGGCTTCGGCCGGCGCGGCGCCTTCCACGACTACGTCCGCCAGGCGGTGCAGATCGCGAAGCAGATGCCGGGCACGCCGGTCAAGCTGATCTGGACCCGCGAGGAGGACATGATGCACGGGGCCTACCAC
>DASVPW010000156.1:0-16350 GCA_036389455.1 Beijerinckiaceae bacterium
AGATCCGTGTCGACGATCTTCACCTCGATGCCCGAATCCTTCACCTCGACGACCTCGCAGGTGACGACCTGGCCCTTCTTGATCTCGCCGGCGTCCGCGAAGGGATCGCCCGCGAGCTGCTTGATGCCGAGCGAGATGCGCTCCTTCTCGACGTCGACGTCGAGCACCTGGGCCCGCACCACGTCGCCCTTCTTGAACTCGTCGATGACCTGCTCGCCAGGGCGGTTCCAGTCGAGGTCGGAGAGGTGGACCATGCCGTCCACGTCGCCCTCGAGACCGATGAACAGGCCGAACTCGGTCTTGTTCTTGACCTCGCCCTCGACCTCGGAGCCGACGGGATGTTTCTCGGCGAAGGCCTCCCACGGATTCTGCAGGGTCTGCTTCAGGCCGAGCGAGATGCGGCGCTTGACCGGATCGACCTCGAGGATCTGCACCTCGACCTCTTGGCTCGTCGAGACGATCTTGCCCGGGTGGACGTTCTTCTTCGTCCACGACATCTCCGAGACGTGGATCAGGCCCTCGATCCCCGGCTCCAGCTCCACGAAGGCGCCGTAGTCGGTGATGTTGGTGACCCTGCCCTTGAGCTTCGCGTTCACCGGGTAGCGGGCCGCGATGCCCTCCCACGGGTCGGCGAGGAGCTGCTTGATGCCGAGCGAGATGCGGTGCGTCTCGTGGTTGATCTTGATGATCTTGACCTTGACGGTCTGGCCGATGTTGACGACCTCCGACGGGTGGTTGACGCGCCGCCACGCCATGTCGGTGACGTGCAGCAGGCCGTCGATGCCGCCGAGGTCGACGAAGGCGCCGTACTCGGTGATGTTCTTGACCACGCCGTCGATGACCTGGCCTTCCTCGAGGTTCGCGACGAGCTCGGAGCGCTGCTCGGCCCGGCTCTCCTCGAGCACGGTGCGGCGCGACACCACGATGTTGCCGCGGCGGCGGTCCATCTTGAGGATCTGGAACGGCTGCGGCACGCCCATGAGTGGCGTCACGTCCCGCACCGGCCGGATGTCCACTTGGCTGCGCGGCAGGAACGCCACGGCGCCGTCGAGGTCGACCGTGTAGCCGCCCTTGACCTGGTTGAAGATCACGCCGGTGACGCGCTCGTTGCCCTCGAAGGCCTTCTCGAGCTTGACCCAGCTCTCCTCGCGCCGCGCCTTGTCGCGGGACAGGACCGCCTCGCCGAGCGCGTTCTCGATCCGCTCGACGTAGACCTCGACCTCGTCGCCGACCTTGACGGCGGCGTCGCCGCGGCCGGGGCCGGTGAACTCTTTCAGGGCGACGCGCCCTTCGGTCTTCGCGCCGATGTCGATGACCGCGACGTCCTTCTCGATCGCGACCACGTGGCCCTTCACGACCGCGCCTTCGCTGATCTCGGCGGAGCGGAACGACTCCTCGAGGAGCGCGGCGAAATCCTCGCGGCTCGGCGCGTGTTGCTGCAATGCTGACATTCGTTCTCCTGGTGCCCTGGTTGGGCGGCGCCGGCTTGGGTTTGCGTTGCACCCCGTCCCGGGCTCGTCGCTGCCTTCACCGGCCATGAGGCTTTCGGGAAGGCGGCCGCTCGTGCGAGCGGGCCGGCGCGTGATCGACGATCGGGACGTCTCCGGAGGCGCCTGGCACGAAAAAGGGCGCGGACCCGGTCCACACCCCTCAACGCCTCGTCAGCGCCTCGTCGGATGAGGCTCATGTAATGGATGAGGACGCAAAGGGCAAGCCGACGCGCCCGTATGCCGGCGGCCAGGCTTGGGCCTCCGGCGGGGGCCGGCCCGCCGAGCGTCGACACGGGCACCGCGGGTCGGCTAGCCTGCCGCCCGGTCGCGCCGCCGCCGGGGGACACAGAACGTGATGCCGCAAGTCACGCCGAAGGAGAGCTTCGCGGTGAACCCCCGCCGGGAAGACCTCGAGCCGATCGAGACCGCCTCGCGCGACGAGATCGCGGCGCTCCAGCGCGAGCGGCTCGCGTGGACGCTCCGCCACGTCTACGAGAACGTGCCGCATTACCGGAAGAAGTTCGACGAGGCGGGCGTGCGCCCGGAGGACTTCCGCGATCTTCCGGACCTTCAGAAATTCCCGTTCACGACGAAGCAGGACCTGCGGGAGAACTACCCCTTCGGGATGTTCGCGGTGCCGCGCGAGAAGGTCGTGCGCGTGCACGCCTCCTCGGGCACCACCGGCAAGCCGACCGTCGTCGGCTACACGGCCCGCGACATCGACGTCTGGGCGGACCTCATGGCGCGCTCGATCCGGGCGTCGGGCGGCCGGCCCGGCATGAAGGTGCACGTGGCCTACGGCTACGGCCTCTTCACCGGAGGCCTCGGCGCCCATTACGGCGCCGAGCGCCTCGGCTGCACCACGATCCCGGTCTCGGGCGGCATGACCGAGCGGCAGGTCCAGCTCATCCTCGACTTCGAGCCCGACGTCATCATGGTGACGCCGTCCTACATGCTGGCGATCCTCGACGAGTTCCGGGCCCGCGGCCTCGACCCGCGGGCGACGGCGCTGAAAGTGGGCATCTTCGGCGCCGAGCCCTGGACCAACGCCATGCGGGCCGAGATCGAGGACGCCTTCGACATGCACGCCGTCGACATCTACGGCCTGTCCGAGGTGATGGGCCCGGGCGTCGCCAACGAGTGCGTCGAAACGAAGGACGGCCTGCACGTCTGGGAGGACCACTTCTACCCCGAGATCGTCGACCCGAAGACCGGCGCCGCGCTGCCGGACGGGGAGAAGGGCGAACTCGTCTTCACCTCGCTCTCCAAGGAGGCGATGCCGGTGATCCGCTACCGCACCCGCGACCTGACAAGGCTCCTCCCCGGCACCGCCCGCACGATGCGCCGCATGGAGAAGATCACCGGCCGCTCCGACGACATGCTGATCATCCGCGGCGTCAACGTGTTTCCGACGCAGGTCGAGGAGCAGATCTTCAGGTGCCCCGGCCTGACCGCGCATTACCAGATCGAGGTCACGCGGGAAGGCCGCCTCGACGCCATGCGGGTCAAGGTCGAGGCCCGCGAGGATTTCTCGGACGCCGCCTCGCGCCAGGCGCAAGGCGAGCTTCTCTGCCGCCACATCAAGGACCTCGTCGGCGTCACCGCGACCGTCAATGTCGTCGATCCCGGCCGCATCGAGCGCTCGCTGGGCAAGGCGAAGCGGGTCGTAGACAAGCGGCCGAAGGAATAGGAAAGGCATCGTCATTGTCGTCCCCGGCCGAGCGGAGCGAGGGGAAGGGGACCCAGGCCCGCCGGGGTTTGGATCCCCTTCCCTCGCCTTCGCTCCGCTTCGGCTCGCCGGGGATGACAGTGGTATCGGCGTTCGACCCTCAAAAATGGTCGTAGTCCACCACCACCCGCGGCGTCTTCGGCAGGGATTGGCAGGTGAGCGCGTAGCCGGCGGCGATCTCCCAGGGCTCCAAGGAGTAGTTCTGGATCATCTCGACCTCGCCCTCGACGACCTTCGCCCGGCAGGTGCAGCACATGCCGCCCTTGCACGAGTAGGGCAGGTCGAGGCCGGCGCGCAGGGCCGCGTCGACGATGGCCTCGCCCTCGGCCACGGGGAAGGCGTGGCGCACGCCGTCGAGGATGATCTCGGCGGTCGCCTTCGGGGCGGCGTCCGGCGCGACGGGGGGGCGCGGGACGGGCCGGCCGGCGCCGCCCTCGGCCGGCGTGAAGCGCTCGAAGTGCATCCGCTCGTCCGGGACTCCGAGCGCCTTAAGCGCCGCCTCGGCGTCGTCGAGCATGGTGCCCGGGCCGCAGACGAAGACGTGGTCGACGCTTGACGCCGGCACGACCGTGCGCAGGAGCAGAGAGATCTTCTCCCCGTCGAGGCGGCCGTTGAGGATCGGCACGTCCTGCGCCTCCCGCGACAGGACGTGGAACACCGAGAGCCGCTCGACGAAGCGGTCCTTCAGGTCCTCGAGCGCCTCGCGGAAGATGATGCTGCCCGTCGTGCGGTTGCCGTAGAACAGGAAGAAGCGGCTTCTCGGCTCGCGCTTAAGCGTCGACTTGAGGATCGAGAGGATCGGCGTGATACCGGAGCCGCAGGCGAGTCCGACATAGGCGCGCGCGGCGGCGGGGTCGGGCTCGACGCCGAAGCGGCCCATGGGCGTCATCACGTCGAGAACGTGGCCCGGCCGGATCGCCTCCCCGAGGAGGCCGGAAAAACGCCCGCCCGGGATGCGCTTCACGGCGACGCGCAGCTCGCCGTCGTCGAGGCCCGAGCAGATCGAGTACGAGCGGCGGATTTCTTCTCCCTCGTGCTCGGTCTTGAGGGTGAGGTACTGCCCCGGCGTGAAGCGGTACGCCTCGCGCAAGTCCTCCGGCACCGCGAAGGCGAGCGACACCGCCTCCGGCGTCTCGGGGCGGATCTCCTGGATCGCGAGCGGGTGGAAGCGGGCGGTCACAGGCACTTGAACGCGTCGAACGGCTCGCGGCAGGCGCGGCAGCGCCACAGCGCCTTGCAGGCGGTCGAGCCGAACGCGGCGAGCTGCTCGGTGTCGGCGGAGCCGCAGCGCGGGCAGGCGATCGCCTCGATCCCGAAGAGAGCGCGGCGGGAGGCTTTTAGGGCCGGCGGCGCGATGCCGTAGTCCTTGAGCTTGCGGCGGCCCTCCTCGGTCATCCAGTCCGTGGTCCAGGCCGGCGACAGCACCGTCCTGACCCGCCCGGGAATGCCGGCGCGCTCTAGCGCCAGCTCCACCTCGAGCGCGATCATGTCCATGGCCGGGCAGCCCGAGTAGGTAGGCGTGATCAGGGCCTCGACGACGCCGTCGTCCGCGACCTCGACGCCCCGCAGCACGCCGAGGTCTTCGATGGTGAGCACCGGCACCTCCGGGTCGAGCACCGCGGCGGCGGCGGCCCAAGCCCTCTCCCGCACACCAGCGTCCTCATCCTGAGGTGCGAGCGGAGCGAGCCTCGAAGGACATACTGTCGAGGCCTCGCGTGCTTCGAGGCCGCCGCTTTGCGGCGGCACCTCAGCATGAGGAGGGTTGCATGGGGGGAAGGGAGGGGCGCTCACCACTTCGCCCCCGGGTAGGCCCGCTGCAGGAACTGCAGCTCGGCGAGGATGTAGCCGAGGTGCTCGGAGTGGCGGCCGGTGCGCCCGCCTGTCTGCATCCAGGCGTCGGGCGGGCGCGTGAGCGTCGCCTCGGAGAGCACCTTGTCGACGGTCTCGTCCCACTCGGGCCGGACCGCCGCCGGGTCGACGGCGACGCCGCGCTCGATAAGGCCGCGCTCGATGGCGTCGGCCTCGAACAGCTCGCCGGTGTACGTCCACAGCTCGTCGAGGGCGGCTTGCGCCCGCGCATGGCTCTCGGCCGTGCCGTCGCCGAGGCGGATCAGCCATTCGGCGGCGTGGCGCAGGTGATAGGCGGCCTCCTTCTCGGCCTTGGCGGCGACGCCTGCGAGCGTCGCGTCGCGGGAGCCGGCGAGCGAGCGCCAGAACGAGGCCATGAAAGCCGCATAGAGGAACTGGCGCACGACGGTGACCGCGAAATCGCCGTTCGGCTGCTCGACCAGGAGCACGTTGCGCCACTCGCCGGCGTCGCGGAGATACGCGAGCTGGTCCTCGCTCCTTCCCTTCCCCTCGGCCTCGCCGGCGTAGGCATAGAGGGCGCGCGCTTGGCCGATGAGGTCGAGGGCGACGTTCGCGAGCGCGATATCCTCCTCCAGCATGGGCCCGTGCCCGCACCACTCGGACAGGCGGTGCCCGAGCACGAGGGCATTGTCGGCGAGGCGCAGCGCGTACTGCACGAGGGGCGTGTCGGCGGCCGTGATGGTGCTCATCACATGTGCCCGACCTCGTCCGGCACCTCGTAGAACGTCGGGTGGCGGTAGACCTTCGAGGCCGTCGGCTCGAACAGCATGTCCTTGTCGGAGGGGTCGGAAGCCACGATGGCGGCCGAGGGCACGACCCAGATCGAGCGCCCCTCGCCACGGCGCGTGTAGACGTCGCGGGCCGCCTGCAGGGCCATCTCGGCGTCGGCGGCGTGGAGCGAGCCCACGTGCTTGTGGGCAAGCCCGTTCCGGGAGCGGATGAAGACCTCCCAGAGGGGGATGTTGGGTTCCGTCATTCCATTGCCCTGTGCCGTCATGGCCGGGCTTGTCCCGGCCATGACGGTGTCGCTCTACGCCGCCTCGCGTCTCGCCTCCTCGGCCCGGCGCCGGCGCTTCTCCGCGTAGGCGAGCGCCGCCTCGCGCACCCATGCGCCCTCGGCGTGCGCCTTGCGCCGCGCCTTCATGCGCTCGCGGTTGCAGGGGCCGTTGCCGGCGACGACCTCGCGGAACTCGGTCCAGTCGATCTCGCCGAAGCGCCAGTGGCCGGCCGCCTCGTCGAAGGCAAGCTCCGGGTCCGGAAAGGAGAGGCCGAGGTGCAGCCCCTGCGGCACCGTCGCGTCGACGAACTTCTGGCGCAGGTCGTCGTTCGAGAAGCGCTTGATCTTCCAGCGCATGGACTTGTCGGAGTGCTGGCTCTCCCGGTCGGAAGGGCCGAACATCATGAGCGAGGGCCACCACCAGCGGTTCAGCGCGTCCTGCGCCATGGCCTTCTGCTCCGGCGTGCCGCGCGAGAGCGTCAGCATGATCTCGTAGCCTTGGCGCTGGTGGAAGCTCTCCTCCTTGCAGATGCGGATCATGGCGCGGGCGTAGGGGCCGTACGAGCAGCGGCAGAGCGGGATCTGGTTCATGATCGCGGCGCCGTCGACGAGCCAGCCGATGGCGCCGATGTCGGCCCATGTGAGCGTCGGATAGTTGAAGATCGAGGAATACTTGGCCCGGCCGTCGAGGAGCTGCTCGACGAGCTCCTCGCGGGAGACGCCGAGGGTCTCGGCGGCGGCGTAGAGGTAGAGCCCGTGCCCGCCCTCGTCCTGGACCTTGGCGAGGAGGGCGGCCTTGCGGCGGAGCGTCGGGGCGCGGGTGATCCAGTTGCCCTCGGGCAGCATGCCGACGATCTCGGAATGGGCGTGCTGCGAGATCTGCCGCACGAGGGTGCGCCGGTAGCCTTCGGGCATCCAGTCGTTCGGCTCGATCTTTTCCTCGTCGTCGACCCGGGCCTGGAATCGGGCCTCCGCGATCGGGTCCTCGGCCGGGCCGGCCGCCTCGCGGGTGTTGAGGGCCTGCGTGTACATGGGGTTCGCTCCTGGAGCGGCCTCGATAGCACAAAACGGCGGCTTCGACGCGGGTTCCGGGGAGTGTGCATTGAAGCAGCCCGGAGAGGCTTCGCCGCCGTTTGGTGCCGGCGCGTCGGTCTCATGCCCCGCCGATCTCGAACCGGTCCACCTCGCGCAGGAGCTCGACGAAAGCCCGCACGGCGAACTCCGCCGCCGCCTCGCCCTTCTCGGGAGCCGCCGCGGCGGCGTCGCCCATGGCGCCGGCGGGGTGGAGATCCTGGCTCATCCAACCGAAGCCGACCGGGTGGTTCGCGCGCAGGTGCTTGAACTCTTGTTCCATCGCGATGCTGCGAGGCGAAAAGTTTGCCGCGCGCTCCGGCCTCACCGCGTCCGGGCGGAAGGCGAGCATGAGCGAGGTCTCGACCGCGCCGCCGTGGATGCCGTGGCGCAGCTCGTCCGCGCCGAACAGGCCCGGCGGATAGCCGAGGCGGTGCCAGGACGCGGTCACGACCAGCATCCCGAGCGTCGCCCGCAGCTCGCGGGCGACGACGTCGATCACCGGCACGTTGCCGCCGTGCGAGTTCGCGACGACGAGCTTGCGGCAGCCGGCGCGGCGCACGCCCTCGCCGATCTCGCGCCAGGCCCGGAGGGCCGTCTCGGGCGAGAGGGTGAGCGTGCCCGGGAAGGCGGTGTGCTCGGCCGAGTAGCCGACCGTCTGCATCGGCAGGACGAGCACGTCGAGCTCCTCCGGGACCCGCTCGATCGATCGCTCAAGGTATCCCTGTCCGATGAAGGCGTCGACGCCGACCGGAAGATGCGGCCCGTGCTGCTCGACCGCAGCGACCGGCAGGATCGCGATCGCCCGGCTCATCTCGCGGGTCGAAAAGTCCTCGGTCGTGAGCTCGAGCCAGGAGCGGGCCGGCATGGTCGATCCACCGTCGGGAAAGGCGCCCCACCTTACCTGAAAGACGGGTGGATCGCCGCCCCGCATCATGTAATCTCGCGCCTCTTCAGGGAGGAACCAGGATGCGTGGATTGTTGCGTCTTGCCGCTGTCGCGGCGTTCGCGTTCGTCAGCGGAGCCGCGGTCGCGGCGATGGACCCGGCGAAGGTCGCCGCCGCCAAGAAGGCCGGCGACGACTTCCTGGCGCTCGCCAAGGGATCGGAGACGACCGGCCAGGTGCCGCGCCAGACCGATCCCAAGGTGAAGCCGCTCCTCGACAAGGTCTTCGACCGGACGGCGCTCGGCGCCACGGTGCTGCCCATCGCCGAGAGTGGGAAGGTCGGCGAGCTCCTCAACAACGCCAACCGGATCGGCTTTGCCTACATGCTGGCCGGCACCGGCCTGACGAGCCTCGACAA
Organism: Beijerinckiaceae bacterium; assembly: GCA_036389455.1. Lineage (GTDB taxonomy): Bacteria > Pseudomonadota > Alphaproteobacteria > Rhizobiales > Beijerinckiaceae > JAJKJG01. Next base: position 8,461 of record DASVPW010000156.1, read on the forward strand.
GCTCGGCGAGAATCAGAAGGCGATGGACCAGGCCGAGCGCAACATCGGCCAGTTCGCGCCGGAGATCGGGCGGTGGTTCGACTACCAGATGATAATCCAGGGCGCGATCGCGGATTCGACCAGCGCCTTCCTGGCGACGGCCCAGAAGAACGTGCTTGACAATCCGCAGGTGAAGGAGGGCCTTGGCCAGGTGCGCAGCGGCCTTGCGGGCTCGCTCCGCGGCGTGCTGCAAATGATGTCGAGCGACACCATCGACGACAATTGGCGCCGCGACCGGCTCGCGAGCCTCGCCGAGATCGTCCCCAAGGCCGCGAAGCTCGTGACGCCCGAGGACGCCGCCTCCCTCAAGGAGAGCGCGACGCAGCTCGCCAACGCGCTTGCCGATCCCGGGCTCCAGGCGGGCCTCAGGAAGTTCGGCGAGACGGTCGCGTCCGGGCCGAAGCCTTAGGCGAACGGCCGCGCGAAGCGTGACGCGGGGCCGAGCGCCTCCTCGATTCGCAGCACCTCGTTCCACTTCGCCATGCGCTCGGAGCGGGCGAACGAGCCCACCTTGAGCTGGCCGGCGTTCCAGCCGACCGCGAGGTGGGCGATGGTCACGTCCTCGGTCTCGCCCGAGCGGGCCGAGACGATGGCGCCGAATCCTGCCGCCCGCCCCGCGTCGAGCGCGGCCTTGGCTTCCGTGACGGTGCCGGCCTGGTTCGGCTTGATCAGGACCGCGTTGCAGGCGCGGATCCGCGCGGCCTCCTGCACGCGCCCGGCGTCCGTGACCAGGAAATCGTCGCCGACGACCTGGATCCTTTCGCCGAACGCCGCCGTGAAGCGGCAGAAGCCCTCCGGGTCGTCCTCGGCGAGCGGGTCCTCGATCGACACGATCGGGTAGCGCGCGATCCAGCGCCCGAGCATGTCGATCATGCCGTCCGAGTCGAGCGCGCGGCCGTCGAGGGCGAGACGGTAGCGCCCGCCTTCTCCGAACTCGGAGGCGGCGACGTCCAGAGAAATCGCGACCTCGTCGCCGGGGGCGAAGCCCGCCCGCTCGATCGCCCGCACGAGCATGTCCAGGGCTTCCTCGTTCGAGCCGAAAGCCGGCCACCAGCCGCCCTCGTCGGCGACGCCCTGGACGAGGCCGCGCTCGGCCATGAGCTCTCCCGCCGCGCGATAGACCTCGGCGGTGCGGTCGAGCGCCTCGGCGAAGCTCCCGGCGCTCGGGCATGTCACCATGAAGTCCTGCACGTCGACCCGCCGCGCCGCGTGCGCCCCGCCGCCGAAGATCTGGATTTCCGGCACCGGGACCGCGACTTCGCGGCCTCCGGCAAGGTATCGCCACAGCGGCAGCGCGTGCGCCGCCGCGGCGGCGTGCAGCACCGCGAGCGAGGCCGCCACGACGGCGTTGCCGCCGAGGCGCGCCTTGTTGGGCGTCCCGTCGAGATCGGTCAGCAGCCCGTCGACCGTCTCCTGCTCGAGAGCATCCTGCCCGACCAGGGCCGGGGCGATGGTCTCGTTCACGTTGGCGACGGCGCGGCGCACGTCGAGCCCGCCGAAGGCCGGGCCGCCGTCGCGCAGGTCCACGGCCTCGCCGGCGCCGGTCGAGGCGCCGGCCGGGGCGATGGCGCGGCCGACCGAACCGCCCTCGAGCGCGACCTCGACCTCCACGGTCGGGCGCCCGCGGCTGTCCCACACCCGCCGCCCGAGCACTCTCGCGATTCTCCCTTCGCGCGCCCCCATCCCGTCTCCTTTCAGATGCCGAGCCGCTTGGCCCAGGCGATGCGGATCGCGCCGAGCGTTCGCGGCGGCGCCGCGATGAGCGGCAGCGCGGCCGCGCGCACGAGGTCTCGGTCCGCGTCGGCCGTGACGTATTCGACCGGCGACTTGCCGTCGACGCGGGCGAGGAAGAGCCCCGGCAGGAGCCGCGCGGCCCGGGCCTCGACATCCTCCCGCGGCTCCCAGCGGACGCCGTCGAGATACGCGGCGGCGAGCGCGTCGAAGGCGCCGAGGAAGTCCCGGGCCGCGGCGCGGTTCCACAGGCCCTTCAGCAGGAGGTGGTTGAGGCAGAAGGCGAGGTCGAAGGCCGGGTCGCCGTACCAGGCGCATTCGGCGTCGAGGAACACCGGCCCCTTCGGCCCCACGAGGATGTTCTTCGGCGACACGTCGCCGTGCACGAGGGCCTTTCTGGTCGCGAGCGTGTCCCGCGACAGCGCCATGAGCCGGTCCGCGACGCCCGGGTGCTTCCGGGCGGTCGCCTCGAGATAGGGCTCGAGCCGGATCGGATGGAAGATGCGGTCCGTGGCGAAACGCTCGGCGATGACAGGATCGTCCGCGGTCGCGGCGTGGATCGCCGCCATGCGCCGCCCGACCTCCGCCGCGAAGCCTTCGTCCACATGCCCGTCCCGAAGCTGCGACTTCCAGACCGGATGGCTCTTCGGGTCGAGATAGGTCATGGCGAAGAGGCCGCCCGGATCGTGGCCGAGGATCTTCGGGACGGCGTCCGGGACGATGCGCCCGGCGGTCTCGATCCAGGCGACTTCGTAGGCGTTGCGCTCGACCGGCGCGCGCCAGTCCGCCACGACCTTGAGCTTCTCCAGCGCGCGCTTGACCGCGAACACACGCTCGCCCGCCTCGACCTTGAAGATATCCGACGACACGCCGCCGGCGAGCGAGGCGATGCGTGGCTCGTCCCCTTCCGCGACGAGGCCGAGGCGGCGCAGGATCGCGGGCAGTTCCCGTTCGAAGGACTCGTCCAAGCGCGTGCATGTCCCTTGCGGGCCGCCGGCGGACGGCCGGCCCGTGCCGCTCCGTCAGGCCGCGCCTAGCCCCGGCAGCCGCTTCACCGACACGATCGGCCCGTAGCTCTTGAGGCGGATGCGCTCCTCGGCCTCGCGGAGCGGCTCGACTGCGACTGCCATGTGGTGGCCGTTGGCGTGGAGGAGGCGCTCGGCGTCGAGCATCACGCCCATGTGGCCCTTCCAGAAGATCAGGTCGCCGCGGCGAAGGCCCGAGAGGCCGGGCCCGGTCTCGACAGGCAGGCCGAGCGCCTTCTCCTGCATGTCGGTGTCGCGGGGGGCGTCGAGGCCGGCGGCCTTGAGCGAGAGCTGGACAAGGCCCGAGCAGTCGAGGCCGAGGCTCGTCTTGCCGCCCCAGAGGTAGGGCGTGCCGACGAATCTTTCGGCCACCGCCACGAAGTCGGACTCGCAGGCGTCGAGGGGCGCGAGGTGGGCCGCGAAGACGAAGGCGGCCGGGCCGATGCGGGCCCAGTCGCCCTCCTGGCCTGCGACCGCGACGGCGGCGCCGAGGCTCAGATGCGCGAGCGGCGGCAGCTTCAGGTTCGGGCCGGGGTGGACGAAGGTGCGGAGCGCCGCGACCCGGTGGGTCGGTGCGGGGTCAAGCGCGCCGAGCGCCTCGGCCGAGAGGTAGCCGACGTAGCCGTCTGCCGCGAGCTGGCCCCAGGCCCAGCCTTCGTGCTCGTCGTAGACGGTGATCCGCTCGCCCATCAGCGCCTCGGTGTCGAACGGGACCTCGGGCGAGGGGTGCGCCCGCAGCGGGGTCGAGGGGGCGGCGACGCGCCGCTCGGTGCCGGCCGAGAAGCGGGCGGCCTCGACCGTGCCGCGCAGGCGCGCGTCGGCGAGATCCGCGCGGGCCGGGGTGATGCGTCGGTCGAACGTCATGGGGCCATCCTAGCGCAAATCCGTAACGGCTCGTAATCGGCGGGTTACGCGCTCCGCCCGTAGCGCTCCTTGAGGAGCGCGTAGACGAGCCGCGCGCCCTGGACCTCGCCGCCCTCCGGGCGGGCGGGCTTCGCGGCGGGGTTCCAGGCGTAGACGTCGAAGTGGGCGAAGCTTTTGGCCTTCTCGACGAAGCGAGTCAAAAAGAGCGCCGCCGTCACCGAGCCGGCGAACGGGCCGCCCGAGATGTGGTTTAAGTCGGCGACCTTCGAGTCGAGCAGCTTCGCGTAAGGGCGCCAGAGGGGCATCCGCCAGACCGGGTCGTTCACGGCCCGGGCGAGCCGCGCAAGGTCGCCGGCAAGCGCCTCGTCGTCGGTGTAGAGGGGCGGCAGCTCCGGCCCGAGCGCGACCCGGGCGGCGCCGGTCAGCGTCGCGAAGTCGACAAGGACCTCGGGCGCCTCCTCGTCGGCGAGCGCGAGCGCGTCGGCGAGAATCAGGCGCCCCTCGGCGTCGGTGTTGCCGATCTCGACCGAGAGACCCTTGCGGCTCTTCAACACGTCGCCCGGACGGAAGGACGCGCCCGAGACCGCGTTCTCCACCGCCGGGACCAGGAGCCGCAACCGCACGGGAAGCCCCGCCCCCATGACCATGTCGGCGAGCGCCATCGCGGCCGCCGCCCCGCCCATGTCCTTCTTCATCAGGAGCATGGATGCGTCGGGCTTGAGGTTGAGGCCGCCGGTGTCGAAGGCGACGCCCTTGCCGACGACCGTCACGCGGGGCGCCGCGGGGTCGCCCCAGGCGAGGTCGACGAGGCGCGGCGCCCGCGGCGAGGCGCGCCCGACCGCATGGATCATCGGGAAGTTTTTCTGGAGGAGCTCGTCCCCGACGATGGCCTCGACCGTGGCGCCGTGCCGCTCGCCGAGCGCCCGGACCGCGGCCTCGATCTCCTCCGGCCCGAGGTCGTTCGCCGGCGTGTTGACGAGGTCGCGCCCGAGCGTCACAGCGTCCGCGAGGCGCGAAACCTCCTCGGCATCCGTTCCCGGCGTCGGGACGAGGCGGCGCGCCTTCTCGGGCGCCTGCCTATAGCGCGCGAAGCGGTAGCTGCCGAGGAGCCAGGCGAGAGCCGCGAGCGCCGGGTCGGCGGGCGGCGTCTCGAATCGATAGGTTCCTTCCGGCAGGACGGTCGGGAGCTTGCCGACGAGGAACGGATCGGCGCCTTTCGCGTCGGGGCCGTCGATCCCGAAGAGCACGCCTCCGAGAGTCCCGTCTTCGGCGGGCAGGAGGCAGTGGGCCCCGGGCTTCGGCTCGAATCCTTGAGCCGCCGCGAAGGTCCGCGCCCTCTCGGAGAGGCCCTCCTTCGCGGTCGCGAAGCCCTCTTCCGTCACGAGGTGGATCGGGACGGCGGATGGATGGTCGGATTCTCGGGTGGCGAGCAGGGGATGCGGCATGGACGGATTCGATCGGCCGGGCGGGGACCTCGCAGGTAGCCGGGTTCGGGCGAGGCCGCAAACGGGTGCTCCGAGCCTCTCTCGGCTTGCCGACGGAGGAGGGGCCCCATCCGGGGATTCAGGAAAAATCCAGAAATATCTCCCTAACCTTGGCCACTGGGGGCATGAATCGGAGGTCTTTCCCATGAACAGGTTGTGTGCCGCCGCGGCGCTCGCCCTTGCGGCGGCTGCGGCATTCCCGGAGCCGGCCTCGGCGCAGTACTACTACCGGCGCGGCTGGTCGCCCGGAGCCGCGGCCGCGGTCGGTGTACTCGGCGGCGTCGCGGTCGGGGCCGCGATCGCGGCGAACGCGCGGCCCGCGCCGGTCTACGTCGCGCCGCCTCCGCCCGTCGACGAGGAGTGCGTCGTCGAGCGCCGGCGGGTGTGGGTTCCGGGCTACGGCTGGGAGTGGCGCCGCCGCACCGTCTGCGAATAGCCGCGCTCAGGCCGTCACGTCATAGAAAAAAAAGCCTCGCCGGCCCTGTCCGGCGGGGCTTTTCGCTGCGCTTTGGCTCCGCGCCTTAACCCGTCGCTTAACCGTAAGCTATTGAGAAATAACGATCTGTCCCGCAGACGGGCCGTCCAGCGGGGCACTCCCGGACAAGGAATCCTGCTGCCAAGGAAGAATACTTTTTGACGACCCGGAGGGCTTGCCTATCCAAACACACCGGATTACTGCATAACTTATGCACTTATGCGGAGGGCGAGGTGGGCCGGAAGCCGATTATCCCGGGGGAGCCGCGGACCGAGCGGGTGTCGCTCGTGTTCAGCGGCCGCGAACTGGAGGCGATTGACGAGTGGCGCAGGACGGAGCCCGCCCTGCCCTCGAGATCCCACGCCGTTCGGGAGCTTATCTCGCGGTCGACGACACTCCTCGGGGCGCTCGCATGCGCGGAAGCGAACGGCGGCCGGAAGGTGAAAAAGAGCGCCGGTGTCCTGATCATCGACCCCGACCCGCTGACCGTTCTTGCCCTGAGGATCGTGGTGGAGGGCATGGGGCACCGGGTTATCGGCACCGCATCGACGCGCGCGGACGCGCTGAAAATCGCGAAGCGCGAGCCGCCGGACGTTGTGCTGGCCGAAACGCAGCTCCCCGATGGGCCCTATGCCGGGCTGGAGGCCACGAATGAGATCATCGCCGCGCGCCCGGCGCTCGCAATTTGCGTCACGTACTTCCCGGAGCGATACCTCACCAGGGAGCGCCCGGAGCCTTCGTACTTGGTCGCCAAGCCGATCCTGCCGGAGAACATCGAGATCGTCATCCGTCAGGGGCTGGAAGGGAACCAGCAGGCACGCTCGCCGCGGCCCAGGCTCGCGGTGATCGACACCCCCAAGAAGCGCGGCGCGCGCGCCTGAGCCGGGCGCTTGCCAGATGCACGGCTGACTGCCGGGCCTGGAACTCCACCGGCCGGGTCAGGAACAGGGAAGGGAGTAGAGCCGGTGCCGGACGCGCCCAAGAGCCAGTTCAGGGCGGAGAGCGCCGCCGTTCGGGACGCGCTCGAGCAGATGGTTGTTCGGCTCGCCGCCCACGCGTGCTTATCCCAGGACGGCAGGGCTCTTGTACGCCGCTTGCGGCAGGAGGCGATTGAAGGCGTCCTGCACGAAGTGCCGGTCGAATCCACCCTCGGCCGCGGGATGGAAAGCCTCGACTTTCTGCTTCGCGATTTGGGGCACGCTGAGCCGGGGCAGCTTGCCGCGCTCGAGACCCACTTTCGCGGGCGAAATAACCCGAATGCTAAGGGGGACTGGCGCTCCGCTGAATGGCGCACGAAGCTACATCGTCGGCCGCCGGCAAAAAGGGGACAGGGATGAAGTTCACCACGCATTTCCTTCATGCGGCGCGGCCGGGCACAGTACCAAAGTCCGTGCCGGTGTCAGGCGACTACCCTTCGATCGCCCACGCGAAGAAGGAAGCGGTCGCGATGGCGACGAACGACCCGAACTTCAAGAATTGGTGCGTGGCCCTGGAGATTGAGGACGAGCACGGGACGGTCGTCGCCGAATGGCGCAACGACCAGAGCACACGGTAGGAACATCCCCTGAACATGTCCCGGGACAAGACCGGGACAAAAAACCGTAAGTAACTGAAAATTAAGACCAAGGCAGTGGTCACTTTAACTCTCGCTTAGGGTTAACGCCGTATGACCTCCGGGAGCGTTCCCGGAGTCGCGGCATGGCGTTCCCCTCTCTCCTTGTGTCCTGGCCGAAGGCCCGCGCGCTCATCGCCGTGGCGCTCTTGGCGCTGCCGGCCGCCGGGTGCCTGAAGAAGGGACCGGCGGAGGTCACGGGCTCGATCCCGGCGGGCTCGCCCGAGGCGGTGCGGCGCGAGGCGCAGGCGCTCGCCGCGCGTTTCGAGGCGAACCCCGCCGACGCCGCGGCCGCCATGGCCTACGCCGGCGCGCTCCGGACGAGCGGCCAGCACGCCCAGGCGGTCGCGGTGCTGCAGCAGGCGGCGATCCGCAGCCCGAAGCACCTCGCGCTGCTCGCGGCCTACGGCAAGGCCCTCGCCGATGTCGGGCGCTACAAGGAGGCCGCCGAGGTGCTCGGCCGGGCGCACCTCCCGGAGAAACCCGACTGGCGCATCCTGTCGGCGCAGGGCGCCGTCGCCGACCAGCTCGGCGACCATGCGCTGGCGCAACGCTATTACGAGGCGGCGCTCAAGATCGTGCCGGGCGAGCCGACCGTGCTCTCGAACCTCGGTCTCAGCCTCGCGCTCTCGAAGCGCCTCGCCGAGGCCGAGGCGGCCG
>DASVPW010000157.1:0-1587 GCA_036389455.1 Beijerinckiaceae bacterium
TCGGCGGCACCAACATCGTCGGCGTGTCGAACACCGGCGCCCCGATCCGCGGCAACAACTTCGGCCTGTTCGGGCGCGGCAACGACGACGACGGCTTCTTCGTCGCCCGCGTCGGCATCAACTACAAGTTCGGCTCCTAAAGCCGGACCGCTCGCAAGGGCGACCAAAACACTCGGGGCCCGGCGAAAGCCGGGCCCTTTTTCGTTCGAGAGAGAGGGGCGCAGAGGGCGCATGCTCGTCGCGCACGCCTACATCGAGGTGACCGACGCGGGGCGCGGGATCGCGTTCTACGAGGGCCTCGGCCTCGCGGTGAGGCGGCGCTTGAGCCCGACCTGGATCGAGCTGTCCGGCGCCAACCTCCCGATCTTCCTCCTCGCGGAGCGGCCCGCGGTCGCCGACCTCGGCAGCCGGACGGCGCCGCGCGATTACGGGCGGCACTGGACCCCGGTCCACCTCGACTTCGTCGTCGGCGACCTCGACGCGGCGGTCGCCCGGCTCGTCGCCCTCGGCGGCTCCCTCGACCGGGCCGTCAAGGCGCGCGGGTACGGCCGCATCGCCAACATGGCCGACCCGTTCGGCAACGGCTTCGACCTGATCGAGTTCGCAGGCGCGGGCTACGACGCGGTCTCGCGCGGCCCCTAGGCTCAGATATCCAGCGCTTCCTCGTGCGCGAAGGCGGCGCGCTCCTGGATGAAGGCGAAGCGGGCCTCGGGCTTGTTGCCCATGAGGCGCTCGACCGCGTCGCCGGTCTCGGGGCGCTCGTCGGCCACCACCGTGACGCGAAGGAGCGTGCGCTTCCTCGGGTCCATGGTGGTCTCCTTGAGCTGCGCCGCCGTCATCTCGCCGAGGCCCTTGAAGCGGCCGATCTCGACCTTGCCGTTGCCCTTGAAGGCGGTCTTGAGAAGCTTCTCCTTCTCGGCGTCGTCGCGGGCGTAGACCGTCTTCGCCCCCTGCGTCAGGCGGTAGAGCGGCGGGATCGCGAGGTAGAGGTGGCCCTTGTCGATGAGCTGCGGCATCTGCCGGTAGAAGAAGGTGATGAGGAGCGAAGCGATGTGGGCGCCGTCGACGTCGGCGTCGGTCATGATGACGACCTTGTCGTAACGGAGATCCCCGTCGCGGTAGTGCGAGAGGGTGCCGCAGCCGAGCGCCTGCCCCAGGTCCGCGAGCTGCTGGTTCTGGGCGAGCTTGTCCTTGGCCGCAGAGGCGACGTTGAGGATCTTGCCGCGAAGCGGCAGCACGGCCTGGGTCGCCCGGTCGCGGGCCTGCTTCGCCGAGCCGCCCGCCGAATCGCCCTCGACGATGAAGAGCTCGGAGCCCGCCGCTCCCGCGTTGGTGCAGTCGGCGAGCTTGCCGGGCAGGCGCAGCTTGCGGGTCGCGCTCTTCCTGGCGACCTCCTTCTCCTGGCGCCGGCGCAGCCGCTCCTCGGCCCGGTCGATGACCCAGTCCAGCACCTTGTTGGCCTGCTGCGGCGAGGCCGCGAGCCAGTGGTCGAAGGCGTCGCGCACCGTCGTCTCGACGATGCGGGCGGCCTCGACGGTCGCGAGCTTGTCCTTGGTCTGGCCCTGGAACTCGGGCTCGCGGATGAAC
>DASVPW010000158.1:0-9477 GCA_036389455.1 Beijerinckiaceae bacterium
TGGGAGTTCGCGACGAACACATCCGTCGGGCCGACCATAACCCTCCTCATGCTGAGGTGCCGCCGAAGGCGGCCTCGAAGCACGCACCCCGGTTCGGCCTCCTCCTCGACTCGACCTACGGCCGCGAGGCGCTGTTCGAGGCGGCGTCGGAAGGGTTCTGGATCGGGCGGCCGGTGGAGAAACCGGGCTCGCGCCCGCTCGCGTTCGAGACCCCGGACCTCGGCTCGCATCTCGCCGAGTGGCCCGCGACCCAGACCGTGAAATGCCTGTGCTTCTACCACCCGCAGGATCCGGCCGAGATGAAGGAGCAGCAAGAGGCGGCGCTGCTCGCGGCCTACGACGCCTGCCGCACCGCCGGGCGGGAGCTGCTGATCGAGATCATCGTCTCGAAGCACGGCCCGGTCGCCGACAGGACCACGGCCGACGTGCTCGGGCGCCTCTATGCCCTCGGCATCAGGCCGGATTGGTGGAAGCTCGAGCCGCAAGGGAGCCCGGCAGCGTGGCGGGCGGTCGAGGAGGCGATCCAGGCCGGCGACCTCTATTGCCGCGGCGTGCTGCTGCTCGGGCTCGAGGCGCCCGAGGCGGAGCTCGTTACTGCCTTCTCGCTCGCGGCGCAAAGCTCGATCGTCAAGGGCTTTGCGATCGGCCGCACGATCTTCGCGGCAGCGGCGGAGAAATGGCTTGCCGGATCGATCTCCGACGAGGAGGCCGTCGCCGACATGGCGGCGCGCTTCGACCGTCTCTGCGAGGCGTGGGACCGCGCCTCGGACCGCTGCCGCACGTGATGGGCGCCGGCGCACATCGCTATTGCATCGTAGCCGGTTAAGGCGAAACTCTTGCCTCATGGGGAACTGGCCATGACCTTCACTGCCGACGATCTGAAGGCCGCCCGCGAGGCAGGCTTTCTCGACCAGGCCACGCTCGATCGCCTGCTCTCCTTTCTCTCGACGCGGGACGGCGCAGGGCCTGCCGCCGCGCCCCGCTTCGACCTCTCGCACCTGCTCTGGTACGCCGGCGCGCTCATCGTCATCGGCGCGATGGGGCTGTTCTCGACGCTCGCCTTCTCGCAGATGGGCGGCAAGGGCCTGACCGCGACCGCCATCGCCTACGCGGCCGTGTTCGCGATCGCGGGCCGTCACCTCTGGAGGCGAGGCCAGACGATCGTGGGCGGCCTTCTGATCGCGGTTGCGGTCTCGATGGCCCCGCTCGCAGTCTATGGCATCCAGGACCACTTCCAGCTCTGGACCCACGGAAACCCGGGCGCCTACAGCGGCTTCTACATCTGGATCAAGGGCAGTTGGCTGCCCATGGAGATCGCGGCCATCGTCGCGGCCGCCATTGCGCTCGCCCTTTATCCATTCCCCTTCATCGTCTCGATTGCGGCTGTCGCGTTCTGGTTCATGTCCATGGACATCGTGGCCTGGATCGCCGGCGATGACCGGGACACCTTTGAGCTGCGCCGTGCCGTCTCGGTGTGGTTCGGCCTCGGGGTGCTGGTGCTTGCCTGGGCGACCGACGTGCTCTTTCGCCGGCGCGGCGACTTCGCCTTTTGGCTGCACCTTTTCGGGCTCTTGACCTTTTGGGGCGGGATCACGGCCTCGAGCAGCGACAGCGAGCTCGCCAAGGCGATCTACTGCCTGTTCAATGTCGGGCTGATCTTGCTCTCGGTCTTCCTCGGCCGACGCGTCTATGCGGTGTTCGGCGCCTTCGGGGTCGCGCTCTATCTCGGGCATCTCGCCGAGAAGGTGTTCAGGGATTCCCTGCTCTTCCCCTTTGCGCTGTCGCTCATCGGCGTGGGCGTGATCGCGGCGGGGCTCCTTTACCACAAGCACCGCGCCGGGATCACGGCCTGGATCGAGGCCCGCATCCCGCCAAGCCTGCAGAGCCTGCGGCCGGTCCATGCGCGCTGAGACATAGGCATGACCCGCCTCACCATGGCGCAGGCGCTGGTGCGCCACCTCGCGGCGCAGCGCGACGAGGGCGGGGAGCCGCTGTTCGCGGGCGTGTGGGCGATCTTCGGCCACGGCAACGTGGCGGCGCTGGGCGAGGCCCTGTGGGCCGAGCGCGACCGGCTGCCGACCTACCGCGCCCACAACGAGCAGGCGATGGCGCACGCGGCGATCGCCTTTGCGAAGGCGAGCCGCCGCCGCCGCATGATGGCCTGCACCACCTCGATCGGCCCCGGCGCCACCAACATGGTGACGGCGGCGGCCGTCGCGCACGTGAACCGCCTGCCGGTGCTCCTGCTGCCGGGCGACGTGTTCGCGAGCCGCCGGCCCGACCCGGTGCTGCAGCAGGTCGAGGACTTTTCGGACGGCACGGTCTCGGCGAACGACTGCTTCCGCCCGGTGTCGCGGTATTTCGACCGCATCACGCGCCCGGAGCAGATTCTTGTCAGCCTCCCCCGCGCGCTCTCGGTCCTGACCGATCCGGCGGAGTGCGGCCCGGTGACGCTCGCCCTGTGCCAGGACGTGCAGGCGGAGGCGTTCGACTATCCGGAGAGCTTCTTCGCCGAGCGGACCTGGCGGGTCAGGCGCCCGCGGCCGGACGAGCGCGAGCTGGTCGAGGCGGCGGCCCTCCTTGCCCGGGCCAAGAAGCCGCTCATCGTCGCCGGCGGCGGCGTGCATTATTCCGACGCGGCGGAGGCGCTGCGCACGTTTGCGGAAGCCCACGGCATTCCCGTGAGCGAGACGCAGGCCGGCAAGAGCGCGCTCGCGCACGACCACCCGCTGAACCTCGGGAGCATCGGCGTCACCGGCACGAGCGCCGCGAACGCGCTCGCCCGGGACGCCGACGCGGTGCTCGCGGTCGGCACGCGCCTCCAGGACTTCTCCACCGGCTCCTGGGCGCTGTTCGCCAATCAGGCGAGGCGAATCGTCGGCCTCAACGTGCAGCCGTTCGATGCCCAGAAGCACGCCGCCCTGGCGCTCGTCTGCGACGCGAAGGTCGGGCTCGAGCGCCTGTCCGCCGCGCTCGCCGGGCGCCGCGCGCCGGAAGCGTGGCGCGAGCGCGCCGCATCCGAGAAGGCGCGCTGGGCGGACGCCGCGGCGGCGGCGACCGCGCCGCCCGCAGCGCCGGCGACGAACGCGCTCCCTTCCGACGCGCAGGTGATCGGCGCCGTACAGCGCGCGGGCGAGCCCTCGGACATCGTGGTCTGCGCCGCCGGCGGCCTGCCCGGCGAGCTGCACAAGCTCTGGAACGCCTCCGAGCCCGGCGGCTACCACCTCGAATACGGCTATTCCTGCATGGGCTACGAGATCGCCGGGGGGCTCGGCGTGAAGATGGCGCGGCCGGAGCGCGAGGTCATCGTCATGGTCGGCGACGGCTCATACCTGATGATGAACTCCGAGATCGCGACCTCGGTGATGCTGGGCCTGAAGCTCACCGTCGTGGTGCTCGACAACCGCGGCTTCGGCTGCATCGACCGTCTCCAGCGTGCGACGGGCTCCGCGGGCTTCAACAATCTTTTCGAGGATGCCCGCCACGAGGCGCTGCCCGAGATCGACTTCGCGGCGCACGCCCGGAGCCTCGGGGCCTTGGCCGAAAAGGCTGCGAGCCTCGCCGATCTCGAGGACGCGCTCCGCCGCGCCCGCGCGGCCCCGCGCACCGCCGTCGTCGTCATCGACACCGACCCGCGCGCGGCGACGCAGGCCGGCGGCCACTGGTGGGACGTCGCCGTGCCGGAGGTCTCCGAGCGCGCCGAGGTGCGCGGCGCGCGGGCCGCCTACGAGACGGCCCTCAAGGGGCAGAGGCTGGGAGATTAGCGGGATGATGGGACCGAGAATCCCGTCCCCGCAAGGGGAAGGCGAAAGATGGCCGTCCGCATTGGCGTGAACCCGATCGGCTGGTCGAACGACGACCTGCGGAGCTTGGGCGGCGAAACGCCGCTCGAGACCTGTCTCGCCGAGGCCAGGGAGGCGGGGTTCGAGGGAATGGAGCTCGGGCACAAGTTCCCGCGCGAGGCCGAGGCGCTGAAGGCGGTCCTTGAGCGCTTCGGCCTCGACCTCGTCTCGGGCTGGTACTCGGCCGAGCTGCTGCGCCGCTCTCCGGACGAGGAGATGCGGGCGCTGCGGCCGCACCTCGATCTGCTGAAGGCGATGGGCTGCCAAGTCCTGATCCTCGCCGAGACCTCGAACGCCATCCACGGGGACCGCGCGATCCCGCTCGGCGAGCGGCCGGTCCTTGCGCCGGGGGAGTGGGAGGAATTCGGCCGCCGCGTCACGACCGTCGGCGACGCGACGCTCGCCGAGGGGCTGCGCCTCGTCTACCACCACCACATGGGCACGGTCGTCCAGTCCGAGGCCGACATCGACGCCTTCATGGCGGCGACCGGCCCCTCGGTGCACCTCCTCCTCGATACCGGCCACGCGGCCTTCGCGGGCGCGGACCCCGCGCGGCTCGCCCGCCGCCACCGTGCCCGCATCTCGCATTTCCACGCCAAGGACGTGCGCCCCGTCGTGACGGCGCGCGCGGCGCGCGAGCGCCTGTCCTTCCTCGACGCGGTGATCGCCGGTGCGTTCACGGTGCCGGGCGACGGCTCGGTCGACTACCCCGCCGTGCTCCGGGAGCTTCCGGGCTATGCCGGCTGGGCGGTGGTCGAGGCCGAGCAGGATCCGGAGAACGCGCACCCGCTGACCTACGCCCGGATGGGCTATGCCAACCTTCGGCGGTACCTTCGGGAAGCGGGGCTGCTGTGAGCGCATCCAACCTCCTCCTCAAGCCCGTCGCCGGCCGCGGCCAGATCCACCGGGTCACGCCCGAGAGCGCCGGGTGGACCTATGTCGGCTTCGAGGTGCACCGCCTCGCGCCCGGCGAGGCCGCCTCCGGCGAGACGGGCGGCCGCGAGGCCTGCCTCGTGCTCGTCTCGGGCAAGGCGCGGGTCGAGGTGGACCGGAAGGAGTTCGGCGAGATCGGCGGACGGATGTCGCCCTTCGAGGGCAAGCCGTGGTCGGTCTACGCGCCGGCGGGCTCGAGCTGGCGCGCCGCGGCGACCACGGACCTGGAGCTCGCGGTCTGCACGGCGCCGGGGGGCGGGGCCCACAAGGCGCGGCTCATCGCTCCGGTCGCGGTCGAGAGCCTGACGCGGGGCACGGGCACCAACACGCGCCACGTCCAGAACATCCTGCCCGAGACCGAGCCGGCGCACAGCCTCCTCGTGGTCGAGGTCATCACCCCCGCGGGCCACTGGTCGAGCTACCCGCCGCACAAGCACGACCGCGATGCGCTGCCCGAGGAGTCGCTCCTGGAAGAGACCTACTACCACCGCCTCGACCCGCCCCAGGGCTACGCACTCCAGCGCGTCTACACCGACGACCGCTCCCTCGACGAGACGATGGCGGTCGAGGACCGCGACGTGGTGCTCGTGCCGCGCGGCTACCACCCGGTCGGCGCGCCGCACGGCTATCGGCTCTACTATCTCAACGTCATGGCCGGCCCGCGCCGCACCTGGCGGTTTCGCAACGACCCGGCGCACGAATGGATGCTGAACAGGTAAGAAACCCACAAAAAGCCGCAGAATCGCAACCGTTTTCCTTGAGACTCGCGGTTCGGGGATGCACAGTGCCCCTTGAACCAAGGCCTTGGAAAGAGGCAACCCCGCGAGGCATTTCCCGACAGTGGCCGGCCACACCGTTCTCCTGAACCTCCTCGGAGGCATCGCGCTGCTCCTGTGGGCGACCAGGATGGTGAGGACCGGCGTGCTGCGCGCCTTCGGCGAGCGCTTCCGCCGCGCCGTCGCGCAAGCCACCGCGAGCCCGCTCCGGGCCTGCCTCACCGGCATCGGCATCGCAAGCGCGGTGCAGAGCTCGTCCGCCACCGGACTCATCGTGGTCTCCTTCGCCGAGCGCGGGCTGATCGCGCTTTCCGCGGCGCTCGCCGTGATGCTCGGGGCCGACGTCGGCTCGACCCTCGTGGTGCAGGCCCTGTCGTTCAACCTCCAGGCCCTCGTGCCGGTGCTGCTGATCGGCGGCGTCATCGCCTTCATGGCGTTCGAGAACGCCACCGTGCAGCAGGCCGGGCGCATCGTCATCGGGCTCGCCCTGATGATCCTGTCGCTCGGCATGGTGGTGGCGGCAAGCCAGGAGCTGCGCGGCAGCGCCGTGCTCGCCCTCGTGCTCCAGCGCCTCGCCGACGATCCGATCCTCGCCGTGATCGTCGGCGCGCTCCTGACCTGGCTTTTCCATTCGAGCGTCGCCATGGTGCTGCTCGCGATCTCGCTCGCGGCTTCGGCGATGCTGTCGCCGGTGCTCGGCATGGCCCTCGTGCTCGGGGCCAACATCGGCTCCGGCCTCATTCCGATCGGGCTCTCGCTCAAGGCACCGGCGGCGGCGAAGCGCGTGCTGTTCGGCAATTTTCTCTTTCGGCTCGCCGGCGCCCTGATCGCGCTCCTGTTCCTCGGTGCCTTCGCGGACGGCATGGCGCGGCTGGAAAGCGACCCGGCCCGGCAGATCGCCGACTTCCACACCCTCTTCAACCTCGCGCTCGCCCTCGTCTTCCTGCCGCTCACCGGCCTTGCGGCCGACTGGCTCGAGCGCTTCATCCCGGACCAGAAGGCGCCGGGCGAGCCGACGATCGAGCACCTCGACGACACCCTCCTCGACCGCCCCTCGATCGCGCTCGGCAGCGCGACCCGCGAGGTCATGCGGCTCGCCGACATGGTCGAGATCATGCTGCGCGAGGTCATCCTCGCCTTCGGCGAGGACGGCGACCGGCGCCGCCAGGCCGTCAAGGGCCTCGACGATCCCGTCGACCGCCTGCAGGAGGAGATCAAGCTCTACCTCACCCGGCTCACCCGCAATCCCCTCTCCGAGGAGGACAGCCGGCGCGCCTTCGACCTCATCCTGTTCACCACGAACCTCGAGCACATCGGCGACATCATCGACAAGTCGCTCCTGGAGCTCGCGGCGAAGAAGAGCCGCCTGCACCTCGCCTTCTCCCCCGAGGGCTGGGCCGAGATCAGGGCGCTCCACGCCCGCGTCGTCGACCAGATGCGCCTCGCCATGACGGTGTTCGTGACCCGCGACATCCGCATGGCGCGCCAGATCGTCCTGGAGAAGGACAACATCCGCGCGGCCGAGCGCGGCGCGACCGAGAGCCATCTGCGCCGCCTGCGCGAAGGCACCATCGCCTCGATCGAGACGAGCGCGCTGCACCTCGACATCCTGCGGGATCTCAAGCGCATCAACGCCCACATCACCTCGGTGGCGTACCCGATCCTGGAGGCGTCGGGCGAGCTGCGGGAGAGCCGGTTGCGGGTGGCGGCGGAGTAGTCTGTGGAGTAAGTGAGGCTCCATGTCGAAGCCAGTGATCTTCACCATCGCCGCCGTGTGGGACGAGGAAGCATCCGTCTGGAGCGGGCACTGCGACGAGATCCCAGCCGCTGCGGATGCACCGACGCTCGACGAGCTCCTTGCCAAGATTGGGGCCATGACCCTGGACCTGCTGCCGGACAACCATCCCGGGGTTGATCCTCAGTCGGTTTTTCTGCAGATCACCGCGTTGCGCGAAGCCCAACCCGTCGCCGCCTGAATGGCCCCGCAGTTCGACCGCGCCCTGCGCGAGCTGCTGCGTGCCGCCGGCTGTACTTCGGTCCGGCAAGGGAAGGGCAGCCACGAGATCTGGCACAGCCCGATCACGGGACGGAACTTCGCGGTGCCCGTCGGCATCCCGAGCCGGCACACGGCGAATGCGATTTTACGGCAGGCCGGCCTTCCCAAGGCGTTCTGATCATCGACCGGTTAAGGCTGGCGGCCTGTTGCGGCTCCGCTATGCTCTCGCCAGCCGGAGGGCAGCTTGGCGGACACTCCTGCGATCGAAGTCTCGAACCTCCACGTCGGTTACGGCGGGGCGCCGGTGCTGCATGGGATCGATCTTGCCGTGGCACCGGGGGAGTTCGTGGCGATCCTCGGCTCGTCGGGGTGCGGCAAGACCACGCTGCTGCGCACCATCGCCGGGTTCCAGAAGGCTTCGGCAGGGGCGATCCGGCTGTCGGGCAGGGACGTGGCGAACCTTCCCCCCGAGAAGCGCGGCATCGCCATGGTGTTCCAGTCTTATGCCCTGTGGCCGCACATGACGGTGCTCGGCAACGTCGGCTATGGGTTGCGCCTGCGCGGGGTGCCGCGGGCGGAGGTGCGGCGGCGCGTGGCTGAGGTGCTCAAGCTCCTCAACCTCTCGGGCCTCGAGGAACGCAAGGTCACGAATCTCTCGGGCGGGCAGCGCCAGCGGGTGGCGCTCGGACGGGCGCTCGCGATCGAGCCGCAACTCCTCCTCCTCGACGAGCCCCTGTCGAACCTCGACGCCAAGGTGCGCCTGCAACTGCGCTCGGAGATCAAGGGGTTGCAGAACCGCCTCGGCTTCACGGCGATCCACGTCACCCACGACCGCGAGGAAGCCATGACCATGGCGGACCGCATCGTCGTCATGGACGCCGGCCGCGTCGCGCAGGTCGGCGCCCCGAAGGAGGTCTACGACCGTCCGGCCTCGCCGTTCGTGGCGAGCTTCATGGGGGCCGAGAACACGATTTCGCTCGAGGTCGCGCCGGCGGTGTCGGGCGTCGCGATCCGGATTGGGGACGCGCCGCCGCTGATGTGGTCCGGCAACGCGCCCTTCGGTGCCGTCACGGCCTACTTCCGCGACGACGTGGCGAAGCTCGACCGGCCCGACGCCCGCGTTCCCGGCGCCATCGTCCTGCCGGGACGTATTGCGCAGCGGGCCTATCCCGGCGGACACTACCGCTACGGGGTGGCGATCGGGAGCCGGCACTTCACCGTGACGGACGACCGCTACCTCGACCTCGACACCCCGGTCGGCCTGCGCCTGCCGCTCGCGGACCTGCACCTGTTCCCGAGCGCCAACGAAGAGGGAGGAAGAAAATGAGGGAGGAGATCATGCGTAGAACGTTTCTGGCCGCGGCTCTCGCATCGGCGCTGGCGCTGCCCGCCCACGCCCAGCAGCAGACGCTGAGCGTCGCGACCGCGGGCGACCAGAACATGGTCGACTACATCAAGGACTACCTCGCGCCGATGTTCGAGAAGTCGCACCCCGGCGTCAAGGTGGTGGCGGTCGGCACCGGGCCGGGCGACGCCGGGTCGCAGAAGATCTACGAGAAGCTCGACGCGCAGAAGAAGGGCGGCGCGGCGAAGTCGGACTTCGACGTGGTGGTGATCCACCAGAAGGCCGCCGGCACGATGGTGCAGGAAGGCCTTTTGGAGAAGTACACGGCCAACATCCCGACCGGGGCGCTCGCGACCCGCGACACGGCGAAGAACGCGCTCGGGGCCGAGGTCTCAGGGTTCGTCATGCCGATGTTCCACTCGCAGACCGCGATCGCCTACAACCCCGACCTCGTGAAGAACCCGCCGAACTCCTACCCCGAGCTGATGGAATGGGTGAAGAAGAACCCCAAGCAGTTCGGCTACAACGGCATCAAGGGCGGCATGTCCGGCGTCGCCTTCGTGTCGGGCTGGGTCGCGGCCTTCG
>DASVPW010000159.1:0-45108 GCA_036389455.1 Beijerinckiaceae bacterium
GAAATCATCCTCGACCGCAAGGTCTCGGACAAGCGCGTCTTCCCGGCGATCGACATCACCCGCTCCGGCACCCGCAAGGAGGAGCTCCTGGTCGAGAAGGACACGCTCAAGAAGATGTACGTGCTGCGCCGCATCCTCAACCCGATGGGCACCATCGACGCCATCGAGTTCCTCCTCGACAAGCTGCGCCAGACCAAGGGCAACAGCGAGTTCTTCGACTCGATGAATACGTAGACCCTTCTTCGAATCTCGTCCGAAGTGGCTACCGTGGCTACTTCGGAGTCATGCGTTCCGTCGGGATAAGGCTCGCAAGATCTATCTCGATAGCCCCGTCGCGCTGCCGCATCTGCTGGCGAGCATCGGCGGTTAGAAGGCAGAACTCGCAAGCTATGACGCGCGCCTGAAAGCGGGCGCACTCGCGCCCGGCATCCCGCTGCACGAGCTCTGAGGAAGGCTACCGTCCCAACGCCTCTCGCAACACCCGGGCCAGCGCCTCGGCCGGGAACGGCTTCTGCAGCACCGGGCGGCCGGCCCATTGCGGCGGGACGCCTTGGCGGCCGTAGCCGGTCGCGAACACGAACGGGACGGCGAGCGCGTCGAGCCGTTCCGCGACCGGGTGGATCGGCGCGCCGCCGAGGTTCACGTCGAGCACCGCGGCGTCGGGGCGGCGCGCCGCGATCAGCTTAAGCGCCGCGGCGACGCCGCCGGCGTGGCGGACCTCGGCCGCGCCGAGCTCCGCCGCCATGTCCTCGATCATGAACGCGACGATGGTCTCGTCCTCGACGACGAGGACGGACAGGCCCTCGAGCGGCAGGGACGGTCCGCTCATGCCTCCCGGAGAGGCAGGGGAATCTCGATCCGGCAGGCGAGGCCCGCCGGGTCGTAGGCGATCTCGGACGTCCCCTTCAGCTCCTGGGCGACGGCGCGCTCGACGAGGCGGCTGCCGAAGCCCTTCCGGGACGGCGCGCGCACGGGCGGTCCGCCGCGCTCGCGCCACTCGAGCCGAAGGCGCGGCTCGGCGCGGTCGTCGGCGACCGTCCAGGACAGGGCGAGCGCCCCGCCCGGCGCCGACAGGGCGCCGTACTTCGCGGCGTTGGTGGCGAGCTCGTGCAGCACCATGGCGAGCGTCAGCGCGCCCTGCGGCCCGAGCCGGACCGGCTCGCCCTCGACCCGGACGCTCCCGTCCCGGTACGGCGCCACGATCCCGTCGACGATGGAGCCGAGGTCCGCGGATTCCCAGTGCCCCTGCGTGAGCTGGTCGTGCGCCCGGGAGAGCGCCACGAGCCGGCCCTCGAAGGCCTCGCGCACCTCCTTCGGGATCTGGGCCGCGCCGGTGGTCTGGGCGGCGAGCGACTGCACCGTCGCAAGGGTGTTCTTGACCCGGTGGTTGAGCTCGTCGACGAGGGTCTTCTGGCGGGTCTCGGCCTCCTTGCGCTCCGAGATGTCGACCAGCATGTTGACGGCGCCGACGAGCTCGCCCTCGGCGTTGCGCAAGGGCGTCGGGAACGGGATGAACGGCACCCGCCGGCCGTCCGGGCGCTCGGCGACGGCCTCGTAGCCGCGGATCGGCCGCCCCTCTTTCAGCGCCATCGCCATCGGGCACTCATCGTGCGGCAGGTAGGTGCCGTCCGGCCACCAGATCCGCCACGAGCCGCACCACTCGGCCGAGCCGATCTCGGGCCGGCAGCCCCACAGCTCCGCCGCGGCCTCGTTGTAGAAGGTGATGCGGCCCTTGGCGTCGGTGGTGTAGATCGCGGCCGGCAGCGCCTCGAGGAGGTCGCGGAAGCGGCGCTCGCTCTCGCGCTGGGCGGCCTCTGCCTCCTTCAGGGCGGTGATGTCCTGGAAGCAGTTGACGCCGCCGACGAGGTCGCCGTGGTCGTCGAAGAGCGGATCGGCGTTCGCCAGGATATAGCGGCGGGTACCGTCCGGGCGCTCGATCACGACCTCGCGGTCGCGCACCGGGCGGCCGGTCCGAAGAACCTCGGCCATGGGGGCCTCGGCGAGGTCGAGGGGCGCGCCGTCGGGATGGAAGGCCTTGAGAGTGCCGCAGAATCGCACGCCCGTGTCGCCGGGCGTCGGCGCGCGTCCCCACAGCTCGGCGGCGCGGCGGTTGTACTGCACCAGCACCCCGTCGCGGTCGCAGGTGTAGACGCCGACCGGCAGGCTCTCGATCAACCCGTCCCACGACTGCAGCGCCCGCCGCAGGCCGAGCGCGACCAGCGGCTCCAACGCGGCTGCCCCGCGGAACGCCAGGTTGTCCATGTGACGCGAACTCCCCCGCCGGCCGCGTTCTTGCACGGCCGGAAACCAGACTCAACGCACGGAACTATGATCGGTTCCGTACCAAGCGTGGCCGTGGTCAAAGGATCACAGGACGGGCCCCAGCATCTCCCGCGCCGTCTCGCACAACGCCTCCGCCGTCGCGACCGGGAGCGAGCACCGCATTCCCGCGCACACCAGCGCTTGCGGGCCGGGGCCGGAGAGGGCGGCGCTTTTCGCCGGGTGGTCGAGGGCGCCGACTCCGGAGACGCGGGACACGATGCGGTCGAGATAAGGAAGGGCGAGGGCCGCGCGGGCGAGCGCGCCATCGGCGTCGTTCGCGACCACGACGGTGAGCCCGCGCAGGTGCAAGTCGAGGGCGTTGAGGATCGTGGTGTGGCCGAGGGGCTGGGCCGCAGCGGCGCCGGAAAGGGTCGAAAGGGCGTCCTCGGCGAGGCGGCGGTCGTCCTCGGCGCCGGTCAGCGCCGCGAGCCGCACGAGGCTCTCCAGAAAAACGCCGTTGGCGTTCGGCACCGCGTCGTCGTGCGAGGGCTGAGGGCGCACGACGAGCGGGTCGGCATCGGCGGCCGTCATGGCGAGGAGGCCCGTCTGCGTGACGAGGTAGTCGCGCATCAGCACGTCGCGCCAGGTCCTGGCTCGGTCGAGATAAGAGGCCTCGCCGGTCGCCTCGTGGAGGACGAGCGCCGCCCGCATCATGGCGGCGTGGTCGAGGGCGAAGCCCGGGAAGATTCTTTGGCCGGCGCGCCAGGAGTGGGCGAGGCGGTCGCCCTCGGCCATCGTGCCGGCCACGAACGCGAAGGCGCGCCGGGCGCTCTCGATCCATTCCGGCCGGTCGAGGGCGAGCGCGGCGCGGACGAGCGCGGCAATCGTCAGGCCGTTCCAGTCGGCCAGCACCTTGTCGTCGAGGCCCGGCCGGATGCGGCGCGCCCGGTGTGTCAGCAGCCGCTCGCGCAGGGCCGCGAGGCGCGCCTCCAGCTCGGGGTCGTTCGTCCAGCCCGAGCGCAGGCGGTTGAGGATGTTGGTCTCCTCCCAGTTGCCGTGCTCGGTCACGTCGTAGACGCGGGCGAACAGCTCCGCGTCCTCTCCCAGCGCGTCCCGGATTTCCTGCAACGACCAGACGTAGAACTTGCCCTCGACGCCCTCGGAGTCGGCGTCGAGGCTCGACGTGAACGCTCCTTCCGGCGTCACCATCTCCCGCTCGAGCCAGGCCACGATCCCCTCGGCCGCGAAGCGGAACAGCCCCGAGCCAGTCTCGGCGGCATGGAGCGCGTAGAGCTCCAGGAGCTGGGCGTTGTCGTAGAGCATCTTCTCGAAGTGCGGGGCGAGCCAGCGCTCGTCGACGGAATAGCGCGCGAAGCCGCCGCCGAGGTGATCGTGGATGCCGCCGAGCGCCATCCGCTCGAGGGTCAGGAGCACGCGCGCGCGCGCCTCGCCGTTGCCCGAGCGGCGGGCGGTGCGGGCGAGGAACTCGACGATCGGCGGATTCGGGAACTTGGGCGCGCCCTGGAGCCCGCCGTGGACGGGATCGAAGGCGCCGACAAGGCGCTCGCCGATACGGTTCAAGAAATCGAGGCCGGGCGCGGCGCCGGCAGCCTGCCCGGCTCCCGCCCCGGCCTGCGCCAATCGCTCGACCAGGAGCTTGCGGTTGTGGGCGACGCGGTCGGGCTCGGAATGGAAGACCCGAGACACCTCGCGCAGCACGTTGACGAAGCCGGGGCGGCCGAACTTCGGCTCTTTAGGAAAATAAGTTCCGCCCCAGAACGGTTCGCCCTCGGGCGTGAGGAACATGGTGAGCGGCCAGCCGCCCTGCTCGCCCAAGAGATGCAGCGCGCTCATGTAGACGTGGTCGACGTCCGGGCGCTCCTCGCGGTCGACCTTGATGTTGACGAAGAGGTCGTTCATGACCGCCGCCACGCCCGCGTCCTCGAAGCTCTCGTGCGCCATCACGTGGCACCAGTGGCAGGCCGCGTAGCCGACCGAGAGCAGCACCGGCCGGTTCGTGCGCCTGGCCTCCGCGAAGGCTTCGGGACTCCATTCCCGCCAGGCGACCGGGTTGTCCTTGTGCTGCAGGAGATAGGGCGAGGTGGCCTTCGCGAGGCGGTTCATGGGGGGTCCTTGAGATTCCACACTGTATTCCGGGTCCTCCGCTTCGCGGGAGCCCCGGAATGACAATGAGGACCGCGGGGCTATGGTTAGCGATGTCTTAACGAAATGCCCCAGGCTTCGCGGGGTTCATCCCTCATGAGCGCGGAAGACACCATCTTCGCGCCCGCCTCGGGCCATGGCCGGGCCGCGATCGCCGTGATCCGGCTCAGCGGGCCGGGCACCCACGGCGTTCTCGAGACGATGGCGGGCGGCGTGCCTCCGCCGCGGCGGATGACCCTCAGGGTGCTGCGCGATCCCGGCTCCGGCGAGGCCCTCGACCGCGCCCTCGTCGTGTGGATGCCGGGCCCCGAAAGCTTCACCGGCGAGGATCAGGCCGAGCTGCACGTCCACGGCGGCCTCGCGGTGCGGGCGGCGGTGCTGCGGGCGCTCGCCGGGATCGCGGGCTTGCGGGCAGCGGAGCCCGGCGAGTTCACCCACCGCGCCTTCCTCAACGGCCGCATGGACCTCTCGGCCGTCGAGGGCTTGGCCGACCTCGTCGACGCCGAGACCGAGGCCCAGCGCCGCCAGGCCCTGCGCCAGCTCGAGGGCCGCCTCGGCAGCCTCGTCGAAGGCTGGCGCGGGCGGCTGATCGAATGCCTCGCCCTCCTCGAGGCGGCCCTCGACTTCTCGGACGAGCGCGACGTCGCGGCGGACGTCGAGCGGCAGGCGGGCGAGATCGCCCGGGCGCTCGGGGAAGAAATCGCCGGGCACCTCGCCGAGGCCGGGCGCGGCGAGCGCCTGCGCGAGGGCTACCGGGTCGTGCTCGCAGGCCCGCCCAACGCCGGAAAGTCCACGCTTCTCAATGCCTTGGCGCGGCGCGACGTGGCGATCGTCTCAGAGATCCCGGGCACCACCCGCGACGCCATTGAGGTACGCTGCGACCTCAACGGCCTGCCCGTGACCTTCGTCGACACGGCAGGCCTGCGCGAGACGAGCGATCCGGTCGAGACCGAGGGCGTCGCCCGTACCCGCGCGCACGTCGGGAGAGCCGACCTCGTGCTCTGGCTGATGGCGCCGGACGGCGGGGGGAATGGGAGTTCCGAGGCCTCCGCCGGCGTCCCGGCGCTGCGGATCGGCACGAAGAGCGACCTTGCCGCTCCCCCGCCGGACGTGGACCTTTCCGTCTCGGCCCGGACCGGCGAGGGCCTCCCCGCCCTCCTCGACCGCATCGCCGCCCTGCTCGAAGCCGCCCTCGGGGCGGGCGACGCGGCGATCACCCGCGAGCGCCACCGCCACGCCTTCGAGGCCGCCCGCGAGGGCCTCGTGAGGGCCGGCGAAGCCCTGGCGCAGGGCCACGCCGAGCTCGCCGCCGAGGACGTGCGGCTCGCGCTGCGGGCGCTCGGCCGGGTCACGGGCCGCGTCGACGTGGAGGAGGTCCTCGACCGCCTCTTCGCCGCCTTCTGCATCGGCAAGTGAGCCCGTCGACACCCGCGGATGGGCGCGAAAACCCCCGACGATGTTGCCGGAAAATCCCGGCAATGTTGCCGGACAACACCCATGATGTCGAAAGACGAACGGCGGTGTTGCCCGCGAGGAGCCTTCCCGCCGTCCTCCCGCAAAGCCGCCCCCTTCGACCGATGTTTCACGTGAAACATTCGCGCCGGACGCCGGTTTGACCCGCCGTTCCAACCCTCTTATCTGTCGAGGGGAGAACGCATTCCCCCGATGGCAGACTCTTTCGACGTGATCGTGGTCGGCGGCGGGCACGCCGGCTGCGAGGCCGCGGCCGCGGCGGCCCGCATGGGCGCGCGCACGGCGCTCGTGACCCACCGCTTCGCGACGATCGGGGCCATGTCCTGCAACCCGGCGATCGGCGGTCTCGGCAAGGGCCATCTCGTGCGCGAGATCGACGCCCTCGACGGCCTCATGGGCCGGGTCGCGGACGCGGCCGGGATCCAGTTCCGTCTCCTCAACCGGCGCAAGGGCCCGGCCGTGCGCGGTCCCCGCGCCCAAGCCGACCGCAGGCTCTACGCCCGGGCCATGCAGGCCGAGATCGCCGCGACCCCGAACCTCGCCGTGATCGAAGGCGAGGCCGACGACCTTGCCGTCGACGGCCGTGGGCGCGTCGCCGGGCTGACGCTGGCCGGCGGCCGCCGTCTCTCGGCCGGAGCCGTGGTCCTGACCACCGGCACCTTCCTCTCGGGCCTGATCCACATCGGCGAGAAGAAGATCCCGGCCGGGCGGGTCGGCGAGGCGCCGGCCCTCGGCCTCTCGGCGACGCTCGATCGCCTCGGCTTTGCGCTCGGGCGCCTCAAGACCGGCACCCCGCCCCGCCTCGACGGCCGCACCGTCGACTGGGCTTCCGTCGAGAAGCAGGCGGCCGACGAGGCGCCGGTGCCGTTCTCGGCCCTCACCGAGCGCATCGACACGCCGCAGATCGAGTGCGGCATCACCCGCACGACCGGGCCGGTGCACGACCTCATCCGGGAAAACCTCCACCGGGCGCCCATGTACTCCGGCGCCATCGAGGGCCGGGGGCCGCGCTACTGCCCCTCCATCGAGGACAAGGTGGTCCGCTTCGGCGACCGCGCCGGCCACCAGATCTTTCTCGAGCCCGAGGGCCTCGACGATCCGACCGTCTATCCGAACGGCATCTCGACCTCGCTGCCCGAGGACGTGCAGCGGGCGATGCTCGAGGGCATCCCCGGGCTGGAGAAGGCCGCCATGCTCCGCCCCGGCTACGCCATCGAGTACGACTACGTCGACCCGCGCGAGCTCTCCCCGACCCTCGAGGCGAAGCGCCTCAAGGGCCTCTTCCTGGCCGGCCAGATCAACGGCACCACCGGCTACGAGGAGGCCGGCGCCCAGGGGATCGCGGCCGGGATCAACGCGGCGCGGCGCGCCGCCGGGAGCGACGGCGTCGTCTTCGACCGCGCCGAATCCTACATCGGCGTGCTGGTCGACGACCTCGTGACCCGCGGCGTGAGCGAGCCCTACCGGATGTTCACGTCGCGCTCCGAGTACCGGCTGTCCCTGAGGATCGACAACGCCGACGAGCGCCTGACCCCGAAGGGCCTCGCCGCCGGCTGCGTCGGCGCCCGCCGCGCGCAGGCCTTTGCGGCCTCGCAGGCGCGCCTTGCGGAGGCGCGCGAGCGGCTGCGCGCCCTCACCCTGACCCCGACCGAGGCGGCCCGCCACGGCATCGGCCTCAACCGCGACGGCATCCGCCGCAGCGCCCTCCAGCTCCTGTCCTATCCGGGCATGTCGCTCGCCCGCCTCGCCGCGGTCTGGCCCGAGCTGCGCGGCTTCCCCCCGGCTCTCGCCGAGCGGATCGAGACCGACGCCACCTACGCCGTCTACCTCGACCGCCAGGAGGCCGACATCGCGGCCCATCGGCGGGACGAGGCGGTCGAGCTGTCCGACACGATCGACTTTCAGGGGATGCCCGGCCTCTCCCACGAGATCCGCACGAAGCTCGGTCTCATCCGCCCGCGGACCCTCGGCCAGGCCGCCCGGATCGAAGGCATGACCCCGGCAGCGATCACGCTCCTAGCGGCGCATGCGAAGAAGCGGCGACGGGAGGGAGCGCCGGCGGGCTGATGTTTCACGTGAAACATCCGGCCGACCAGCCCAACTGCGGCTCCTCCACTGTCATCCCCGGCGGGCGGCGGAGCCGCCCGGGAAGGGGATCCAAGGGGCAGCAGGGACTTCGATCCCCTTCCCTCGCCTTCGCTTCGCGACGGCTCGCGGGGGATGACAGTGGCGTAGCCGGAGCGGAGAAAGCGGCAGCCAAATTCGATAGCTTCAGCATGCGCGCGGATTCCGGGGTCAGCCTCGCAGTCCGGGATGGCTGCGTGCGATGTTTCACGTGAAACATTCTCTTGAGACCGAAGCCGCCATGACCGCCTCCGGACGCGAGTCGGTGCTTCACGCCTACGATGTTTCACGTGAAACATCAGCGCGGCTCGACCTCCTCGTTAACGAGCTGTCCCGCTGGCAGCGGATCAAGAACCTCGTCGGACCGGACACCCTGCCCGAGGTCTGGACCCGGCACATCGCCGATTCGCTCCAGCTTCTCGCCCTTGAGCCGCAGGCCCGGAGATGGCTCGACCTCGGGTCCGGGGCCGGGTTCCCGGGCCTCGTGATCGCCGCCGCGCTTGCCGGAACGGCGGGAGCCGAGGTCCACCTCGTCGAAAGCAAAGGCCGAAAATGCGCCTTCCTGCGCCATGCGGCGCGGCTCATGGCGGCGCCTGCCATGGTCCACGAGGCCCGGATCGAGGCCGCCGTCCCGGGCTTCGCCGCCCGCAACATCGAGGTCGTGACCGCCCGCGCGCTTGCGCCGCTCGCCCGGCTCGTCGCCTGGACGGAACCGCTGTTGACAACCGGAACCGTCGGGCTGTTCCCGAAAGGCCGCGAAGTGCAGTCTGAATTGACCGAGGCCAGCAAATCCTGGAGACTCGACGCCGACCTGATCCCGAGTCGCACCGATTCCCAGGGGAGAATCGTCCGGATCAGCTCCCTCCGCGAGCCCGCATGATGGACAGCCTCACCGCCGACGCACCGACTCCGATTCCATTCGCCGCAGGCCCGCGGCGGCCGCGCGTGCTCGTGCTCGCGAACCAGAAGGGCGGCGTCGGCAAGACCACGACGGCGATCAACCTCGGGACGGCGCTCGCGGCGATCGGCGAGACGGTGCTGATCCTCGACCTCGACCCACAGGGCAACGCCTCGACCGGCCTCGGCATCGACCGCAAAAACCGCCGGGTCTCGACCTACCACGTGCTCACCGGCGAGGCCGACCTGAAGAGCGCCGTCGTCGAGACCGCGGTGCCCCGGCTCTCGGTCGCGCCCTCGACCCTCGACCTCCTCGGCGTCGAGCTCGAGATCGCGCACGAGCGCAACCGCGCCCACCGCCTCCGCCAGGCGATCGAGTCCTTGAGCGCCCGCCCGGACCCCAAGGAGGCGTTCACCTACGTCCTCATCGACTGTCCGCCGTCGCTCAACCTCCTCACCATCAACGCGCTCGCGGCCGCCGACGCGGTGCTCGTGCCGCTGCAGTGCGAGTTCTTCGCCCTCGAGGGCCTGAGCCAGCTCCTCAAGACCGTCGAGCAGGTGCGCCAGACCCTCAACCCGCGCCTGTCGATCCACGGCGTGGTGCTGACCATGTTCGACCCACGCAACAACCTCTCGGGCCAGGTGGTCGCGGACGTGCGCCAGTTCATGGGCGAGAAGGTCTACGAAACCATGATCCCGCGGAACGTGCGCGTCTCCGAGGCGCCCTCGCACGGCAAGCCGGTGCTGCTCTACGACCTGAAATGCGCCGGCTCGCAGGCGTATCTCCGCCTCGCCTCGGAGATCATCCAGCGCGAGCGGATGCTGAAAGCCGCCTGAGGCGGGCGATGGAACGAGAGGGGGCCTCCATGGCCGAGGAAACGACCAAGCTCCGCCTCGGGCGCGGCCTTGCCGCCCTCATCGGCGACGTCGACGACGAGGTCGCCGTCGTCGAGCGCGCCAGGGGCAGCCGCAAGGTCCCGGTCGAGTTCCTGCGGCCGAACCCGCGCAATCCAAGGAAAAGATTCTCAGAAGGGGATCTGGGCGCGCTCGCCGCGTCGATCCGGGAGCGCGGCATCGTCCAGCCGATCGTGGTGCGCCCGCTCGCGGGCCTCCCCGATGCCTACGAGATCGTCGCCGGCGAGCGGCGCTGGCGGGCGGCCCAGATGGCCGGCCTGCACGAGGTGCCGGTGACGATCGTCGAGATCGACGACCGCACCTCCCTCGAGTACGCGATCCTGGAGAACGTCCAGCGCGCCGACCTCAACGCCATCGAGGAGGCTCAAGGCTACCAGCGCCTCATGGACGAGTTCGGCTATACCCAGGCCGAGCTCTCGACCGTCCTCGGCAAGAGCCGCTCGCACCTCGCCAACATCCTGCGGCTCCAGTCCCTGCCCGAGAGCGTGAAGGAGCTCGTCACCGGCAACCGCATCACCGCCGGCCACGCCCGCGCGCTCCTCGCCGTGCGCCATCCCGAGGCCGTGGCCCAGAAGATCCTGGACAGGAACCTCAGCGTCCGCGAGGTCGAGGAGATCGCCCACGCCGACCACGGCAACGCCGAGCCGAAGCCGGGCCGCCGCCCCAAGGCGGAGAAGGACCCGGACACCCGCGCCGTCGAGCGGGCGCTCGAGGACGTGCTCGGCCTGAAGGCCTCTATCGAGCACAAGAGCCGGGGCGGGGAGCTGCGCATCCGCTACGCCACCCTCGACCAGCTCGACGCTCTGTGCCGGCGGCTGAAGGAGGCGGCGGGGCGCTGACCGCCTCTCCCACCGGCGGGAGGGGGAATTATCGTCCCGCCCGCGCCTGCGCGGCGATCTCGAACAGGGCGCGGCTCGCGACGGCCTCGCCGACGGCGGAGCGGCGGCTCTCCAGGACGGCGGCCTGGAGCTTCGCGACCGCGCCCCGAAGCGCCTCGCCGGTCCAGCGGCCGAGCTGCTGGCGCACGGCATCCTGGCGCCGGAAATGCAGGCCGCGGAACGCGCGCAGCGCCTCGTCGGTGCCGCGCCCGGCGTCGATCTCGGCCCGGGCGGAGAGCAGCGCCATCCCGTGGCGCAGCGCCCCGCCGAGGATCGCGGACGGCGCCGTCCCTTCGGCCGCGAGCCGGCGATAGCCCTGGTCGATCCTGGCCCGGTCGCCGCTGAACGCCGCGTCGACCACCTGGTCCATGGCGAGGCTCGACACGTCGCTCAGGACCGCGTCGACGTCGTCGAGGGTGACCTCGCGCCGCCCATGGACGTAGAGCGCGAGCTTGGCGATCTCGGCCCTCGTCGCGAGCCGGTCACCGCCGAGGCTCGAAAGCAGCGCCTCGCGGGCGTCGCGGGCGAGCGTGAGGCTCGCGGCCCGCATGGCCTCGTCGACGACGGCGCCGAGGTCGCGCCCGACGTCGCCGTAGCAGGGCAGCGCCAGCGCCTTCGGCGAGCGCTCGCACAGGGTCCTGAGCGGCGAGGATTTCTGCAGGTCCCCGGCCTCGATCACCACGAGGGTGTCCTGGACCGGCATGTCGAGGAGGGGGGCCACCGCCGGCGCGAGGTTGCGCGCGGTCGCCCTGACCCAGATCGCGCGCCGCGACCCGAAGAGGCCGATGGTGCCGGCCTCGTCCGCGAGCCGGGCCGGGTCGGCCGCGACGGCGTCGCCCTCGAGCCGCGCGACCTGGAAGGGGTCGGTTGGATCGTCGACGGCGCGCTCGGCCGCGGCCTTCGCGCGCTCCGTCACGAGCCCGGTGTCCGGGCCGTAGATCAGGGCGACGACGACCGGCGGCCCGAGGCGCCTCAGCGCCGCCTCGACGTCGCCGGCCCGCACCGCCGTCATGGGCCGGTCAGGACCGCGAGACGAGCGCCGCCGAGAGCCGCACCTTGATCTGCTCGGCGAGGAGCTTCGCGGCGCGGATCTCCGCGTCGCGGGCGGCGCGCACGTCGCCGAAGCGCTGCGCGCTGCGCTCGTAGCTCGCGGAGGCGCTGGCGGTGCCGCGCGTGATCGTCTGCGTGCCGTCGAGGTTCGTCAGGGCATAGTCGGCGTCGGCGTTGAGGGTCGCCGAGACGGCGCGGCCGGTCGTGGTGTCGACGATCGGGGCCGAGAGCCCGTCCCGCACGACGAGGGCGAGCTTGTAGCGCTTGGGCGCCGGCTCGCCCGAGCCGTCGAGGTCGAAGATCAGCTCGCTGCGCAGGTAATGCCCGATGCGCTCGCGGTTGGTCGTCGTCACGACCTTCTGGACGTCGACCGCGGCGAGCACGTCCTTCAGCGGCTCGCCGGTGGCGGTCGGCCCGTAGAGCGGCCGCAGGCAGCCCCCGGCGCTGCCCGCGACCGCTGCGGCGAGGAAGAGCCGGGCCGGGAGCCTGACGCCGCGGCCGGCGATTCGTTCAAGCGACCACATTCACGATCCTCTGCGGGACGACGATGATCTTGCGCACCGGGCGCCCCTCCAGGGCGCGCCGCACGGGGTCGAGCGACAGCACCGCGGCCTCGATCGCGGCCTGGTCGGCGTCGCGGGCGACCGTCACGTCGGCCCGCTTCTTGCCGTTGACCTGCACCGGCAGGGTGACGACGTTCTCGATGAGGAGCGAGCGGTCGAGGACCGGCCACGGCGCCTGCGCCACGAGTCCCTTCGCCCCGAGCGCCGCCCAGCATTCTTCCGCGAGATGCGGCATCATCGGGGCGACGAGCTGCAGGAAGATCTCGGCCGCCTCGCGGAAGGCCTGGGCGAGGCCGCCGGCCAAGCCGCCTTTGCCGCGCGCCTCCGCGAGCAGCGCCTGGAGGGCGTTGGCGAGCTCGTAGATCTTCGCGACCGCCACGTTGAAGCGCAGGCCCTCGACGCTCTCCTCGACGGCGGCGAGCGCCCGGTGCGCGGCCTTGCGGACCGCGAGCGCCGCCGCGGCATCCTCCGCCGCGCCGCCGTCCGCCCCGGCCGTCGCGTCCGCGATCTCGCCGACGAGCCGCCACACCCGCTGCACGAAGCGGGCGGCGCCCTGCACGCCCTCCTCGGTCCAGATCACGTCGCGCTCCGGCGGCGAGTCGGAGAGCATGAACCAGCGCGCCGTGTCGGCCCCGAAGCTCGCGATGATGTCGTCCGGATCGACGGTGTTCCGCTTCGACTTCGACATCTTCTCGATCGGGCCGATCTCGACCGGCTCGCCCGTGCCGATGCGCACGGCCCGGCGCGTTCCGCCCTCGCTCTCGACCTTCACCTCCGCCGGCATCACCCAGGAGCCGTCGGCGGCCCGGTAGGTCTCGTGCACCACCATGCCTTGCGTGAACATGCCGTCGAAGGGCTCGCCGTCCGGCACGGCGGAATGGCCGGTGGCGTTCATGGCGCGCATGAAGAAGCGCGAGTAGAGGAGGTGCAGGATCGCGTGCTCGATGCCGCCGATGTACTGGTCGACCGGGAGCCACGCGTCGACGACGCCCTTGTCCGTCGGCTCGCCCTCCCGCCACGGGTCGGTGAACCGCGCGAAGTACCAGGACGAGTCGACGAAGGTGTCCATGGTGTCGGTCTCGCGCCGGGCCGCGGCGCCGCACTGGGGGCACGGCACCTGCCGCCAGGCGGCGTGGCGGTCGAGCGGGTTGCCCGGCACGTCGAAGGTCACGTCCTCGGGCAGCGTCACCGGCAGGTCCTCGACCGGCACCGGCACGACGCCGCAGGCCTCGCAGTGGATGACCGGGATCGGGCAGCCCCAGTAGCGCTGGCGCGAGATGCCCCAGTCGCGAAGCCTGAACTGCACCTTGCGCTCGGCCTGCGGGCGGCCTTCGCGCACCGTGCGCTCGAGCCGCCGCGCCACCTCCTCCTTGGCGGCCTCGATCGAGAGGCCGTCGAGGAAGCGCGAATTGATGAGGAACCCGTCGCCGTCATAGGCCTCGTCGGTGATGACGAAGCTCGCCGGGTCGACGTCCGGCGGGCACACCACGGGGGTGTTGCCGAGGCCGTAGCGGTTGACGAAGTCGAGGTCGCGCTGGTCGTGCGCCGGGCAGCCGAAGATCGCGCCCGTGCCGTACTCCATCAGGATGAAGTTCGCGACGTAGACCGGCAGCTCCCAGGCTTCGTCGAACGGGTGCAGGGCCCGGATTCCGGTGTCGTACCCGAGCTTCTCGGCCTTCTCGATCGCCTCCTGGGCGGTGCCGATCTGCCGGCACTCCTCGATGAAGGCGGCGAGCGCCGGGTCCCTGGCCGCCGCCGCCTTCGCGAGCGGGTGGTCCGGCGCGATCGCCATGAACTTCGCCCCGAACAGCGTGTCGTGGCGGGTCGTGAAGATCTCGAGCTCCGTCTCGCCCGCCGGCGCGGTCTCGGGGCGCAGCGCGAAGCGGACGAGGAGCCCCTCCGAGCGCCCGATCCAGTTCTTCTGCATCAGCCGGACCTTCTCCGGCCAGCGCTCGAGGGTGTCGAGCTTGTCGTGGAGATCCTGGGCGTAAGACGTGATCTTGAAGAACCACTGGGTCAGCTCGCGGGTCTCGACCGGCGCGCCCGAGCGCCAGCCGCGCCCGTCGATGACCTGCTCGTTCGCGAGCACGGTCTGGTCGACCGGGTCCCAGTTCACCTTGGCGGTCTTCCTGTCGACGAGGCCGGCCTCGAGGAAGTCCAGGAACATCCGCTGCTGGTGCTTGTAGTAGGCCGGGTCGCAGGTCGCGAGCTCGCGCGACCAGTCGAGCGACAGCCCCATGGACTTGAGCTGCGCCCGCATGGCGTCGATGTTGGCGTAGGTCCACGCCTTGGGGTGGACCTTGTTCTGCATGGCGGCGTTCTCGGCCGGCATGCCGAAGGCGTCCCAGCCCATCGGGTGCAGGACGTTGAAGCCGCGCGCCCGCTTGTAGCGCGCCACCACGTCGCCCATGGCGTAGTTGCGCACGTGGCCCATGTGGATGCGCCCCGACGGGTAGGGGAACATCTCGAGCACGTAGTGCTTCGGCCGCGGGTCGTCGTTGCGGGTCCGGAACAGGTCTTCCTGGGCCCAGGCCGCCTGCCACTTCGGCTCGGCCTCCTTGGCGTTGTAGCGCTCGGGTCTCATCGAGTGAGGTCGTGTCGTCTCGAATTGGAAGGAAAAGGCGGCCCACGCTGCCCCACGGGCGCGGACTAGGCCATGAAAGCGGGCATCCGGTCAACGGCCGGACGCGGCATGGGAAACGGCCGGCTCGCCCCGGCGGGCGGGTTCCGGCTGCAGCGCCGGCCTACGGTGCCATCGGCAAGGGCCTACACGGGCACTTGCCGCCCCGCACGCGCAGGACGCCGGCGAGGGCGAACCCCGTCGGGTTGAGGTTCGTCGGGCCCGGGTTCGTCACGCTAACGGTGAAGCAGTTTCGTCCTGGAATAAGCGGTCCGGTGATCGGATTGGAGGTCGCCACCGTGTTCGGTGTGGGAAGGTTCAGGACCTGGTTCCCGTTGAGGTTGACCGATGCAGGGCCGACCGCCACGCCCTGGATCTGGAAAGACGCCGGCGGCGTGAACCCGAAGCACAAGTCGAAGCAAAGCTGGTAGGTGCGCGTCGCCATCGGGGCGCCAGGGCTGCCGTCGGTGCTCTTCTCGCTGACCCAGGCAGATCCGAACGGCGCAGGCACCCAGCCCGCTCCCAGAGGGTTGACCTGCGCGACGGGCCCGGTCGTGGGGGAGAGCGTCTCCCATCCCGCCAGTCCGGTATGGAGCGGCAGCACGAGGTCCTCGCAGACCGGGACGCAGCGCGGCGGCACGCGCTCCGTATGGAAGGTGGCCGCCACGGTGCCGATCGGCGTGGTGGTATAGACGGCGACCACGTCGAGCTCGATGTCGCTCTCGATGACGACAAAGCCCTTGGCGAACGTCGCCGATCCGAGCACCGCCGCGATGTGGGGGCAGTCGATCTCGAACGAGCGATCCGGAGCCAAAGGTCTCGGCGTCTGATACGGCGAGACGGGACCGGGGCTGGCCGGCCCGGCGACGCTGACCTTCCAGCGGAAGTTGGCGGGCTGGCACTTGTCGGGGTTGTGATGTTGATGGCGGTCCAGTAGCGCCCCGGTGCCAGCGGGTTGGCCACTGACGCAGTGATGTCCATGCAAACGAATTTCACGGCATATTGGAATTCGGTCTTGCATGCGCCGTGCACGTGACCGCATTGGCATGTCGACATTGGCAATTCCTCCTGCAATGGCAGTTATGATCGCTCAAAATCGTGATGAATACTAGAGTTTTCTGGATGGACTCTACGTAAGTCTGCCCGAATTCATGATCGCCGCTGTCGAGGTGATGCGATCGGCCGCGGGCATGACGGCCGGTGGTGCCGATTTCCGTTCCCGGATATGCAGCGGCGTCCGAAGGAGTGCGGCCGGCCCGTTCCTCGCACGCGCCGGGGAGGCTCGGCCGTGAGGCTCCGGGCCCACGAAAATAGCGGAGCGCTATGTCCGATCCCAACGACGCCGTCGACGGACTCCACCGCGTCCGCGGCGAGATCGCCCGCGCGGCGCGGGATTTCGGACGCGATCCGGCCTCGATCACCCTCGTCGCGGTGTCGAAGACCTTTCCGTCGGACGCGATCGAGCCGGTGCTTCAGGCGGGGCAGCGGGTGTTCGGCGAGAACTACGTGCAGGAGGCGGCGGGCAAGTGGCCGCGCTTACGCGAGCGCTACCCGGACGTCGAGCTGCACATGATCGGGCCGCTGCAGTCGAACAAGGCCAAGGACGCGGTCCGACTATTCGACGCCATCCACACGCTTGACCGGGAGTCGCTTGTGGCGGCGTTGGCGAAGGAGATCGCCAAGGCCGGCCGTGCGCCGCGGCTCTTCGTCCAGGTCAACACCGGCGAGGAGCCGCAGAAGGGCGGCGTCCTGCCGGCCGAGGCCGACGCCTTCGTGGCGGCCTGCCGCGAGCGCCATGGCCTTGCCGTCGAGGGCCTGATGTGCATCCCGCCGGCCGACGAGCCGCCCTCGCCCCACTTCGCGCTCCTTAGCAAGATCGCGAAGCGGAACGGCTTGAAGCTCCTCTCCATGGGGATGAGCGCCGACTTCGAGGCCGCGATCCAGCTCGGCGCGACGCACGTGCGGGTCGGCAGCGCGATCTTCGGGGCGCGCGGGTGACGTTCCGGCCAGGATCTCGCGCGATTGACTTGTCCTGCGCGGAATTCAGAATGCAGGCCCGAGCCGGTTGAGAAGGTCGCATGCGTAAGCTTCTCGTCGTCGTTGCCTGGCTGCTGTGCGGGTTGACCATCCTGGGCGGGGCTCCGGATGCCAAAGGCGCCGAGTGGGCTCCCGAGAGCTGCGGGTGGCGGTTCTGGAATCCCATTCCCGAAACCGCCCCGACCCTGCCTCTGCCTCCGCAGCCAAGTGAGCAGGCAAATGAGGTGGAGCGGCAGCGTAGCCGCATCCTCCGTGAGCTCCTCGATCGCCGTGCCTTCTATGCGTGCGACAACAAGAAGTTTGCGTTCCTGTGGCACCTCGCCAGCTTCTTGACCATAGTTCTCACGGCGCTCACGGCGCTTTGCGCAGCTCTCGACGTAGGGCAAACTCGGGTGGGCAAGATCGCACTCGTATCCATGCCCGCGATCGCGGCCCTTTGCACCACGATGGTCACTCAGCTCCACCTCCAGGACACGTGGAAAATGCGCGAGATGGCCAGAATCGAGACCTCCGTCCTGATCGAAAAGGTCCGGCAGGTTCAACAGGGGGATCCGAAGGCCCTCGAGACGCTCGCCGACCTGAGGTTGCAGGGCATCGAGCTCGAGCGCTCTCAGGCGGTTCAATACTTCGGCTACATGTCGCCCGGCACGAAAGGTTCGCCTGGCACGAAAGGCGAGTGATAGCTCGATCGGCTGGATCATTTCCGCCGGGGGCTTGGCCGTCCTCCGACCTCCACCATGGTCCTCGGCCCGATCCGCGCGAGGAGCCGCGCGATAGCGTTCGGATCGATCGCCACGCAGCCTTCCGTCGGCGTGAAGCCCGGCCGGGCGCAGTGCAGGAAGATCGCGCTGCCGCGGCCCTTCCGGACCGGCCCGCGGTTCCAGGCGAGGTCGAGGACCACGTCGTACAGGCCGTCGTCGCGGGCCATGCGCTCGTGGCCGGCCGGATAGGGCAGGCGGACGGGGCGGTTGTAGTTGCGGTCGCGGGGGTCGTCGCACCAGCCGTCGTCCGCGCGGATCGGGGCGAGCGGAAGCCGTGCGCGCGGGCGCCGCACCCGGTCCGCGCGGTAGAACGCCTGGAGCGCGCGGAAGCGCCCGACGGGCGTCGCGCCGTCGCCCTCGCGCTTGTCGCGCGTCGGCCCGGAGCGCCCGAGCGCACAGGGCAGGACGAGCGGCCCGGCGACGATCCGCCCGCGCCGGCGGTCGAGCGGCGAGCGGTGAACTGTGACCACGTCGAGGGTGGTGCGCTTCGGCGGCTTCGGTGGACGGCGAGCCATCGGGGCCTTGCTGCCCGATCCCGAACGGCTAGTCTATGGGCCCAACGAAGCGTGGCCTTTGCGGTTTTCAGGACCAGGGGCTATTCCGGCCGCGCAACGAAGTGGGATCCGATGTCGAACGCGCACCGGCTTCTCGTCGTCGACGACGACCAGGACCTGCGGGACACGCTCGCCGAGCAGCTCGCCCTCTACGACGAGTTCGAGGTGCTCTCGGCCGACACCGCCGCCTCGGGCATCGCCCAGGCGAAGGGCGACCGCATCGATCTCGCCATCATGGACGTCGGCCTCCCCGACATGGACGGGCGCGAGGCGGTCAAGATCATGCGCCGCAACGGCTTCCGCAGCCCGATCATCATGCTGACCGCTCAGGGCTCGGACGCCGACACGGTGCTCGGCCTCGAGGCCGGTGCCAACGACTACGTCGTCAAGCCGTTCAAGTTCGCCGTGCTTCTGGCCCGCATCCGGGCGCAGCTGCGCCAGTACGAGGCGAGCGAGGACGCGATCTTCCAGATCGGCCCCTACACCTTCCGCCCCGGCGCGAAGCTCCTCGTCAGCGAGAAGGGCTCGAAGCTGAAGCTCACCGAGAAGGAGACCGCGATCCTGCGCTTCCTCTACCGCGCCGGACAGAAGGTCGTCGGCCGCGACGTGCTCCTCGCCGAGGTCTGGGGCTACAACGCCGCCGTCACCACCCACACCCTCGAGACGCACATCTACCGCCTGCGCCAGAAGATCGAGCAGAACCCCTCGAACGCCCGGATCCTCGTGACCGAGCCGGGCGGCTACAAGCTCCTGCCCTGAAGGCGGAACGGATGACGCTCGAGAACGACATCGCGACGCTCGCCCGCGCGCCCCTGTTCCACCTCATGGACCACGAGGCCCTGCGGCTCCTCGCCTTCGCGGGCGAGCACCGGGCGCTGAAGAGCGGCGACGTCCTCTTCCGCAAGAGCGACAAGGCGGACGGCGGCTTCGTCGTGGTGAAGGGCGCGATCGCGGTCGACGGGGGCTCGGGCGGAGAGCCGTTCGTGGCCGAGCCCGGCGCCCTCATCGGGCAGACGGCGCTGTTCTCCCGCGGCGGCGAGCGCCCCGCGACCGCGACGGCCCGCGTCCCCTCCGCCGTGCTGCGCATCTCGCCGACCCTGATGCGCCGCGTGCTGCAGGAGTTCCCCGCCGCGGCGGAGGCCATCCACGGCGCGCTGTCGACCGAGCTCTCGACCCTGTCCGGCGGTCTCGAGCGGGTGCGCAAGTGGATGCTGGAGATCGACGAGCACCCTTCCCTCCATCTGCGTGGAGAGGAGGCCGTCACCGCCGACCCTTCTCCACCGCCCCGATGATCGGCCCGAGCGGCGCGCGCCAATCGGAGCGTTTGAGGGCGGGCGCGTAGAGGCTCGACACCGAGCCGTCGAGGAAGAGCGCGTTCTGGCACCCGAGCGCGTCGCGGAACAGGCGCGCGAACTGGCCGAAGGTGACGAGGCCGTCCGAGATCGCGAACACGACGGTGTGCGGGTCGCGCACGCCGAC
This sequence comes from Beijerinckiaceae bacterium, assembly GCA_036389455.1. Classification (GTDB taxonomy): domain Bacteria; phylum Pseudomonadota; class Alphaproteobacteria; order Rhizobiales; family Beijerinckiaceae; genus JAJKJG01. The sequence goes on from DASVPW010000159.1 coordinate 19,777, forward strand.
GCCGTTGCGCACTTTCCGCGAGATGCCCTCATCCGCGATCTTCGGATGGATCCTGCCGTCGATCACGAGCATCGGGCCGGATTGCGTCGCGATCTCGGCCTTCGGCCTCTGGCGGAGATACCGCCCGGTCTCGAGCACGCCGGCGCCGTCGCGCGTCGCGAAGAACACGCCGTTCGGCTTCATGTGGAAGTTGCCCGGCCCGTTCGCGGTGCTCACCCGCTTCATCTCCCGGCCGTCCTCGACGTAGAGGCCGACCGGCGACCAGTCCTTGTGGTACATGCCGCCGTTCATGGCGAAGGCGAGATCCGGATGGGCCGCCTTCAGCCGGTCGAACGAGCCGTAGGGCTCGCCCTCCGGGCCGCGCCAGAACAGCTTCAGCCGGTACTGGCGCAGGTCGACGGTGCAGACCGTGTACTGCGCGTCCTCGTGGAGGAGCGGCTTGCAGGGACTGGATTGGGCGACGGCCGGAGCGAAGGCCGCGAGGGAAGCGATCAGAGCGATTGCCGCCGCATAGCCCGCACGGCGAAGCGCAGCGCCCATCACAGGTCCATCACGGCCGTGACCGGGACGTGGTCGGAGGGACGCGTCCAACCCCGCGTCTCGCGCGCCACGTGGACGGTCTTGAGCGTGCCGGCGAGATCCGGCGAGACCCAGACGTGGTCGAGCCGGCGCCCGCGGTCGGCGGCCTCCCAGCCGTCGAGCCCCCGATAGCTCCACCACGTGAAGATCTTCTGGGGCTCGGGCGCGAGGTAGCGTGCGGCGTCGATCCAGCCGGCTTCCTCGCGAAGGGTCTCCAGCGCCTCGGTCTCGACCGGCGTGTGGCTCACCACGTCGAGGAGCGCCTTGTGCGACCACACGTCGTGCTCGAGCGGCGCGACGTTGAGGTCGCCGACGAGGATCGCGGGCGATTCCGCAGGCGCGTCCTCGTCGCCCCAGCGCCGCATTTTCTGGAGGAACGAGAGCTTGTGGGCGAACTTCGGGTTCTCGTCCGGGTCGGGCACCTCGCCGCCCGCCGGGACGTAAAAGTTGTGGACCGCGATGCCGGCCGCCGCGCCGGCGTCGGGACCGAGGGTGATCGCGACGTGGCGGGCGTCGCCGCGCTCGCAGAATTCGAAGCCGGCCTCGACCGTGAAGGAATGGCGAGAGAGGATCGCGACGCCGTTGTAGCCCTTCTGGCCGCAATGCACGACGTGGCCGTAGCCGCACGCCTCCAGGTCCTTCAGGGGAAACCGGTCCTCAGGGCACTTCGTCTCCTGCAGGCACAGCACGTCCGGCCGGACGTCGTCGAGGAAGCGCCGCACCTGCGCGATGCGCAGGCGCACGGAGTTGATGTTCCAGGTCGTGACGGTGAGGCGCACGGGCGGTCTGTGACGTGGCGTACCTGCGCTGTCAACTTCGGTCCCATCGTGCCCGGTGCCGGAATCCTGCCTGCTTCGGCATCGGCTTTCGAAGGCCGTGATCGCACGGTAGACATGGAGGGTGGTCCGGATGAGCAACCTTTCTGTGTCGGGCGCGGAGCGGCGCTGGCCGGCGCTCGTCCTGCGCCTCGTCGACCGCGGCACGCAACGCTATCCGCCGAAGGTGCGGCGGCGCCTCAAGATCCTGAACGCGATGGCGTACCTGATCGCGGTCTTCTCGCTCCTGTTCGCCGTCACCTACGCGCTCGAGGATTTCTCGGCCTACCGCTGGGCGGTGGCGATCAACCTCGCCCTGACGGCCGCCGGCCTTGTCGAGATCAAGGGCGTCGGCCGCCAGGAAACGTTTTTCCTGATCGGGCCGCGGGCGGCGGAGCCCGTGCACGAGGCCGCCGCGTGAGCGCTCCCGAAGCCGGCGCTCCTTGGGCCGCCACGGTCCTGACCCTCTACCCCGAGATGTTCCCCGGCCCCCTCGGCGTCTCGCTCTCGGGCGACGCGCTCGCCCGGGGCGTGTGGTCGCTGGAAGCCAAGAGCATCCGCGAGCACGGCCTCGGCCGCCACCGGGCCGTCGACGACACGCCCGCCGGCGGCGGCCCCGGCATGGTGCTGCGCTGCGACGTGCTCGCGGCGGCGCTCGACGCCGCCGTTCCGCCGGGCGACCCGCGCCCGCGGCTCCTCATGAGCCCGCGCGGCAAGCCTTTGATCCAGGGACGGGTGCGCGCGCTCGCGGGCGGCCCCGGCGCCGTGATCGTCTGCGGCCGCTTCGAAGGGATCGACGAGCGCGTGATCGCCGGGCGGGCGCTGGAGGAAATCTCGGTCGGCGACTACGTCCTGTCCGGCGGCGAGATCGCCGCGATGGCGCTCCTCGACGCCTGCGTGCGGCTCCTGCCCGGCGTCATGGGCCAGAACCTCTCGGGCGCCGAGGAGAGCTTCGAGGCGGGCCTTCTGGAGTACCCGCACTACACTCGCCCGCGGGAGTGGGAGGGCCTGAAAATCCCCGACGTGCTCCTCTCCGGCGACCACGCCGCGATCGCCCGCTGGCGCCGCGCCGAGGCGGAGCGGATCACGCGGGAGCGGCGGCCGGACCTTTTTGACAAAGGCCTGCCCGAGAGCCCGTGACCGTCTTGCCACCGTCGCGCGGCTCGTCTCCTATGGAGGCATGATAAGGGAGGAGCGGTCATGGCGTTGAGGTTCCCGGCCCGGCTCGCGTTCGCATCGCTGGCCGCATCCTTGACGATGTTCGGGCAGGAGGCGCTCGCCCAGGCGCCCCAGGGCCTCGACAAGCTCTCGCACATCCTCGTGCTCTACCTGGAGAACCGCAGCTTCGACAATCTCTTCGGCGAGTTCCCCAAGGCGAACGGGATCGCGAACGCCGGCGAGGCCGCGGTCCAGCGCGACCGCGACGGCAAGCCCTACGAAACGCTCCCGCCCCTCGCGAAGCCCTTCGACATCCCCGAGAACCCCAAGGAGATCAGGGACATCGCGGCCCTCGACGGTCTTCCGAACAAGCCGTTTCCGATCCCCGGCGTGCGCCCCGGCGTCGTCGCCGACACCTTCACCAAGGACCCGATCCACGCCTTCTACACCAACCGCACCCAGATCCACGGCGGCAGGAACGACTGGTTCGCGGCCTACTCCGACGTGAAGGCCCTCGCCATGGGGTACTACCCGGCCGCGGCGCTCAAGGACACGAACCTCTGGAAGCTCGCCGAGCGCTATACCCTCCTCGACAACTTCTTCATGGGGGCTTTCGGCGGCTCGTTCTTCAACCACCATTGGCTGATCTGCGCCTGCGCGCCCGCCTGGCCCGACCCCCCGAAGGACCTGCGCTCCCAGGTCGACGGCGAAGGCCATGTGGTGGCGGAGCGGCGCGTGACCGCGGCCGGGGACGGCGACCATGCCGTGAACACCACCCAGTCGATCTTCCTCAACAACGGCCGCCAGGGGGCGAACCTCCTGCCGCCGCAGACCGCGACCACGATTGGCGACCGGCTCACCGAGAAGGGGATCGACTGGGCGTGGTACTCGGGGGGGTGGGACCTCGCGACGGCCGTTCGCACGCCGGAGCAGGACAAGGAGTTTTCGGCGCAGAAGTTCCAGTGGCACCACCAGCCCTTCGCCTATTACGAACGCTTCAGCCCGCTGACCCAGTCCGGGCGCGACCAGCGCTTGAAGCACCTCAGGGACGCCTCCCGCCTCGAGGCGGACATCAAGAGCGGTGCCCTTCCGGCGGTCTCGTTCTACAAGCCGGTCGGCGTCCTCAACCAGCACGCCGGCTACGCGAGCCTGATCCCGGCGGACGAGGAGGTCGGCCGCATCGTCAAGCTCATGGAGGAGAGCCCGATGAAGGGCTCCTACGCGGTCGTCATCACCTACGACGAGAACGGCGGCTTCTGGGATCACGTGGCGCCGCCGATGGGCGCGAAGGCGGGACCGCGCGCCGACTTCTTCGGGCCGGGCTCGCGCATCCCGACCATCGTGGCCTCGCCCTTCGCCCGCAAGGGCGTGGTGGACCATACCGAATACGAGACGACCTCGATCCTGCGGCTCATCGGCGAGCGCCACCGGCTGAACCCGCTGCCCAGCGCCCGCTACGGCGCGGTCGAGAGCCTCGCCAAGGCGTTCGACTTCGGACCGTAGCCCTCCCTTCCGGCTTGTCGAAGAGACGAAACGGGTCGACAAGCCCCGCCCGCTCCTGTATAGGCGCGCTCAATTCACAACAGGATGCCGAAATCCTCGCGCGGCTGTCGCCGGACACGCTCGCGCGCCACGGCAGGAGCATGACAATGAACATCATCCAGACGCTCGACCAGGAGCAGATCCAGAAGCTCGGCAAGGACGTGCCGGACTTCCAGCCCGGCGACACCGTGATCGTCAACGTCAAGGTCAAGGAAGGCGAGCGCACCCGCGTGCAGGCCTACGAGGGCGTCTGCATCGCCCGCGCCGGCTCCGGCTTCCAGGAGAGCTTCACGGTGCGCAAGATCTCCTACGGCGAGGGCGTCGAGCGCGTGTTCCCGCTCTATTCGCCGATGATCGACTCGATCAAGGTCGTGCGCCGCGGCAAGGTCAGGCGCGCCAAGCTCTATTACCTGCGCGACCGCCGCGGCAAGTCGGCCCGCATCGCCGAGCGCACCGACCGCGCCGCCCCGCAGGCCGCCAAGACAGAGACCCCGGCAGCCGCCGAATAGCTGTCGGCGCCGCGACATCCAAAAGGCCGGGGTTTCCCGGCCTTTTTCATGGGCAAGGGCGCTGAAGCGCCCTCGTCGAGGATGCGCAGGCCGCTCACGCCGTCTGCTTCACCGGGATGCCCTTCTCGGCGAGAAGCTGCTGCAGCTCGCCGGCCTGGAACATCTCGCGGGTGATGTCGCAGCCGCCGACGAACTCGCCCTTGACGTAGAGCTGCGGGATCGTCGGCCAGTTGGAGTAGGCCTTGATGCCCTCGCGGATCTCCTGGTCCTCGAGCACGTTCACGCCTTTGAACGGCACGCCGATGTAGTTCAGGATCTGGACCACCTGGCCCGAGAAACCGCACATCGGGAACTGCGGCGTGCCCTTCATGAAGAGCACCACGTCCTGGGACTTCACTTCGTCGTCGATGCGGGTGTTGGTGTCGGTCATCTGGAGCTTCCTTGGTCTTCAGCGGGGCCGTGGCCGGTCAGGAAGGTCATATAGCTCGCGCGCGCCGGATTCGTAAGTGAACGCCTCAATCCTGCGGCGTGCCCGTTGTCAGCGCAAGGGCGTGGAGGACGCCGCCCATGCGGCCTTGCAGGGCCGCATAGACCATCTGGTGCTGCTGGACCCGGGACTTGCCCTTGAAGGCCGCCGAGGTGACCGTCGCGTCGTAGTGGTCGCCGTCGCCGGCGAGGTCCCTGATCTCGACCACGGCGTCCGGGATCGCCGCCTTGATCAGGCTCTCGATCTCGCGTGCGTCCATCGGCATCGATGTCTCTCCATGCGGCCCATGGCCTTCATGCCGAGGGCGGGCCTTCGATTCCCGAAAGGTTTCAGGCGCCACTTTACCGCGGCGCGGCGCCCGCGTCTCGCCGCCGCGGCGGGACGGCCAGGAGGTCGGCGTGACCGATCGCGCAGGCCGCGGCGGCGGACAGGCGGGCTTCGAGCCAATCCCGGACGATCCCTTCCGGCACTTCGCCGGTCTCGCGGACCGCATCCGCCGTCCCCTGCGCCAGCGCGCGCACGAGCGCCGCATCCTCGGGGCCGAGCCGCCACGGGCTTGCGGCCGTCTGCACCGTGTAGCCGCGCGCGCGGAACGCCCGCGCGAGAATCTCGGTGGCGGCCGGACCGGCCGCGGGGCCGAGCCCCTTGTCCCGGCGCTGGTGGGCGAGGAACGCGGCGAGCATGTCCCGGTCCGCGGGGTGGGGCGGCGTCCACGTCTCGGCCCCGTCGTAGGTCAGCGCCGTGTAGAAAACCGCGCCGGCGTCCGCGACGCGGCGCGCGAAGGCTTCGATCCAGGCGTCCGAGACGAGATCGAACAGGGCCGCCGCGGTGACGAGGCCGGGGTCGCCGGCGAGGAGCGTGTCGGCGCCGCCCGCGAGATCGGCCTCGACGAAGCGGACCGCGATGTCGGCGCCGCCCTTGCGGATGCGCAGCCCCTCCGGGCCGGCCTCGGCCCCGTCGCCCCAGCCGGCGAGCCGGCCGCGGGCGGCGGCGAGGAGCGCGGGATCGTGGTCGACGAGGGTCCAGGCCTGCCGCTCGGGCAAGTGGGGCGCGCAGGCGCGCAGGTTCGAGCCCGTGCCGCAGCCGAGGTCGATCACCCTGACCTCGTCCGGGCCCGGGAACGACGCCTTCAGCCGCGCGAGAAGCCGAGGGCTGCGGGCGCGATGGTCGGCGGGCTCGCGGAGCGCGAGCCAGTCGGCGCTGAAGCCGCTCACCGGGCGGTCTCCCGGAGGGCCGCCGCGACCTTGGCGGCCGTGCCGGACCAGCGCGGCAGGGCCTGTCCGGCGGACCAAGCGGCGTCGGAACGGGCGCGGCGCAGGTCCGGGTCGGCGATCATGTCCCTGAGCGCGTCCCTGAGCGCCGGCACGTCGCCCGGCGGGACCTTGAAGGCGGCCCCGTCCGGCACGGTCTCGGCGGCGGCGCCGCCGGTCGATGCGACGATCGGCAGCCCCCGCGCCATCGCCTCGGCCAGCACCATGCCGTAACCTTCGAACAGGGACGGCGACACGAACACGTCGGCCGCATCGTAGAGCCGCTCCAGCTCGTCCTCGCCGACTGCCCCGGCAAGGACGACGCGCCCGTCGAGACCCGTCTCCGCCACCGCGCGCCGCAACGCGGCGGCCGATGCCTCATCGCGTTCGAGGCTGCCGGCGATAACGAGACGCCAGTCGAGCGCGGGCAGTTCCGCGAGCGCCCGCGCCAGAACGTCGTAGCCTTTCCGGGGCGACACGGCGCCGACGGCGAGGAGGCGCACCGGATCGCCGGTCCCGCGGGCCCGCGGCGCCGGTTCGGTGCCGGGCTCCGCAACCGCGACCTTCTCCTCCGGCACGCCGAACTCCGAGACGAGGAGGCGCGCCGTGAAGCGGCTCGAGGCGATCACCCGCGCGGCCTCGGCGAGGGCGTCCCGCTCGGAGGCCAGGAGCTCCGAGCGCCGCCGCGGGGGGAGGCCGCTCTCGAGGCCGAGGGGGTGGTGGACGAGGGCGACGACCTTTTGCGGCAGGCGGCGCACGAGGTCCGCCGGCAGGGCCCCGAAGGCGAGGCCGTCCACAAGGAGGATCGGGCATGGGCTCCCGGCGAGACGGTGCTCCGTCTCGGCGAGGTCGTTGGCGCTCGGGTGCGGGAAGCCGCCCGGCAGCCTGAGATGGATCAGGTTCAGCCCATGCTCGGGTGCTAGTCCCAGGAGCTTGCGGGCATAGGCGTAGCCGCCGGTCGGGGAAGAGAGGTCGCCCGGCACCGCGAAGGCGGCATCAAGCACCGACCGGCCCCTCGAACCAGGCCCGCGCCATATGGGACTCGTGCAGGGTCACGCGGATGAGCGCGACCCCTTCCGACCCCGGCCCGAGCCTTTGGGAGCGCGCGGCCGCCGCCATGGCCTCAAAGATGTGGCGGCTCAGGAACTCGGTCGTGGTGTTGCGGCCCTTGAACTGCGGCAGCTCGTCGAGGTTCTTGTAGTTCAGCGGCCGGAGCACGTCCTTCAGAGCCTCGTGCGCCCGCCCGATGTCGACCACGACGCCGTCGCCCGTCAGCTCCTCCCGGAAGAAGGCGACGTCGACCACGAAGGTCGCCCCGTGCAGCCCCTGCGCCGGCCCGAACAGCTCGCCCCTGAAGCTGTGGGCGATCATGATGTGGTCGCGCACCTCGACGGCGTACATTCTTCAATCCCCCTGTCGGTCGTCCCGGCCGGAGCGGAGAGTCGGGACCCGCGCTCCCGCGCCGGCGCTCCAGGTTTATTCGTACCGCACCGCCGTCGCGAGCCCCGGCGCGCCGGGAGCGAGGAGCCGCGGCAACGCGGCCGGCAGGTCCGCGAAGGCGATCTCCTCGGTGATGAGCGCGTCGAGGCGCTCGTCGGCGAGGAGCGCGAGCGCCGTCTCGAGCCGCCGCCGGCGCGTCCAGCGCGGGCGGCGCGAGGGCGCGACTTCGCCGACCTGCGAGGAGATCAGCCTGAGCCGCCCGCCATGGAAGTTGAGGCCGAGGGGCGCCGTCGCCTCGGCGTCCCCATACCAGCTCATCTCGACGACCTTGGCCTCCTTGCCGGCGCAGGCCAGCGCGCAGGCGAGCCCTTCCGAAGTCGCGCTCGCGTGGAAGACCACGTCGGCCTCGCCCGGCGCGTCGAGGGGCTTGCGGAAGCGGCAGCCGAGACGGCCGGCAACGTCCTCGCGCGAGAGGTCGATGTCGACCATCGTGACCTCGGCCCCCGGCAGGCGGGCCGAAAGATAGCCGACGAGGAGCCCGACCACGCCCGCGCCGACGACGACGATCCGGTCGCCGGGCCCGGCGCCGGCATCCCAGAGCCCGTTGAGGGCCGTCTCCATGTTGGCGGCGAGCACGGCCCGGCGCGGCGGAACGTCCGCCGGCACGGGGGCGAGATTTTCGACGGGAGCCACGAAGATGTTCTGGTGCGGGTGTAGCGCGAAGACCGTGCGGCCCTTGAGGTCCGCCGGCCCGTCCGCCACGATCCCGACGGCGCAGTAGCCGTATTTGACCGGATAGGGGAAATCGCCCTCCTGCATCGGCGCCCGCATCCGCTCGTTCTCGATCATCGACACACGGCCTTCGAAGACGAGCCGCTCGGTGCCGCGGCTCAAGGCGCTCCACGCGGTTTCGACGAGCGCCTCGCCCGATCCGGGGTCTGAAAGCGCGGCGTCGCGCAGCTCGGCGCGGCCGCGGGCCGCGTACCAGAGGGCGCGCGCCGAAACCGGAGAGGGGATTCGCGAAAGGTCTTGCCCTTGCGGTCGAGCTTCGTTCATTGGAGCTTCAGCCTCGCCGCGCTTCAACAAAGAGCCCTCCGAAGGACCTTTCGATGACCGAGCACGCCCGCTTCGCCCCGCCCTTCGCGGCGGCGGGGACCGAGACGACGCCGGCCGGCCTGCAGTCCGCGGCGACGCTGCGCCAGCGGCGGCTCACGGTCGCGGCCCTCAACGTCGTCACGTATGCGGCGCTCGCCGCCGCTATGGCGAAGGTGCTCGGCGCCGGCGGATGGAGCGTCGTCGACGGGGTGCTCTTCGCCTGTTTCCTCGTGGCGACGCCCTGGACCGTGCTCGGCTTCTGGAACGCCGTCATCGGCCTGTGGCTGCTGCACGGGCGCCGGGACGGGCGCGACGCGGTCGCGCCGTTCGCGGCGGCGGGGCGCTCGGCCGAGCCGATCCGCCTCAGGGTCGCGGTGCTGATGACGCTGCGCAACGAGGACCCCGCGCGGGCGTTCGTGCGGCTCAAGACGGTAAAGGAGAGCATCGAGGCGACCGGGCAGGGCGAGAGCTTCGCCTATTTCATCCTGAGCGACACGTCGAGCCCCGCGGTCGCGGCGGCCGAGGAGGCGGCGGTCGCGGCCTGGCGGGCGCAGGTCGCCGACCCTTCGCGCGTCGTCTACCGCCGCCGGCCCGAGAACGCCGGCTTCAAGGCCGGCAACGTGCGCGACTTCTGCGACACCTACGGGCGCGACTTCGACCTGATGCTGCCGCTCGACGCCGACAGCCTGATGTCGGGCGAGGCCGTGGTGCGGCTCGTGCGCATGATGCAGGCCCATCCGCGGCTCGGCATCCTCCAGAGCCTCGTCGTGGGCGCGCCGGCCAAGAGCGCGTTCGCGAGGATCTTCCAGTTCGGCATGCGCCACGGCATGCGCGCCTACACCTTCGGCTCGGCGTGGTGGATCGGCGACTGCGGCCCGTTCTGGGGCCACAACGCCGTCGTGCGCATCGCGCCGTTCCGCGACGGCTGCGGCTTGCCGATGCTGCCCGGGAAGCCGCCGCTTGGCGGCCACGTGCTCTCCCACGACCAGGTCGAGGCGGCGCTGATGCGGCGCGCCGGCTATGAGGTCCGCGTGCTTCCCGAGGAGGACGGCAGCTTCGAGGACAACCCGCCGACCGTCTTCCAGTTCTCGACCCGTGACCTGCGCTGGTGCCAGGGCAACATGCAGTACTGGAAGCTCCTCGACACCCCCGGCCTCCTCTTCATGAGCCGCTTCCAGCTCGCCTGGGCGATCCTGATGTTCCTGGGCGTCCCGGCCATGACCCTGATGATCGCGCTGTCGCCGCTGAAGGTCCTCGACGGGGAGGACCTCTCGGTCTTCCCGGCCGGCCTCGCGCTCGCGCTCTACCTGACCTTCCTGGGCATGTATCTCTCGCCGAAGCTCGCCGGCCTCGCCGACATCCTTCTGACCCGGGGCGGCGTCGCGGCTTACGGCGGCGCGGGGCGGTTCCTGGCGAGCGCCCTCATCGAGATCGTCTTCTCGTTCCTCCTCGGGGCGGTCACGACCTTCCGCATCACGGTCTTCATGATCGGGCTCGTGTTCGGCCGCTCGGTGATCTGGAACGGGCAGGCCCGCGACGCGCACGGGGTCTCCTGGTCCGAGGCCGCGCGCGCCTTATGGCCGGCGACGCTGTTCGGCGCCGTCGTCTGCGGCGCGCTCGCGTGGCTCTCGCCCGCGACCCTCCTCTGGAGCCTGCCACTGACCTTCGGCTACCTCGTCGCGGTCCCGTTCGCGGTCCTGAGCGCCGCGCCGGGCCTCGGCGCGTTTCTCGCCCGCCGCCGGCTCTGCGCGATCCCGGAAGAGATCGATCCGCCGGAAGAGATCCGGGCGGTGTGGGCCTGACGTTGCTTCGTCCCGGCACGGCGGCGGCGGTCGGGCGCTCGTTGCGCGTCTACCACGGCGACCCCGCGAGAAACCGGGCCATGGACGCGCTCTACGGGCGCTTCCTCGAGAGCGGCGACCTCGCCTTCGACGTCGGCGCGCACGTCGGCGACCGCGTGTCCTCCTTCCGCCGCCTCGGCGCCCGCGTGGTTGCCCTCGAGCCGCAGCCCGGACCGGCGCGGGCGATCCGGCTCATCCACGGCCGCGACCCGCAGGTCACGCTGCTGCAGGCCGCCGCGGGCGAGGCGGAGGGCACGGTCACGCTCCACGTCAACAGCCGGAACCCGACGGTCTCGACCGCCTCGCCGGCCTTCATCGCGGCCGCGGCCGGGGCCGGCGGATGGGAGGGGCAGGTGTGGGACGACGCCGTCACGGTGCCGTGCCTGACCCTCGACCGGCTCGTGCGCGACCACGGCCGTCCGGCCTTCATGAAGATCGACGTGGAGGGCTTCGAGGACCGCGTCCTCATGGGCCTGTCGGCGCCGGTGCCGGCCCTCTCCTTCGAGTTCACCACCATCGCCCGCGACGTGGCGCGGCGCTGCCTCGACCGCCTCGCCGCGCTCGGCCCCTACGGCTTCGACGTGGCGCTCGGGGAGGCGCAGGCCCTGACCTTCGGATGCTGGATCTCACGGGACGAGATGGCGGCGCACCTTGCGGCCCTTCCCCACGAGGCGAATTCCGGCGATGTCTATGCCGTCCTGAACCCTTGAGCCCGATGCGCGCCCTCGGTCTCCTCCTCGCCCTCGTTCCCTTCGCCGCTTCCGCGGCCGGCCTCGGCGTCGAGGTCACGAACGCGAGCGAGCCTGTGCTGTGCGCCGAGAAGGACAACGTCACGCTCGCCTTCGCCTCGCCCGAGGTGCGGCGCTTGCGCGTCGAGGCGGTCCACCCGGCCTACGTCGGCGCCTTGCGCGAGGACCGCTTCGGGCCCGACTTCACGGCCTGCCCCCAGGAGCTCTCGAAGGAGACGACCGAGGTGCGCCCGCCCCGGCGCGTCACCTTCTACGAGGACGTGGAGACCTGGCTCACGGGCTACACCTTCGCGAACTGGTGGCGTCCGCACGACGTGCCGTTCCGGGTCGGCGACCGGGTCGAGCGCGGCCTGCACGTGGTGCAGCTCTGGGTGCGCCGCGACGAGCGCGCCGAGGAGGTGCTCGTCGTCTATCCCGGCGACGGCTACTGGCGCATCCGCCCGCTGCCCCCCAAGCACCTCGGCTGGAGCGCCTACGGCTCCTCTTTCCTGGTTGGCCCCATCGAAAGCGAGGGGCGGCCCCTCGTGAAGATTAGCGAGATCGCATTCGACCCGGCGACCATGACCTTCCGCCTTTCCTTCGCGGCCGGCGGGAGCGCAACCCTGAAAGTGGACGCCCTCGACCGCGACCGCCTCGCCCTCGACGTCTCCTTCGACCGCCCCATTGCCGGACGGGCTTTCGCGGCGCTGCGCTCGATGTACGTCACGGAGACCAACAACGACGTCGCCCGCGTGGCCGTGCGCGAGCCGGACGCCAAGGGCTGGCGCGAGGAGCCGGTCATGGCTTTCAAGGGGGCGAAGGCAACGGATGTCTGGGCCGGGCGCGTCGCCCCCTCGCGCCACAACACGAGCGCGCCGGACATGCTGTTCAGTCGCTTCGAGGCCGTGCCGAAGCCCTGACCGGCCGCAAGGCTTCGACGATCCGCCCGTCGATGGCGGCAAGCCCGCAGCCGATCAGCGCCATGCCCAAGAAGTGGCGCGGCGCGAGGCGCTCGCCGAGGAGCGTCGTCCCCAAAAGAATCGCGCTCACCGGGATCAGGAAGGTGACGAGGAGGAGGTTCGTGGCCCCGGCCGTCGCCAGGAGCCGGAAATAGAGGATGTAGCCGAGCGAGGTCGAGAAGAGGGCGAGGCCGACGAGCGCCGCGACCGCGGCGGCGCTCGGGGCGGGGAGCGTCCAGGGCCGGTCGACGACGAGCATGACGGGGGCGAGCATCAGGCTCGATGCCGTGAGCATGCTGGCCGCGGTCGCGACCGGCTCGACGCCCATGGCCTTGAACCGGCGCCCGTACACGCCCGCGAAGGCATAGGCGAGCGCGGCCGCCAGCATCGCGAGCTGCGCCAGGACGGCGACGCCGAGCGACGACAGCGCCGCGCCGCCGATCATCACGGCGACCCCGACGAACCCGGCCACGACTCCGGCGAGCTTGCGCGCCGTCATCGGCTCGTCGGCCGTGAAGAGGTGCGCGACGATCACCGTGAACAGCGGCGTCGTCGCGTTGAGGATCGAGGCGACGCCGCTCGCGATGTGACTCTGGCCCCAGACGATGAGAGTGAACGGAATGGCGTTGTTGAGGACGCCCATGCCGAAGAACGCCGCCCAGATTTTTCTGCCGCGCGGCAGCCTCGCGCCCACAAGACGCATGACGATAAGGAGCGCCGCCGCCGCCAGCACCACCCGCGCCACCACGATGGCGAGCGGCGGCAGCTCGCGCACCGCGACGCCGACGAACAGGAACGATCCGCCCCACAGCACGGACAAGGAGACGAGGAGCGCCCACTCCGTCGCGGTCATTCGCGTATGGATCGCGGCTTGCCCCATTCCTTCGTCCCTGCGGATAGGTCGAGAATTGGCCAGGGGCGGAGCCGCCCGCCACCCGTTTCCTGCGGCTCAGGCCGGATGACGCACGAGGCTCTCGGCGAGCCGGCGCGTTTCGTCGCCGAACGCGACCGGGCGGCGGGTGGCGCGGTCCATCAGGACGCAGACCGCCTTCGCCCGCGCGGCGAGGGCCTCGCCCGCGACGATGACCTGCTCCAGCGACATGGAGGAGCGCCCGAGCCGCGTCAGCCACGTTCCCGTGCGGACCCGCCCGGGATAGTGCAGCTCGGCCAAAAAATCGATCGAAAGATGCGCGATCACGAAGTAGCGGCCCTTCGGCAAGGTCGGATCGATGCGGGTGCGGAAGAGGCTCACCCGTCCGCTCTCGCACAGGACCGAGAACACGGAATTGTTGACGTGCCCGATCGCGTCGGTGTCGCCGAAGCGCAGCACGTCCTCGGTCCAGACCACGCGAGGGTCGCGGAGGAGATCGGGCGGGGAATCGCTCACCGGCTCACCATGGCGGGCACTGGTCCTAAGGGGGCAGGCAACAGCCTAGATCACGATCACCTTGTTCGGGAGCTCGTCGGCGTCATCGGCGGGGGGCGGAGCGTGCTCGGCGAGGATCGCGCCGACGCGGCGGACCGCCGACATGAGGCCGTCCCCGGCACGGCCCGCCCGGAGCGCCTCGATCAGCTCCGCGACCGTGTCGCGCCAGACCGCCGGGTCGACCCGCCCGGCGATGCCCGCGTCGGCGATCACCTCGGCGTAGCGCTCGGCGAGCGCGACGAAGATCAGGACGCCGGTGCGCTCCCGCGTGCGGGTGAGGCCGCGGGCCAGGAACTCCCGTGCCGCCGCCTCGTGGGCGCGGGCGCGCCGGATCGACCGCGGCACGAGGGCGGGGCGCCGCCCCGGCCACGAGAACGCGGCCGCGACGGCGAGCGCGACGGCGAGCTGGACGATGAAGATGCCGGCGGCGCTCAGGTCCGTGAGCCGGATCAGCGGCCACGGCGCGGCGAGCGCGCCGACGAGCGCGTAGAGGAGCGGCACCGAGCGGTAGCTGCCCGCCTGCCGCGCCACCACGACGACGATCTCGCCCGCGGTGCGGGCCTCGGCCTCGCGGATCGCCGCGGCGATCCGCTCGCGGTCGGCGGCGTCGAGCATCACCAGCTCCCCGAGGCGCCGCCGCCGCCGGACGATCCGCCGCCGCCGGAGAACCCGCCCCCTCCGCCGCTCCAGCCTCCGCCCCCGCCGGACCATCCCCCGCCCCAACCGCCATCCCAGCCGGTGGGTCCGGCGACCCAGCGTCCTCCCCGGGTGCGGTGGTACGGCGTCGACCTGCCGCTCCGCATGAGGTTCATCAGGATGAGGATGAGGACGAGGAAGAAGACGATCGCGACGATCGGCTCGGCCGCGCCCGTCTCGTCCGGGCGCACCTTTGCCCGGCGCTGCCACTCCTCGGCGTCCCCGGTCAGGACCGACAGGATGGCGTCGACGCCGGCGTCGAGCCCGCCCGCAAAGTCGTTCTGCTTGAACTTCGGGGCGACCGCGGTCGCGATGATCACCTTCGTGAGCGCGTCGGTCAGCGCCCCTTCGAGGCCGTAGCCGACCTCGATGCGGACCTTGCGCTCGGCGGGCGCGACGAGGAGCAGGACGCCGTTGTTCTTCGCCTTCTGCCCGAGGCCCCAGTGGCGGAACAGGCGGTTCGCGTAGTCCTCGACCGAGGTGCCGGCCAGCGACGGCACCGTCGCGACCACGACCTGGTCCGTGGTCCTGTCCTCGTGCGCCTTGAGCTTCCGTTCAAGCGCTGCGCGGTCCTCGGGCTTGAGAAGGCCGGCGGAGTCGACGACGCGGCCGGTGAGCGGCGGGAACGGGAGCTGCGATTGGGCGTGCGAGGCAAGCGGAACGAGGAGGAGCGCGAACGCGAGGACGAGGGCCGAAAGAATCCCCTCCCCCCGGATTCCGGACCTCGCCGAGAAGATACGAGGGGAGGAAAAAGCGCGCCCCGGGCCCACGCTTTTAAAACTTCACCGGCGGCGGGCGGTCGGAGCCGGCGCTCGCCGTGAAGGTCTCCATGGGCTTGGCGTCCGGATAGAAGATCGCCGCGATCCAGCGGCCCGGGATCGTGCGGATCTCGGTGTTGTAGGCCCGCACGGTCTCGATGTAGTCGCGGCGCGCGACCGCGATGCGGTTCTCGGTTCCTTCGAGCTGCGACTGGAGCGCCAGGAAGTTCGCGTTCGACTTCAGCTCCGGATAGCGCTCGACGGTGACGAGGAGGCGCCCGAGCGCCCCCGAGAGCTGGTTCTGCGCCTGCTGGTACTCCTGGAACTTCTGGGGATCGGTGATGGTCGAGGCGTCGACCTTGATCTGGGAGGCCCGCGAGCGCGCCTCGGCGACCTGGGTCAGCACCTCGCGCTCCTGCGCGGCGTAGCCCTTCACGGTCTCGACGAGGTTCGGGATCAGGTCGGCACGGCGCTGGTACTGGTTCTGGACCTCGCTCCAGGCGCTCTTCGCCCGCTCCTCGAGGGTCGGGACGGTGTTGATGCCGCACCCCGCAAGGCTGGGGGCGAGCGCCAGTCCCAGAACCAGCCCGAGGGCGGCACGGCGGAACGCTGCGGCTGACATCGCGCGGTCTCCTTCGGCGCCGCACGGGGGCGCGCCTGCCATAAACCATCGGAAGCCGAAGCGTTCCCGTCAATCGGGATTCGCCGGCGCAGTGGCGGAAGCCCTCCGCCGCGGTACAATCGGCAAGTCGCAGGCACGAGGAGGCGGGCCATGGCTTCATCACGTCGCTGGCGCGGGTTCCTCGCGCTCGGCATCGCCGGGACGGCGGCGCTCGCGGCGACGGGCGGCCTCGCGCAGCCGCTCGCGCCGGCGCCCGAATCTTCGACGGGCCGCAACGTCCGGGCGCTCGGGGCGGCGCAGAAGTACATGGTCGCGGCCGCGAACCCGCTTGCCGCGGAGGCCGGCCGCGAGATCCTGCGGGCCGGCGGCAGCGCGGCCGACGCGGCGGTCGCGGTCCAGCTCGTGCTCAACCTCGTCGAGCCGCAGAGCTCCGGCATCGGCGGCGGCGCCTTCCTGGTGCATTGGGACGGGCCGAGCCGCGCGCTTTCGACCCTCGACGGCCGCGAGGTCGCGCCGGCGGCCGCGAGGCCGGACCGGTTCCTCGGCCCCGACGGGAGACCCCGGAAGTTCATGGAAGCGGTGGTCGGAGGGCGTTCGGTCGGCGTGCCCGGCATCGTACGGCTGCTCGAGACGGCGCACCAGAAGTGGGGCAAGCTCCCGTGGGAGCGCCTGTTCGAGCCCGCGATCCGGCTCGCCGAAGAGGGCTTCGCGGTCTCGCCGCGGCTCTCCGGCCTCCTTGGCCAGGAGACGGCCCTCAAAGGCGATCCGGCCGCCCGCGCCTACTTCTACCAGGAGGACGGCAGCCCGCGGCCGGTCGGCCACATCCTCAGGAACCCGGCTTTCGCCGCGACCCTGCGCGCCATCGCGGCGGGCGGCGCCGACGCGTTCTACAAGGGAGCGATCGCGGACGACATCGTCCGCACGGTCACGGGCCACCCGACGAACCCCGGCGACATGACCGCCGCCGACCTCGCCGCCTACGCGGTCGTCGAGCGCGCGCCGGTGTGCGGGAAGTACCGGGTCTACACGATCTGCGGCATGGGCCCGCCGAGCTCCGGCGCCGTCGCCGTGCAGCAGATTCTTTCGGTGCTCGAGACCCGCGACATGGCCCGCATGGGGCCGGGGGCAGAGGCGGCGCACTGGTTCGCCGAGGCCGGGCGCCTCGCCTTCGCGGACCGCGCCCTCTATCTCGGCGACCCCGCTTTCGTGAGCGTGCCCGTGAAGGGCCTGACCGATCCCGGCTACCTCAAGGGCCGCGCCGCGCTCGTCAGCCCGGACAGGTCGATGGGCAAGGCTCAACCGGGCGACCCGCCGTTCCAGAAGTCGCAGCGCCTCCTGCCGGCGGACGGGATCGAGAACGGCACGAGCCACATCTCCGTCGTCGACGCCGACGGCAACGCCCTCGCCATGACGACGACGATCGAGGACGGCTTCGGCGCCCGCCTCATGACCAGGGGCGGCTTCCTCCTCAACAACGAGCTGACCGACTTCAACTTCGCGCCCGCGGACGACGGCAAGCCGGCCGCGAACCGGGTCGAGGCGAGGAAGCGCCCGCGCAGCGCGATGGCGCCGACGATCGTCTTCGACGCCTTCGGCCGGCTCTACGCCGTCACCGGCTCGCCGGGAGGCAGCCAGATCATCGGCTTCGTGGCGAAGACCCTCGTCGCGATCCTGGACTGGAAGCTCGATCCGCAGGCGGCGGTCGACTTTCCCAACTTCGGCAGCCGCAACGGCCCGACCGAGCTCGAGGCCGGCACCGAGGCGGAAGCCTGGAGGCCGGCGCTCGAGGCCAAGGGCCACGAGGTCCGCGTCATGGACATGACCTCCGGCATCCAGGTCATCGTCCTCACGCCCGAGGGATTCCTCGGCGGCGCCGACAGCCGGCGGGAAGGCGTCGCGATCGGCGATTGAGCGCGGCGTCCCGCTCAGGCCCCGATGAGATCGATGAGGAACGGGATCAGCGGCGCGTCGGCCGGCGGCATCGGATAGGCTGCAAGATCCTTCGGGCGCACCCATTTGAGCGCCTGCCCCTCGCGGGGCCGCACGAAACCGTCCCAGCGCCGGCAGGCGTAGAGCGGCATCAGGAGATGGAAGCCCTCGTAGGCGTGGCTCGCGAAGGTGAGCGGCGCGAGGCAGGGCTCGCGCACCACGATGCCGAGCTCCTCGTCGAGCTCGCGGATGAGGGTGTCCTCGGGGCGCTCGCCGGGCTCGACCTTGCCGCCGGGGAACTCCCACAGGCCCGCCATCGCCTTGCCCGGCGGGCGTTGCGCGATCAGCACGCGGCCGTCGGCGTCGATGAGCGCGACCGCCGCGACGAGGAGGAGGCGCGTGCCGGCGGGTTCCGCCCCCGGGGAGCCGGTCATGATCTTGCGCTGTGCGCCAACGCACATCCGGCCCGCGTGCGACGGCGCACGGTGGCGCCACTTGATCGGCGTCGCTCGCAAGAGCCCTCGGAGGATCCGATGATCACCAACTGGACGTCACGGTTCTCGTCGCAGCAAGGCGACTCCAACCCGGAACGGCGCTTCGCCTCCACGCTCCTGATCGGCATGAGCGTCCTGGTCCTGGCGGGCTGCACCTCGACGGTGGTCTCGCTCGCGGCGCTCCATTGAAGCACCTCAGCTGCGGTAGTCGCCGTTGATCTCGACATAGGCCTTGGTCAGGTCGCAGGTCCAGACCCGCGCCCGCCCCCGCCCGAGGCCGAGGTCCACCTTGAGAAGAATCTCGTCGCGCTTCATGTAGGCCGAGGTCTCCTCCTCGTCGTAGGCCGGGTCCCGGGCCCCCTCGGTGGCGACGCGGATGTCGCCGAAGAAGATCGACAGCCGGTCGCGGTCCGCGGGCTCGCCGGCCTTGCCGACCGCCATGACGACCCGGCCCCAGTTCGCATCCTCGCCGGCGATCGCGGTCTTGACGAGCGGCGAGTTCGCCATCGACAGCGCGATGCGGCGGGCCGATCTGGCGCTCGTCGCGCCCTCCACCTCGACCGTCACGAACTTGCGCGCGCCCTCGCCGTCGCGGGCGACCTGCCGGGCGAGGTCGATGAGGAGGTCGTCGAGGGCCCGGGCGAAGGGCTTGAGCCGCGGGTCCCTGGGATCGTCGATCGGCGGCGCGCCGAGCCGCACCGCCATTCCGGTCGCGAACATCAGGAGCGTGTCGGAGGTCGAGGTGTCCGAATCGACGGTGACGCAGTTGAAGCTCTTGTCCGCCCCGCGCCGCAGGAGCGGCTGGAGGGCTTCCGCCATGATCGGCGCGTCGGTGAAGACGAAGGCCAGCATCGTCGCCATGTCGGGCGCGATCATGCCGGCCCCCTTGGCGATGCCATTGATCGTGACCTCGGTCCCACCCATGAGGGCAGTGCGCGTCGCGAGCTTCGGAAACGTGTCGGTGGTCATGATGGCGCGGGCGGCCTCGTCCCAGGCGAAGGCGTCGGCGCGGCTGTCGCAGTCTGCCAGCACGGCCTCGAACTTGCGGGCGTCGAGGGGCTCGCCGATGACGCCGGTCGAGGCCAGGAAAACCTGGTCGGGGCGGCAGTCCGCGGCCTTGGCGGCGAGCTCCGCGGTGAGCCGGGCGGCCTCCGCTCCCTTGAGCCCCGTGAAGGCGTTGGCGTTGCCGGAGTTGACGACGAGGGCGCGGGCGGCGCCGACCGTAAGGTTCTGCCGGCACCAGTCGACCGGCGCCGAGGGGCATTTCGACTGCGTGAACACGCCCGCGACCGCGGCGCCCTGGTCGAACGCCGCGTAGAGCACGTCGGTGCGGCCCCGGTAGCGGATGCCGGCCTCGGCGGTCGCGAGGCGCACGCCTTCGATCGGCGGCAGGACGGCGAGGGTCTTCGGGGCGAGCGGAGAGACGGGGGACATGCGCCTTAGGGGAGAGAGGCGGGAGGATTCGGCCTGGTCCGGCCGGGCGCTCCTATGGCACCTTTCGCCCGTGGTCGAAAAGCTCTTTCACGCGAGCGGCCGCCCGGCTCGGACCGACGGTGGAGGCGTCGGTCCTCGACGAGCAGCCATCGCCGTCCGGCGGTGCGCAGTGCTTTCGCCTGGACAGGCCCCGGGCGCTTCGGCCGGGAGAGCCGGCGCCGAGGGCTCGACCGTCAGGCCCGCTTACTCGCAGACCTTGACGAGGCCGCGGTAGCTGCGGACCCAGTAGCAGTCCGCCGCCAGGTAGGCGACGCCGACGCCGTAGCCCCAGCCGTAGTGCCGGCGGTGGCCCCAGTGGCCGTGGTGGAAGCCGCCGAAGTGCTTGCCGTGGAAGCCCCCGCCCTTGAACCCGCCGCCGTGGAAGCCGCCGCCGTGGAAGCCGCCGCCGTGGAAGCCCTTGGCGGAGGCCGGGGCCGCGGTCAACGAGAGGGCGCCGAGGGCCGCAGCCGCGGCGAGGGCGAGGGTGGTGGTCTTGATCGTCTTCATCGGTTCTCTCCGTGGTTTTGGGCCGTTCCTTGGTACGAGCCGGAGGTCCGTCCGTGCCCGATGGCCTACAGTGCGCGAGTCCGGACCGGAGCGATGTGCGGGCGGGCACGCGCACCGCATGCGCCCAAGGCCGCCCGCGGGAGTGGCCCTTCGGCCCGGATGCGCTATGAGTCCGGCATGGCTGACGAGCATCGCGTGACGGACGAGGATCGGCAGAGGGAATCGCGCGAGGCCCTCGCGCGCGCCGCACGCGATTCGGAGACGGTCGGCTCGTCGGCGCTCGCCCGCTCGGGGCAACGCATCGCCGACCACTTCGCCGGCCGCGACGCGGTCGGCGCGGCCGAAGGCGGGGCGACCGACCCGGCCGAGCTGTGGGGCCGCCGCATCGGGCGCGCGCTCTCGCTTCTCGGCTGCATCGCGCTCGCCTGGTGGCTCGGCGTGCAGGCGAAGTGGTGGTGAGCCCGGCGGCGCGGCGATGACCGATTGGGCCGGCCTGCAGGCGCCCTCGCTCGAGGACTTCGAGCGCCTCGCCGAGGCGGCGTTCGCGCGGCTGCCCGCGCGCTTCCGCCGCCTGTGCGACGGGGTGGTGGTCCGGGTCGAGGACTTCCCGGACGACGAGACCTTGAACGAGATGGGCTATGACAGCCCGTTCGACCTCCTCGGTCTCTTCCGCGGCGTCGGCCTCGCCCAGGGCGGCGGGGCGCTCATGACCGGGCAGTTCCCGAACATGGTCTGGCTCTATCGCCGCCCGATCCTCGACTACTGGGCCGAGCACGAGGAGACGCTCGGGGCGCTCGTCACCCACGTCCTCGTGCACGAGATCGGCCACCACTTCGGCCTCTCCGACCCGGACATGGAGGCGATCGAGGCCGCCGCCGGCGAGAACCGCGCCGCGCCGTGACCATGCCGGGCACGGAGCCGCGATCTGCGGGATGAGGGAGGTATCGGGTGGATCTCGTCGTCTTCCTCGCGGTCCTGTCGGCCGCGGCGATGCATGCGGGCTGGAACGCGGTCGTGAAGGTCGGGCTCGACCGCTTCTCGTCGGTCCTGCTGCTTTCCCTTGTCCAGAGCGGTTTCGCGGTGCTGCTGCTGCCCGTCTTCGCGCTTCCGGCGCCGGCGGCCTGGCCCTGGATCGCGGTCTCGGCCCTGCTCCATTCGGGCTACAAGATCTTCCTGATCCGCGCCTACGAGCACGGCGACTTGAGTCAGGTCTATCCGCTCGCCCGCGGGACCGCCCCGCTCGTCGTCGCGGTCGTCGGGGCGCTGTTCCTCGGCGAGACCATGACCGCGATGAAGACCCTCGCCGTCCTGGCGATCGGGCTCGGCGTCATCGTCATGTCGCTGAAGGGCGGCGCCGACGTCGGCTCGATCCCCCTGAAGGCGCTCGGCTATGCGCTCGCGACCGCGGCCTTCACGGCGTCCTACACTGTCGTGGACGGAGTCGGGGCGCGGGCGTCCGGCACCGCCTCCGGCTTCACCATGTGGATGTTCGCCGGCGACGGCGCCGTCATGGCGGCCTATGCCGCCGCGGTCCGCGGACGCGGGATCTTCGCCAGCCTCAAGCCGGCCTGGCGCAGCGGCCTCGCGGCCGGCGCCCTCTCGCTCGGCTCGTACTGGATCGCGATCTGGGCCTTCACCCTCGCCCCCATCGCCCTCGTGGCGGCCCTGCGCGAGTCGAGCGTCCTGTTCGCGATGCTGATCGCGGTCGTGCTCCTGAAGGAGGAGGCGGGGCGCTGGCGGTGGACGGCGTCCGTCCTGATCCTGGCCGGCATCGTCCTGATGCGGCTCTAGCCTGCGGCCGCCCGCGATCACGGGGCGTTCGCGGCGTCCGGTACCGCGCAAGGGTCGCATGCCGGTCCCGCCGGCGGCCCCGCAAGGAACGGATCGTCCGGCCGCCCGTTGCGGAAGCGTCGGGACGATGAGCAGCGCCCGAGGAACGCTTTCCGGAAGGTCCCGACTCATGCGGCCCAGCGAGACGGCTTGCGAGATCCCGGACGCGCCAGGCCGCAGCGCGGCCGCGGCGCGGCCGGTGCGGGTCGTCGCGCTCGTCAACCCGGCGGCCGGCGCGGCGGAGCGGCAGCCCGACCGGTTCCGTGACGCCTTGCTGTCGGCCTTCGAGGCGGCCGGCGTCGCGGCCGAGGTGGAGCTCGTGCCGGGCGACCGGCTGCTGGAGGCGGCGGAGCGCGCGGCCGGCAAGGCCCGCCGGGCCGAGATCGACGGCATCGTCGTCGGCGGCGGCGACGGCAGCATCCACACCGTCGCGGGCGTCCTCGCCGGGACCGGCATCCCCCTCGGCGTGCTGCCGCTCGGCACCTTGAACCACTTCGCCAAGGACCTCGGCATCCCGGCCGACGTCGCGGGCGCGGCCGCCGTGATCGCGCAGGGCCATGCGAAGCCGGTCGACGTCGCCGAGGTCAACGGGCTCGTGTTCGTCAACAATTCCTCGATCGGCATCTACCCCTACATGGTCCTCGACCGGGAGCGGCGGCGGCGGATGCACGGCCGCGCCAAATGGGTCGCGATGGCCTTGGCCGCGGTGCGGACGCTGCAGTTCTTCCCGCTCCGCCGGCTCGAGATCCGCATCGCGGGCTCGGCGGAGCCGTGCCGGACGCCCTGCGTGTTCGTCGGCAGCAACGAGTACGGGCTCGGGCCGAGGTCGTTCGGGCGGCGCGAGCGGCTCGACCGGGGCGAGCTGTGGCTCTGCGTCGCGCGGCCGCAAAGCCGGCTTTCGCTCCTGTGGCTCGCCTTCCGCTCGGTGATCGGGCTCCTGCACCAGAGCCGCGACCTGCAGACCTTCCGGACCGGCTCCGCCGAGATCGTCTCGCATCGCAAGCGCCTGCTCGTCGCCGTGGACGGAGAGGTCGCGGTGCTGCGGCCCCCGCTCCGCTACCGCACCCGGCCCGGCGCCCTGCGGGTGTTCGTCCCGGTGGAGACCCGGCCGTCGTGACCGGAGGACGGTTTGGTTCCCGGCCGGCTTGGGGTAAATTGGACCGATTGCTTCGCAAGGCCTGCACCATGACGAAAATCGAACGGCCTCGTCGCCGCAAACGGCACGCCATCTGGTGACGAGACGGCCGGATCCGAAGGCATCGGCAGGCCGGCGCTGACGTGGGCAGCGTTCCGGCAAGCATGCGCGGGCTGCGCGCCGCCGCTCTCGGGCTCGCCGTCGCGGCGCTCGCCGCCTCAGCGGCCCGTCCGCAAGACCGCCCGCCGCCTCCCCCGTCGAACGATCCGGCCCGCCGGGCGGCCGAGACCGCCGCCGAGAAGGCCGCCCGCGAGGCCGAGCTCAAGGGGGCCGAGGCCGCGCTCGCCGCGGCCGCCGAATCGCAGCGCCGGCTCGAGCGCGAGATCGCCGAGCTCAAGGCCGACCGGGCGAAGCTCGCCGCCGCGCTCCTCGACGGCACCCGCCGCATCCGTGCGACCGAAGAGCGCATCGGCGCCACCGAGCAGCGCATCGAGACCGCGAGCGGCAGCGAGGCCGCGATCCGCCGCTCGCTCGAGGCCCGCCGCGGGCTCGTGGTCGAGGTTCTGGCGGCGCTCCAGCGCATGGGGCGCCGTCCGCCGCCCGCCGTGCTGGTGCGGCCGGAGGACATCCTGGCGGCGGTCAGGACCTCCATGCTCCTCGGGGCCGTGCTCCCGGAGCTGCGCTCCGAGACCGAGGCGCTCGCCTCCGACCTCGCCGAGCTCGTCCGGCTCAGGGCCGCGCTCGACGCCGACCGTCGGTCGCTGGAGCAGGAGCTCGCCGAGCTCGCCCGGGACCAGGAGCGCACGGCGGCGCTCGTCGAGGCCCGCCAGAGCCGGCTCGGCGAGGCCGAGCGCAGCTTCGGCTCGGAGCGCGCGAAGGCGGCCGGGCTCGCCCGGGAAGCGCAATCCCTCAAGGAGCTGATCGAGCGCATGGAGCGCGACGTCGCGGCGGCGCGCACGGCCGCCGACGAGGCGAGGCGGGCGGCCGAAGCCCAGGCCCGCGAGACCCGGGAGCGCTTCGCGGCCGCCGCCTTCCGCGACCCGGCCCGGCTTGTCCCCAAGATTCCGTTCGCCGAGGCGCGCGGCGTCCTGCCGATGCCGGTCGGCGGCCAGACGGTGCGCGGGTTCGGCGATCCCGACGGCGTCGGCGGCACCACCCGCGGCATCTCAATTTCGACACGACCCCGTGCTGTCGTCGCCTCGCCCGCCGACGGCTGGGTGGTTTTCGCGGGGCCGTTCCGGTCTTTCGGCCGACTCTTGATCATCAATGCGGGCGGCGGCTACTATCTTCTCCTGGCCGGCATGGACCAAATCAGGGTAGAGGTGGGCCAATTCGTGCTCGCCGGCGAGCCGGTCGCGACGATGGGCGACACTTCGTCCCTGTCCGCCGGGAACGAAGGCGTCGAAAACGGCGGCCCGGTGCTTTATGTAGAGTTCCGGAAAGACGGCGGGTCGATCGATCCGAGCCCGTGGTGGGCGAAATCGCAGGGCGAGAAGGTTCGCGGATAGACATGCGCAAGATTCCCCTCATTCTCCTCAGCGCGCTGGCCGGCGCCGGCGCGACCGCCGTCGTGAGCCAGACGCACCTGCTTTCGGGCACGAGCGCCGTCGCGGCCTCGGCCGAGACCTATCGGCAGCTCAGCCTGTTCGGCGACGTGTTCGAGAAGGTCCGCTCGGACTACGTCGAGAAGCCGGAAGAGGCGAAGCTGATCGAGTCGGCCATCAACGGCATGTTGACCTCGCTCGATCCACATTCGAGCTACATGGACCCGAAGAGCTTCCGCGACATGCAGGTGCAGACGCGGGGCGAGTTCGGGGGCCTCGGCATTGAGGTCACCATGGAAGAGGGCATGGTCAAGGTCGTGACCCCGATCGACGAGACCCCGGCGGCCCGCGCCGGCCTCCTCGCCAACGACGTCATCACGCACATCGACGACGAGCAGGTGCAGGGCCTGACCCTCAACCAGGCGGTCGACAAGATGCGCGGGCCCGTGAACACGCCGGTGCGCCTCAAGCTGCAGCGCCCGAACCAGAAAGAGCCGATCACGGTCACGCTCACG
>DASVPW010000160.1:0-27196 GCA_036389455.1 Beijerinckiaceae bacterium
CGATGGGAGCCGCGGCATCCGAGCGCCGGCGTGCGCCGCGCGCCTCGAGGTCCGCGAGCGCCCTCGTCTGCGCCCGGTGGTCGACGACGGCGCGCAGGATCAGCGCCGCTACGATCACCGCCGCCGCCCCGTAGGCCGCGAGGATGAAGAACGCGTGCGGGCCGAGGTCCATGTCACGCCGCCTGCCGGTCGAGCCGCTCGGCTTCGAGGAGGGACAGGGTCCTGACCCGGCGGCGCAGGATCTCGGTCCGCATGCCGGCGAGGTGCAGGGCGATCCCGAGGCCTAAAAATCCCGCCGCCGTCACGAGGAGCGGATGGAGCATCGAAGGGTGGATCGTCGGCCCGCCGAGCCTGAGCACGGAGGCCGGCTGGTGCAGGGTGTTCCACCACTCGACCGAAAACTTGATGATCGGCAGGTTGACGGAGCCGACGACGGTCAGGATCGAGACCGCGCGGGCGGCGCGGCCCGGGTCCTCGACCGTGCGCCAGAGCGCCAGGATGCCGCAGTACATCAGGAACAGGACCAGCATGGAGGTGAGGCGCGCGTCCCAGACCCAGTAGGTCCCCCACATGGGCCGGCCCCACAGCGCCCCGGTGACGAGACAGATCAGGGTGAAGGCGGCCCCGACCGGCGCCGCCGCCTTCTGCGAGACGTCGGCGAGGGGATGGCGCCAGGCGAGGGTGCCGATCGCCGAGGCCGCCATGACCCCGTAGAAGAACAGCGCGAGCCAGGCCGCCGGCACGTGCAGGAACATGATCCGGACGGTCTCGCCCTGCTGGTAGTCGGCGGGCGCCGAAAGCCACGCCATCGCGAGGCCGGCCGCGAGCAGCACGGCCGCGGCCGCGGCCGCGAGCGGCAGCACCGCGCCCGACCAGCGCAGGAACACGCTCGGATTGGCGAGCCTCGTCAGCATCGAGCCGGTGTAGCGGGGCGCCCGGGTCGCCGCAATGCGGCGAAGCGGGGCAGCCCGATCCTGCACGCCTGGGCAGGGGCCGCGGCGGGCGCGTTCCGGCTTGCGAGTTTCTGTAAGCGCGCGCCGTCCTGGTAGGGTGCGCGAAGGCACCATTCACGAGGAAGGCCCGATGCGGAAGGCGGCATACACGTTCATCATCGGGAATTACGACGTGCTCAAGCCGCCGGCGGTCGTCACCAAGGGTTGGGACTACATCTGCTTCACCGACCAGGGCGACATCCAGCCTGACGGCTGGCAAGTGCGCGTCGCCGAGCGCCGCATCGAGGACGCCGGCCTGGACGATAAGAGATTCGCGATGAAACACATGATCTTGTTCCACGAGTTCCTGAAGGGATACGACCTTTCGGTATCCGTGGGCGGGCAGATCCAGATTGCCTGCGATCTGAACGAGTTTGCGCGGCAAAACTTCGCGCCTGACAGCGACATGCTGATCTCCCGGCATCCGCATCGGGACTGCGTTTATGAGGAAGCCGCGGCTTGCAAGGTTCTCGGCAAGGACGACCCTGTGGTCATCGACCGCCAGATGCAACGTTACCGGGAAGCGGCTTACCCGGCTCACAACGGGCTGTATGAAACGGGGGTGATCGCTCGCCGGCACGATCGCGAAAATCTCAAACGGATGTGCAGCAACTGGTATCAGGAGTTGTTGAGAGGTTCCGCGCGCGACCAGTTGAGCCTGAACTACGCCATCTGGAAAAGCGATCCGATCAGGATTTCGGAAGTAAGTTCCACGGACCTGTTCTCGGGCCCCGCTCCCTCATTCATGATCTATCCGCACGCCAACTCCAAATCGCCGCTCCCCTTTCAGAACCATGGATTCTTCAGCAACGGCATGAGCTTCGAGCCTGTCCTGGCTTCGCTCTATCTCAGCGTCGAAGGAAGCCTGCAGCGATGGCCGGACCCGCGAGTCGTCGAGCACGCCGACAGCTATTTCGCCTGGCTCAACGCGCCGTCCGACGGCGATGCCCATCGGGCGCACGCCACGCCGAACATCTCCAATCTCGCGATCTACCTGCACCGGATCCGGCCCGACCTGCAAAGCGCATTCCCGGATCCGCTGGGAAAGGATCGCGAAGCCTTCGCCGAATGGTACCTGACGCATGCCCCCGACGAATACCGTCTGTCCTGGCTCCGCGATCCGGGCGCGTCGAGGTCGGGCATGACGGCGCGGGATCGGCCGATCGGGACGGCACCCTGCTGCTCGGATTGACAAGGGCGGCCCCGGCGCTTATCTGACCGGCCTTCGCGCGGGCTAAACGTCCGCGCGCTTTGCGTTGCGGCGGACGCCGCGTCCCGAAAAGCCGAAGCTGCCAAGAAGCCGGCCCCGCGAGCCCTCGCGGAGAGCCGATCTTTAGAACACGAGGTCAAAACGATGTTCGCAGTGATCAAGACCGGCGGCAAGCAATACCGCGTCGCCGCCGAGGACGTCATCACGGTCGCCAGGATCGCGGCCGAGCCCGGCGAGCCGGTCACGTTCGACCAGGTGCTGATGTTCACGGGCGACGACGGAACGAAGCTCGGCGGTCCGACCGTCGACGGCGTCACCGTCGCGGGCGAGGTGGTCGAGCAGAAGCGCGGCCCGAAGGTCATCGCCTTCAAGAAGCGCCGCCGACAGAACTCGAAGCGCAAGCGCGGCCACCGCCAGGACCTCACCGTCGTGCGGATCACCGAGATCCTGACCGGCGGCGAGCGGCCAGCCCGCGCTGCGGCCGCCGAGGCCGCCGCCCCGGCCGAGGCTCGGGCGGCCGAGGCGGCTCCCGTCCCGGCGGAGCCCGCCGCGAAGAAGCCGCGGACCCGGAAGGCGAAGCCGGCCGAGACCGGCGGAGACGCCGCGGAGTGACGAATTTTCGGGGTGCTTTCGCGAGCGAATCCCGCTAAGAGAAGTTCAGGAGTTCTATCCATGGCCCACAAGAAAGCAGGCGGCTCGTCCCGCAACGGCCGCGACTCGGCCGGGCGCCGCCTCGGCGTCAAGAAGTTCGGCGACGAGAGCGTCCTTTCCGGCAACATCATCATCCGCCAGCGCGGCACGAAGTGGCACGCCGGCCGCAACGTCGGCATGGGCAAGGACCACACCCTCTTCGCCACCGCCGACGGCCGCGTCCGCTTCGTCACCAAAGCGGGCCGAGCCTTCGTGTCCGTGGTACCCGCCCAACAGGCGGCCGAGTAGACGGCGAGAGCTAAAGACGAGGAGCTCCCGCCGGTGTCCAACCGAACCGGCGGATGAAAGAGCCCTCAGGCCCGAAAAGGCCGAGCTCCAGGATCCGGAAGGGGAGGTGGGACACCACCTCCCCTTCGTCGCATCAGGCCCTTGGAGGAGGGCCCGTCCGGATCGGAGCCCAACCATGTTCCCCGACCTCACCCGCGACGACGTGTTCCGGCTCGAGACCCGCCGCCTGTGGCTGCGCTGGCCCCGCCAGGACGACGCGCAAGCCATCGTCCGCCTCGCCGGTGAGAAAGCCGTCGCCGAGATGACGGCGCGGATCCCCCATCCGCTCCGGCTCCGGGACGCGGAGGACTTCGTCCTGCGCACGCGCCAGGAGAACGCCGACGGGACGAGCCTCACGCTCGCGGTCACGCCGAAGGGCAAGCCCGGCTCCGCCATCGGCGCGGTCGGGATCGGGCCGAACCCGGAGGACGGGGAGTCCCACCTCGGCTACTGGCTCGGCGTGCCCCACTGGGGACAAGGCCACGCCACGGAGGCGGCACGCGCCTTGATCGACGCCTTCTTCGCCTACACCAACGGGCGGGTGCTCACGTCGTCGGCCCGTGTCGTGAACCCGGCTTCGCGGCGGGTCATCGAGAAGTGCGGCTTCGCCTTCCAGGGCTCGGGGCTGATGGCCTTCCCGGCCCGGGGCGGCGTCTTCCCGGTCGACCGCTTCCGCCTCGACCGGCGGACCTGGGAGAGCCTGAAATCGTGGGGCCACACGGGCTTCGTGCCGCAGGCCCGCTCCGACGAGGGTGCGATCGAGCTCGCGACGGTGCATTAGCCGAGCGGCCGGCCTCTTTCCGCCACGGGAGAGGCCGGTCCGACGCTGCGGCGGCCAAAGCCATGCAGCCGTCGCGAGGCAGCCTTGCAAGAAAACGGCCGATTCCAGGCAAGATTGTGTGCGCTGGCGCACATGGCCCGACCGTCGCCCGTCCCACATCGCGCCCACGGCTCGCGATCCGGCGACGCCGGCGACCGGCATCACCGGTCGCGCGTTGACAAGTGAAGGCGGCCCGCTTCGGCGGCCGCGGTCCCCGATGGAGACCTGAAATGAAACCCCATGTTCTTGCGTTTGCGGCAGCCCTGGCCGTGCCCGCCGTCCTGCCGTCCGTCACCCTCGCCCAGACCGCGAAGGAGAACTTCAGCTACAGCGCCCCGTCCGGCATGTTCGGCGACGGGACGGCGAAGTGGCAGATGTTCCGCTTCATCGAGGAGGACCAGGAGCGCACCGCGGCGCTCCGCGCCGGGCAGGACCCGACCGCCACCGGCTCGATCCAGGGCAGCGCCACCTCGAACGAGGGCGTGCGCCGGCCGGGCGAGGCCGGGCGCCGCCGGGCGCAGTAGCCTCCGAAGCTCCGCTAACGGCTGAGCGACAGCGGCGCGCCGGATTTCGCCAGCACGCCCTCGAGGCTCCCGCCCGCCGGGCGCAGGCGCGCCGCGACCGCGCCGCCGGGCTGGTAGAGGTAGACCTCGCCGTCGCGGAAATCCCAGGCGCTCACACGCCCGAGGTCGCGGTTGGCGCAGCCCGACGCCGACGCCCGGTAGAGGTCGAGGGCGGGCGCGCTCGAGAGCTGGACCCGGCAGCTCCCCGAGGCCTCGCGGGCGGTCCAGCCGCCGACGACGGACGAGCGGGAAGGCGCCGCCAACGCGATCTGGGGCGGCGGCGACGCCGGCGGCTCCGCGGGCGCCGGCATCGCCGGCACGTCGGCGACGACCGGTCCCGATCCGGGCGGCGGCAGCGGCTCCGACAGGACCGGCCCGGAGGGCGCCGCGATGCCGGGCTCGATCGGATCGGGCGCCGGGGTGTTGTAGACCGGCGCCGTGCTCACGATGGGACCAGGCCCGCCCATCCGGGACGAGCCGCAGGCGCCGAGCGCCAGCGCAGAGCACAGGGTGAGCGCGAGCCCGATCCGCATCCTTCGGCCCCCGATTGCTTGTTCTTGAAGGGCGAGGGAATGCAGGTTTGCCCGGCCCGGCGCAACGGGCCCCGGATGGTTTGCCGCGGGGTGTGGCCCTTCGGCGACGGTTTCGGCGGAGCCGGAGGCCGGCGCGGGCGCGTTCGAAGCGTGCGGCAACGGCGAAGGCGGCGGCGGGTTGGGGCCAAGCCCCGCAAGTGCTATCTGCTGCGATAAGCGAGCTTTCAGGCCCATGCCCCTCCACAAGGACCAGCCGCATTCCGGCGGCCACGCGCCCGATCCCGGCGGCGAAGCCGGGCCTTGCGCGCACGCGGCGCACCGCTCCGCCCACGCGCCGGATGCCCTCGCCGAGGCGGAGGCCTTGTGCCGGACGAAGGGCGTGCGCCTCACCCCGATCCGTCGCGACGTGCTTTCGGTGCTCCACGGCACGCACCGGCCGCTCGGCGCCTACGACATCGCCGACGCGCTGGGCGACAAGGGCCACCGCCGGCTCGCGCCGATCACCGTCTACCGCGCCCTCGAGTTCCTGATGGGGCAGGGCCTCGCGCACCGCCTCGCGAGCCGCAACGCGTTCGTCGCCTGCCCGCACCGGCACGCGCCGCAAGACCTCGTCGCCTTCCTGATCTGCGAGGCCTGCGGCGGCGTCGACGAGATGTCGTCGGCCCCCCTCGGCCGGGCGCTGTCGGGCCTGCTCGCGGCCGAGCGCTTCGAGCCGCACCTGCAGGTGCTGGAGATCTCAGGGTTCTGCGCGCACTGCCGCGAGCCCGGGGAGCCCGCCGGCGCATGACCGCTCTCGTACCCTTCGCCGAAGAGGCCGCGCCGGCGCCGCGCCGGCGCACCTGCGCGGTGCGCATCGGCGCGATGCGCGCCGGCGCCGTCACGGTCGGGGGCGGGACGCCGGTCGTCGTCCAGTCCATGACCAACACCGACACGGCGGACGTGGACCGGACGGCAGCCCAGGTCGCGGCGCTCGCCCGCGCCGGCTCCGAGATCGTGCGCGTCACCGTCGACCGGGACGAGGCCGCGGCGGCGGTGCCGAGGATCCGCGAGCGCCTCGACCGCATCGGTGTCGCGGTCCCCCTCGTCGGCGACTTCCACTACATCGGCCACAAGCTCCTGGCCGACCATCCGGCCTGCGCCGAGGCCCTGGACAAGTACCGCATCAACCCCGGCAACGTCGGCTTCCGCGAGAAGCGCGACCGCCAGTTCGGGTTAATCGTCGAGACCGCGGCCCGGCACGGCAAGGCGGTGCGCATCGGCGCGAACTGGGGCTCCCTGGACCAGGAGCTCCTGACCCACCTCATGGACGAGAACGCGAAGAGCGCCGCTCCCCGCGACACCCGCGCCGTCACCCGCGAGGCGATGGTCCAGTCCGCCCTCCTCTCCGCGCAGCGGGCGGAGGAGATCGGCCTTTCCCGCGACCGCATCGTGCTCTCGGCCAAGGTCTCGGCCGTGCAGGACCTGATCGCCGTGTATCGGGAGCTCGCCCGGCGCTCGGATTACGCCCTCCACCTCGGCCTGACCGAGGCCGGCATGGGCTCGAAGGGCATCATCGCGTCCTCCGCCGCGATCGGCATCCTTTTGCAGGACGGCATCGGCGACACCATCCGCTATTCCCTCACCCCCGAGCCCGGCGGCGACCGCACGCTGGAGGTCAAGGCGGCGCAGGAGCTCTTGCAGACCATGGGGTTTCGCACCTTCGTGCCCCTCGTCGCGGCCTGCCCCGGCTGCGGGCGCACCACCTCGACGGTGTTCCAGGAGCTCGCCCGCGACATCCAGGACTGGATCTCGGCCTCGATGCCCGAATGGCGGCGCATCTATCCCGGCGTGGAAGGGCTCAACGTCGCCGTCATGGGCTGCATCGTCAACGGCCCGGGCGAGTCGAAGCACGCCGACATCGGCATCTCGCTCCCCGGCACCGGCGAGCAGCCGGCCGCGCCGGTGTTCATCGACGGCAGGAAGGCCGTGACGCTACGCGGCCCGACCATCGCGGCGGACTTCAAGGCGCTGGTGCAGGACTACATCGAGCGCCGCTTCGGGACGGCGGGGCGGGACGCCGCCGAGTAGGGGCGCTGCGGCTCCGGGAGGAGACCCGAGATTCCGTTTCAAGCTTCGCCGCCGCCGTGCTAGAAAGCCGCCGCGCCGGACACCGGCGCTCTATCCGATGGATCGCAAGGCGTCGTTCGCCGTTTCCCTCAAACGCCAGACCTGAAGGCATCCCGGGCGGTCCACGCGAACCCCATGGCCCAGACCCAAGCCGTCGCCGCAGGGAATCCTGCCACAGGGCACGCCGACTCCGCCGCGCCGGCGGCCGGCACGGCCTATCCGGAGCACCAGGCCGCCCATCCGGGCGAGACCGGCGAGGGCCACCACAAGGCCGGCTTCTGGACGCTCGCGCTCGGCTCGATCGGCGTCGTCTACGGCGACATCGGCACGAGCCCGCTCTATGCCTTGAAGGAATCCGCCGCCGCGGCGGCGGCCGGCGGGCCGCTCACCCGCGAGATCATCCTCGGCATCCTCTCCCTCATCCTGTGGTCGCTGATCCTCGTCGTCACGGTGAAGTACGTCGTGATCCTTCTCAGGGCCGACAACAACGGCGAGGGCGGGACGCTGACCCTCGTGGCGCTCGCCCAGCGGGCGCTCGGCTACGGGCCGGGCCGCGGGCGCAAGGTGCTGCTGCTGGGCGCCGTCGGGGCCGGCCTGTTCTACGGCGACGCCGTCATCACGCCGGCGATCTCGGTGCTCTCCGCCGTCGAGGGCCTGAGGCTCGCGACCCCGGCGCTCAACGACTACGTCGTGCCGATCACCTGCGCGATCCTGATCGCGCTGTTTACCGTGCAGGCGCGGGGCACCGGCCGGGTCGCGGCCTTCTTCGGGCCGATCATGGCGGTGTGGTTCGCGGCCCTCGCCGTCACGGGGCTGTGGCACATCGCCGACGACTGGGGCGTGCTGTGGTCGATCAATCCCGCCTACGGGGTGATGTTCTTCGTCCACCATCCGGGGGTCTCGCTCGCGGTGCTCGGCGCCGTCTGCCTGTCGGTGACCGGCGCCGAGGCGCTCTACGCCGACCTCGGCCACTTCGGGCGCGGGCCGATCCGCGCCGCCTGGGCCGGCTTCGTGTTCCCGGCCCTCGTCATCAACTACTTCGGCCAGGGCGCGCTCCTGCTCTCGAACCCCGGCGCCGTCGAGCACCCGCTGTACCGGCTCGTCCCCGACTGGCTCCTCATCCCGTTCGTGCTGCTCGCGACGCTCGCCGCCATCATCGCGAGCCAGGCCGTCATCACCGGCGCGTTCTCGCTCACCCGCCAGGCGATCCAGCTCGGCCTCCTGCCGCGGCTCGAGATCCGCTTCACCTCGGAATCGCACCAGGGCCAGATCTTCCTGCCGCGGGTCAACATGCTGCTGCTGATCGGCGTGCTCGCCCTCGTGCTCACCTTCCAATCGTCGTCGAACCTCGCCCACGCCTACGGCATCTCGGTGTTCGGGGCGATGGCGGTCGACGCCATCCTCGCCATCATCGTGATCCACAAGCGCTGGCGCTGGAGCCTCGGGCTGACGCTCCTGACCATGCTGCCGTTCCTGTTCATCGACCTCGCCTTCTTCGGCGCGAACCTGATGAAGCTGTTCGTGGGCGGCTACGTGCCGGTGCTGATGGCGACCGCCCTCATCACGCTGATGTGGACCTGGCTTCGGGGCACGCGCATCCTGATGGAGAAGACGCGCAAGTCCGACGTCCCCCTGCCCGACCTCATCGGCATGCTGCAGAAGAGCCCGCCGCACCGGGTCAAGGGCGCGGCGGTGTTCCTGACGAGCGACCCCGAGACCGCGCCGGCGGCGCTCCTGCACAACCTCAAGCACAACAAGGTGCTGCACGAGAAGAACGTGGTGCTCACCATCAAGACCGTCGACACGCCGCGCGTGCGCGACGACAACCGCGTCCGCATCGAGCCGCTCGGCGACAGCTTCTGGAAGGTGCGCCTGACCTACGGCTACATGGAGACGCCGAACATCCCGCGCGGCCTCGCGGTCCTGCGCAAGGCCGGGTTCAAGTTCGACATCATGGCGACCTCGTTCTTCCTGTCGCGGCGCTCGATCCGCCCCTCCCCCCAGTCCGGCATGCCGCTGTGGCAGGACAAGCTGTTCATCGCGCTCGCCAAGACCGCGAGCGACGCCACCGACTTCTTCCAGATCCCGACCGGCCGGGTCGTCGAGGTCGGAACGCAGGTGACGGTTTAAGGCGCGTCCGTCAGGCCGGGACGCCGGCCTCGGGACGGACCTTGCCGGCCGAGCGCGACCGGGCCCGGTCGGCGGCTTCGGCGGCGCATTTCTCGACGTGGGCGCCGCGGTTGACGACCTGGAGGTTCGGGGCGCCCCAGAAGGCGAGGAGGTCGGGCCAGGGCGCCTCGCGGTGCTCGCGCCTGACGCGGAACAGCGGCACTTTGTGGTCGACCTCGGCGCCGCGCAGGAGCCGGCCGCCGGTCGCGGCGCAGCGGCGCTTCTGCACGCGCTTGAGGATGCGGACTTGGTCCGAGGGCGCGCTCCAGAACTTCCAGGCCGCGACGCAGGGCGCATGCCAGCGGGCGCGCCCGTTCGGACGCTCGTTCGGCGCGAGGGGGCGGTGCCAGCCGAAGCGGTACACCGGCTGGCCGCAGACGCAGCAATGGCCCGGCCCGCGGTCGAAGGCGGCCTCGCGGTAAGGCGCGGGCGGCGCCCTGAAAGCGGCCTCGGCGCTCTCCCAGCGCCAGCCCTCCGGCGCCCCGGAGAGGCGCGCGAGCGCCCGCGCGAGCCGGTCGGCCCTGAGCGGGTGCGCGCGCCAATAGGCCTCGACCGCCCGCGACGGCAGCGCCGGCGTCCAGCGCGCCTGAAGGGCATGGCGCAGCACGACCTTGGGGAAGCGCTCCGGCAGCGCCGCGTTGAACCGCGCCAGCGCCCGCTCGTTGCGGCGCCTGAGCCACTCCGATTCCTTCGGCTTCTCCGCCACATCCCGCTCCCGTCGTTCGGGAGACGCTAAGGCGGGCGGGTAAACGAGTGGTGGCTGCCCTCACCCGGTCGGCTTCGCCGACTCGACCTCTCCCGCAAGCGGGAGAGGCGAAGGCGCGCCTCAATATCCCAGCGCGCAGCCGTCCTTGCGCGGGTCGGAGGCGCCGACGAGGACGCCGCGGGCGTGGTCGATGAGGATGGCCTGCGCGCCGCCGAGCGGCGCCGCGACGCGCTCGACCGCGTGGCCGCGGCCTTCGAGGTGGCGCACGACCGCCTCGTCGACGCCGGCCTCGACCTGCACGGCGGGACCGTAGGCGAAGGTGCGCGGCGCGTCGACGGCCTCCTGCAGGCCGAGGCCCTTGCGCAGGAAGCGGTCGAGGAAGTTCGCGTGGCCGGCCGACTGGTCCTGGCCGCCCATGACGCCGAAGGGCATGACGGCGCGCCCGTCCTTCGCGACCATCCCGGGGATGATGGTGTGGAGCGGGCGCTTCCTCGGCCCGAGCCGGTTCGGGAGCCGGTCGTCGATGCGGAACTGCCGGCCGCGGCAGTGCAGCATCACGCCGCTCTTCGGCGCGAGGATCGTCGAGCCCCAGGCGTTGAAGAGGGAGTTGATGAAGGAGACGGCAAGGCCGTCCGCGTCGACGACGGAGAGACAGATGGTGTCGCTCTCCCAGGCCGCCTCCGCCCCCAGAGGCTCGGGCGCCGGCGCGCCCCCGCCGGAGGAGGCGGCGAAATCGCGCACGAAGGCGACGGAGCGCTCGGACAGGAACTCGTCGACGCCGATTTCCATGGCGGCGGGATCGCCGAGGCCGCGGTCGCGCAGCCAGTAGGCGGCGCGGGTCGCCTGGGAGAAGAGGTGGATGCGCTCGCCCTCGTCGTTCGCGGCCTCGAGGGCGGGCCAGCCCTCGAGCGCTTTGAGGAGCAGGAGCGCCGTCGCGCCCTGGCCGTTCGGCGGGCATTCGAGAATCTCGTGCCCGGCGAAGGAGCTTGAAATCGGCGGGACGTAATCCGAGCTCTGCGCCGCGAAGTCGTCGAGGGTGTGCGGCCCGCCGAGCCTCTGCAGGGTCTGGACGATGTCCTCGGCCACTGCGCCCTCGTAGAAGCCGGCGCGGCCCTCGCGGGCGATGGTCCGAAGAGTCTTGGCCAGCGCCGGCTGGCGGTGGATCTCGCCTTCCCGCGGCGCCCGGCCGCCGGGGAGAAAAGCCTCGGCGGTCTCAGGGAAGCGGCGCAGGCGCTCCGCATTGCGGGCCCAGTCGAAGGCGACCCGGGGCGCGACCGGGTAGCCCTCCTCGGCGCGCCGCGCCGCCGGCTCCATCAGCTCCGAAAAGTCGAGCCGGCCGTAGTCGGCGTGGAGCCTCGCCCAGGCGTCGACGGCGCCCGGCACGGTCACGGCCAGCATCGAGTCGTCCGTGATCTCGCGGATGCCCTTCTCCCGCGCGAAATCGAGGGTCGCGCCGGCGGAGGAGCGGCCGGAGCCGTTGATGGTCACGGGCTCGGCCCCGGGCTTCGCCACGATCGCGAAGCAGTCGCCGCCGATGCCGGTCATGCCGCTCTCGACGACGCCGAGGAGCGCCGTCGCGGCGATCGCCGCGTCGACGGCGCTGCCGCCGCGGCTTAAGACCTCGATACCGAGCTGCGACGCCTCCGGATGCGAGGTCGCGATCATGGCGCTTAAGCCGTACACGGCCGAGCGCCCGGGGCGGTGGAAGTCGCGCATTACATCAGCCTCGTCGTCAGGGTTGTTCATCCGGAGCCAGCACGACCCTCCTCATCCTGAGGTGCTCGCCGAAGGCGAGCCTCGAAGGACGCACACCGCCGATGCAGCACCCTTCCGTGGTGCGTGCTTCGAGGCTCCCCCGGCTCAAGGCCGGGGTCGCACCTCAGCATGAGGAGGTTGTAGTGGCCCGTCCGCTGGAGCATCCCCCCTCACTCGACGCTCACCCCGCTCGACTTGATCGGCACGGCCCACTTCTCGATCTCGCTCTTCACGAACTCGGCGAGGTACTCGGGCGAGCGGCGCTCGGAGGCGACGAGCATGGCGCCGAGGCCCTGGAGGCGCTCCTTCACGGCGGGGGTCTCCATCGCCTGCACGGTCGCGTCGTGCAGCTTCTTGACGATCTCCGGCGGCGTGCCCTTGGGCAGGAAGAAGGCGTTCCAGGTCAGGCCCTCGAAGTTCGGGATACCTTTTTCGTGGATCGTCGGCAGGTCCGGCAGCACCGGCGAGCGCTCCTTCGTCATGGTGGCGATGGCCTTGACGGCGCCGCCCTGGATTTGCGGCAGGGCGGTCGAGACGATCTCGCACAGGAAGTCGATGCGCCCGCCCTGGAGGTCGGTCATGGCGGGGCCGGTGCCGCGGTAGGGCACGTGCTGGATCTTCGTCCCCATGGCGGCGTCGAGGAGGACGCAGCCGAGGTGCGTCGCCGAGCCCGCGCCGGCCGAGCCGTAGGTCATCTTGTCCTGGTTCTTCTTCGCGTAGTCGCGGAACTCCTCGAAGGTGTTCGCCGGGAAGTCCTTGCGGGTGATGAGGATCAGCGGCACCTCGGCGATGAGGGCGACGGGCTGGAAGTCGGTCGCGGCGTGGTAGAGCGGCTTCTTGTAGAGGGTCTGGTTCTGGGCGTGGGTGCCGACAGTGCCGAGGAGGAAGGTGTAGCCGTCGGGGTTCGCGCGGGCGACCCGCTGCGAGCCCGTGCCGCCGCCCGCCCCGCCGACGTTCTCGATCACGATCTGCTGGCCGAGGATCTGGCTCATGCGCTCGCCCATGACGCGCCCGAGCACGTCCGTCGGCCCGCCGGCCGCGAACGGGATCACCATGGTGATGGGCCGGGTCGGCCAGTTCTGCGCGAAGGCCGGGCCGGCGAGGCCGAGCGCGCCGGCGACGGCGGCCCCGAGAAGCGTCTTGAGCATTGTTCCCTCCCGATTGCGGGTCTCGTTCGTCGCGCCTCGCTACAACGCCGGCCGCTCTCCCGCAACGCGGGTTTGGAAGACGGGCAATTCCCTCCCCTGGAGGGCCCCGGAGGGGAGGGCCGACTCGGGGCGCGAGGCTTCGAGCGGGATTGGGGCGCCGGGCATGGCTCGGGAGTTCCGAGGCGTTGAACGCCACGTCGGCGCAATGCTGCCGAAGGGTCCGGCGCTCAAGCCGAGATGGCCGGCTTTGCTCTCCTCGAAGACCGCCCTATTCTGGCCGGCGCGCGCAGACGGCCTTCGGCAAGCCGGCTTGAAGCCGATGCGGTCGGCCTGCGCGGCGGATCGCAGCATCGCGCAACGAGGTGGGTCATGCGGACGCTCGGAACCCTCTTCACGCTAGCCGGCGCGGTTGCCGCGCTCCTTTCCGCCTCCTGGGCGACCCAGGTGAGCGCGCAGCCCGCAGGCGCGACGATCGGCGTCGGCGCGGGGGACCTCGGCGGGACCGTCACGAGCGCGAACGGGCCGGAAGCCGGCGTCTGGGTGATCGCGGAGACCACCGATCTTCCGACGAAGCTCGCGAAGATCGTGGTCACCGACGATGAGGGCCGCTATCTCGTGCCCGACCTGCCGCAGGCGACCTACAGCGTCTTCGTGCGCGGCTACGGGCTCGTCGACTCGGCCAAGGTCCGCACCGAGCCCGGCAAGGTCCTCAACCTCGAGGCGGTCGTTGCGCCGAACGAGGCCGCGGCGGCGGAATACTACCCGGCGATCTACTGGTATTCGATGCTGAAGGTCCCGGAGAAGCACGAGTTCACGGGCTCGGCGTCCGGGCGCGGCGGCATGCCGGCGCATCTGAAGAGCCAGGCGCAGTGGCTCGACGTGGTGAAGACCAACGGCTGCTACGGCTGCCACGCCCTCGGCAACAAAGCCACCCGGACCATCCCGAAGGAGCTCGGTACGTTCGAGTCGTCGGTCGAGGCCTGGGAGAGGCGCATCCAGTCCGGGCAGGCGATGACCCAGATGGTCACCAACATCGGCCGGCTCGACACGAAGCGCGCCCTGAAGCTGTTCGCCGACTGGACCGACCGGATCGCCGCCGGCGAGCTGCCGGCCGCAAAGCCGTCGCGGCCTCAAGGGGTCGAGCGCAACGTCGTGCTGACCCTTTGGGATTGGGCCGGGCCGCAGGACTACCTCCACGACGAGGTCTCGACGGACAAGCGCAACCCGCACGTCAACGCCAACGGGGCGATCTACGGCGCGACGGAGGAGAGCACCGATCTCCTGCCCGTGCTCGATCCCGTGAGCCACAAGGCGACCCAGCTCAAGATGCCGGTCCGCGACCCGAGGACGCCTTCGTCGAAGGACCTGCCGATGGCGCCGTCGCCCTACTGGGGGCCGGAGCCGATCTGGGACAGCCGGACGAGCATGCACAACCCCATGTTCGACGAGAAGGGCCGGGTCTGGTTCACCTCGCGGGTGCGGCCCCCGGACAACCCGGCCTTCTGCCGCAAGGGCTCGGACCATCCGTCGGCGAAGCTGTTCCCGCTCGAGCGCGCGAACCGCCACCTCTCGATGTACGACCCCGGCACGGGCCAATTCACGCTGATCAGCACGTGCTTCCAGACGCATCACCTCGTCTTCGCGGAGGACGCGAACAACACGCTCTGGACGAGCGCCGGCGGGCCGGCGAGCGGCGCCGTCGGCTGGCTGAACCGCAAGGTCTTCGAGGAGACCGGCGACGAGGAGAAGGCGCAGGGCTGGACCGCGCTCGTCCTCGACACCAACGGCAACGGCAGGCGGGACGACTACGTCGAGCCCGACCAGCCGGTCGACCCGGCGAAGGACAAGCGCGTCACGGCGGCGATCTACAGCGTCGGCGTGAACCCCGTCGACGGAACTGTCTGGGGCACGTCGCTCGGGTTCCCGGGCTATGTGGTCCGCCTCGATCCGGGAGCCGATCCGCCCCGCACCGCGCTCGCCGAGGTCTACGAGCCGCCGTTCCCGGGCTACGGCCCCCGCGGCGGCGACATCGACCGCAACGGCGTCTTCTGGACGTCGCTGTCGAGCGGCCACCTCGCGAGCTTCGACAGGCGGAAATGCAAGGGGCCGCTCAACGGCCCGAACGCGACGGGCAAGCACTGCCCGGAAGGCTGGGAACTCCATCCGTTCCCCGGCCCGCAGATCGGGAACGTGACGGACTCGGGGTCGGCCGAGGCGAGCTACTACAGCTGGGTCGACCAGCACGACACCTTCGGGCTCGGCCGGAACGTCCCGATCGCCACCGGCAACGCCAACGAGTCGCTCCTCGCCCTCGTGAACGGAGCCTGGGTCAACCTCCGCGTCCCCTACCCCATGGGGTTCTACGCGAAATGGATGGACGGGCGCATCGACGACCCGAACGGCGGCTGGAAGGGCAAGGCCCTGTGGGCGACGACCAGCACGCGGGCGCCGTTCCACATGGAAGGCGGGAAGGGCACGCGGCCCAAGGTCGTCAGGTTCCAGCTCCGCCCCGATCCCCTGGCGCGGTAGGGAACCTGCGCGATCGTCCGGCCGCCGAGAGAACGGCGCTTCGGGCTACGCGAGGGAAGCGCCGTCGTAGGCCTTCCTGAGCCCGGCGATGTCGATCTTGACCATCTTGAGCATCGCCTGCGCGACCCGGGCGGCCCTCGCCCGATCCTTGTCCGTCATCATCTCGCCGAGGACCTTCGGCACGATCTGCCAGGACAGGCCGTAGCGGTCCTTGAGCCAGCCGCACTGCTCGACCGTTCCGCCCGCGGACAGCGCATCCCACAGCCGGTCGATCTCGGCCTGGTCGTCGCACTCGATCATGAACGAGACCGCGTGGTTGAAGGGGTCGAGCGGCCCGGCGCTCATCGCCATAAACGGCCGGCCGGCGAGCGTGAACTCGACGACCTGCACCGATCCGGCCGGCCCGCTCGGGGAATCGGCGGGCAGGGACGTCACGCTGACGATGCGCGAATCGGGCAGGAGCGAGACGTAGAACCGCGCCGCCTCCTCGGCCTTCTCGGCATACCAGAGCCAGGGGGTGACCTTGGACATGCGCTTCACTCCCCCGAATCGAGCAGGAGCTCGAAGCCGCCGAAGATCATGCGCTTGCCGTCGAACGGCATGTCGAAGCCCATCAGATTCCGCGGGTCGGCCATGACCTTCCTCATGCCCTCGTCGCGCACGGCCTTCGACGGCCATAAGATCCACGAGAAGACGACGACCTCATCGGCTTCCGCCTTCACGGCCCGCTTGAAGTCGGTGACCTTGCCGTCGGGCACGTCGTCGCCCCAGCATTCCATGACGCGCGTCGCGCCGTGCTCCTTGAAGATCGACACGGCCTTCTCGGCCATCGCACGATAGGCGTCCTTCTTGGCCGTAGGCACGGGAATGACGAACCCGTCGATGTAGGTCATGGGGCTTCTCCGCTACTTCTGGTCCGGCTCAGGCCGCGGCCGGTTCGCATTTCGCCATGGCGGACTTCGCGGCCTCCACGTCCATCCACATCACCTCGAAGATGTGGCCGTCCGGGTCCTCGAAGCTGCGGCCGTACATGAAGCCGTAGTCCTGCTTCGGGGTGGGATCGACCTTGCCGCCCCGGGCCGCCTTCCCGACCATCGCATCGACGGCCTCGCGGCTGTCGGCCGAGAGGCAGATCAGCACCTCGCTCGTGGTCCTGGCATCGGCGA
Organism: Beijerinckiaceae bacterium; assembly: GCA_036389455.1. Taxonomy (GTDB): domain Bacteria; phylum Pseudomonadota; class Alphaproteobacteria; order Rhizobiales; family Beijerinckiaceae; genus JAJKJG01. The sequence continues at coordinate 16,676 of DASVPW010000160.1, forward strand.
TCGTCTTGGGCGTGAACTGGCGGAACTTGTCGTGCGTGAGCAGCATCACGTGGATGGTGTCGGAGAACACCATGCAGGAGGCGGTGCCGTCGCAGAACTGCTCGTTCTTCGTCGCGCCGACCGCCTCGTAGAAGGCCGTCGCGCGGGCGAGGTCGCTCACCGGCAGGTTGACGAAGATCAGCTTGGGCATGGGTCTCTCCTGGTTGCGGTTTGACCCTCGTAACGCAGTGTGTTATGAAATGCAACTATGAAGTCAAAAAAAATAACTAAAGGACCTGACCCGCCGTCCCGACGCCGCTACGACGACGCCTGCGGGGCGGCGCACGCCCTCGACCTCGTCGGGGAGCGCTGGGCGCTCCTCGTGATGCGCGAGCTGATGCTCGGCCCGAAGCGGTTCGGCGATCTGCGCGCCGATCTCCCCGGGATCAGCGCCAACGTCCTGACCCAGCGCCTCGAAGGGCTCGAAGCCGCCGGCGTGCTCGTGCGCCGCAGGCTCCCGCCGCCCGCCTCGGTGCAGGTCTACGAGCTCACGCCGTGGGGCTACGAGAGCGAGCCGATCTTCCAGGCGCTCGGCCGCTGGGCGGCGCGCTCGCCGTCCCACGATCCGACCCTGCCGCTCAGCGCCGTCTCGCTTTTTCTCTCGTTCAGGACGATGCTCGATCCGGCCCGCGCTCGGGGGATCGACGCCCGGATCGGCTTCCGGATCGGCGCTGAGACCTTTTCGGCTCGCCTTGCGGACGGCCGGATCGAGGTCGCGCGGGGCGGCCTCGACAGGGCCGATCCGGTCTTCACCGGGACGGCGCCGGCCATCGCGGCGGCGGTCTACGGCGGCCAGCCGCTCGGCACGCTCGAAGCCGCCGGAGCCCTGTCGATCGAAGGCGACCGCGCGCTCGCCGAACGCTTCGTGACGCTGTTCCGCCTGCCACCCAAGGTCGAACGAACGGCCTGACGGAGAGCCCCCGTGGGATGGCGCTTACCGCGGCGCGCGCTTCGCGAGGATGCGCTGGAGGGTGCGGCGGTGCATGTTGAGGCGCCGGGCGGTCTCGGAGACATTGCGGCCGCACAGCTCGTAGACGCGCTGGATGTGCTCCCAGCGGACCCGGTCGGCCGACATCGGGTTCTCGGGCGGGTCGGCGCGCTCGCCGGGCTGCGCCATGAGCGCGGCGTGGATCTCGTCGGCGTCGGCGGGCTTCGCGAGATAGTCGAAGGCGCCGAGCTTCACCGCCGTGACCGCGGTCGCGATGTTGCCGTAGCCGGTCAGGATCACGCCCCGGGCCTCGGGGCGGCGCTCCTTCAGGCGCGCGATCACATCGAGGCCGTTGCCGTCCGACAGGCGCATGTCGATCACCGCGAAGGCCGGCGCGCCCGCCTCGATCGCGGCGAGGCCGTCAGCGACGCTCTCGGCGACGCGGACCTCGTAGCCGCGTCCTTCCATGGCGCGCGCGAGCCTACTCGAGAACGGCTTGTCGTCGTCGACGATCAACAGGCTCTTGTCGGCGCGAGCCTCGAACGGAATCTCCGCGTCCGCCATCATCAACTCTCCCGTCATCTACCCCTTGTCCTTAGCCTGAACCTCAGCTCAAGCCCTTATATAGGAAGCGCTTTCCCCTTCGTCAGCGAGGGCCGGCCGGGTTTCCGGGCGGGAAAGGGCGCCACGCTCGAAATTCATCCGCGGCCAGACGATCCGCACCACGGCCCCGCTCGCCGGCGGCGGCGCGTTCGAAAGCGACAGCTGGGCGCCCGAGCGCTCGAGCAGGGTCTTGGCGATGAAGAGGCCGAGGCCGAGCCCGCCGGCTTCCTCGCCGCCCGTCCGCTTCCCCGGCCCGCGGGTGGTGACGTAGGGCTCGCCCGCCCGCAGCAGGACCTCGGGCGCGAAGCCCGGGCCGTCGTCGCGGATCTCGAGCCGGACCTCGGCCGGCGTCCAGCGGGCCTCGACCTCGACCCGGGCCTTGGCGAAGTCGACCGCGTTGTCGAGGATGTTGGCGAGGCCGTAGAGCAGCCCGGGGCTGCGCCGGCACGCGGGCTCCGGCCCCTCGCCGTCGGCCTCGACCGCGATCTCGACCTCGAGCGCCCGCTCGGGCTCGACCACCTCCTCGAGGAGGTGGCCGATGGTCATGGTCTCGAGGAAGCCCGGCTGGTCCTGGTCGAGGGAGGTGAGCTTGGCCAGAATCTGGCGGCAGCGCTCGACCTGCTCGCGCAGGAGCCGGAGATCCTCCGCGACCGGCCCCTCCTTGGGCAGCGCGTGGTCGAGCTCCTTCGCGACGAGCGCGATCGTGGCGAGCGGCGTGCCGAGCTCGTGCGCCGCGGCCGCGGCGAGGCCGTCGAGCTGGGACAGGTGCTGCTCGCGGGCAAGCACGCGCTCGGTCGCGGCGAGCGCCTCCGCGAGCTGGCGCGCCTCCTCGGCGACGCGCCAGGCGTAGACCCCGGTGAAGGCGACGCCGAGGAGGATCGCGGTCCAGACGCCGGTCACGTAGAGGAAGGGGAGGTCGGGGCCCTGCCCGGCCCAGGGCAGGGGACGATGGACGAGGACAAGGAGGGAAGCCGAGCCGACCGCGAGGCAGCCGAGCGCGAGCGTCCGCTCCGGCGGCAGCGCCGTCGCCGAGATCAGGACCGGGGCGAGGAACAGCATGGCGAACGGGTTCTGGAGCCCTCCCGTCAGGTAGAGCAGGGCCGCGAGCTGGAGGATGTCGAACCCGAGCAGCAGCGTCGCGGCGTCGGTGCCGAGCCGGTAGCTCGCCGGGTAGCGGATGCCGAGGGCGAGGTTGAGGACCGCCGCCGCCGCGATCACGAGGAAGCACGGGCCGAAGGGCAGCGGGAACCCGAACCCGAAATGCACGCCCGCGACGGCGGCGCTCTGGCCGATGACGGCGAGCCAGCGCAGCCGCACCAGCGTGTCGAGCCGCAGGCGCCGGGCGTCCTGTGCGAAGAGCGTGTGTGCGGCCTCGACCATGGAGGGTACATAGGCCGCGACGCGCTGGAATCCTACGGCGCCGGCGTGCCGGGATTCGTCAGGATCAGGGCCGGACGACCGTTTGAGGTTGCCCCGCGGCCGATACGTAGCTGCCGACGTCGGCCAGGAGCCCTATGCCTGGCGAGCCCCGCCCCGCTCGGGCTTCGCCCGAGTCGGCCCTCCCCTCCGGGAAGGGAGGAACCCGGCGCCCTTTCGCAGAATTCTCGCTTGCGGGGAGAGGGAGGTCGGCGGCGCCGATCCTCTCCCCGTTCGGGAGGGGGCCGGCCGGTCAGTTCGTCCCGATCGACTTCTTGTACGCCTCGAGCAGGGCCTGCCCGTCGGCGCCGGCCTTCTTGACCCAGTCGGCGGCGAGCTGCTCGCCGATCTTGCGGAAGCCGGCCGCGAGCTCGGGGCTCGGGGGCTGCACCTTCATGCCCTTGGCCTTGAGCTGGTCGACGTACCAGCCGGCCTTCTCCTGCCACATCTTCCAGCCGCGCTCCTCGGCGACCGCCGCGGCCTTGAGGATCGCGTCCTGCGTTGCCTTGTCGAGGCCGTCGAAGGCGGCCTTGTTCACGAAGGTGACGTCCTTCGGAATCCAGGCCTGCGTGTCGTAGAAGTGCGTGAGCGACTCCCAAACTTTCGAGTCGTAGCCCGTGCCGCCCGACGACATGAAGGAGTTGACGACCCCGGTGGCGAGCGCCTGCGGCAGCTCGGCCGCCTGGATCGTCACCGACTGCGCGCCGACGAGCTCGCCGATACGCGAGGTGCCGACGTTGTAGGCCCGCCACTTCAGGCCCTTCATGTCCTCGATCGTGTTGAGTTCCTTCTTGGCGTAGATGCCCTGCGGCGCCCACGGCACCGCGAAGAGCAGCATGATGCCCTGCGAGGCGAGCTTCTTCTCGATGAACGGCTTCTGCGCAGCCCACAGCTTCTTCGCCTGGTCGAACGAGGTGGCGAGGAAGGGCACCACGTCGGCGCCGTAGATCGGGTCCTCGTTCTCGTGCAGCGAGATCAAGACCTCGCCCATCTGCGCCTGGCCGGTCTGGACCGCGCGCTTGATCTCCGGCGCCTTGAACAGGGAGGCGTTGGCGTGGACCGCGATCTGGAGCTTGCCGCCCGTCGCCTCCGCCACGTCCTTGGCGAAGAGCACGAGGTTCTCCGAGTGCGGATTGTCGGCCGGATAGGCGGCCGGAAGGTTCCACTTGGTCTGCGCGGCGGCAGGCGCCGCAAGCGCGAGCGCGCCGGCGAGGGCGAGCGCGAGGCGGGTCATCGATTTCATGGGTCGGAGTTCTCCCTTGGGGGTTCGTTGTGGGGCGGACATTAGTCGGGAAAGGCCATTTTGGGGAGCACCATCACGATCCAAGGCCAGACCGTGATGATGGCGACCGCGGCGACGAGGAGGAAGAAGAACGGCAGCGAGGCGAGGGCCACCGTGTTCGAATCCTTGCCGCTCATGGTCTGCAGCACGAAGAGGTTGAAGCCGACGGGCGGCGACACCTCCGCCATCTCGACGACGAGCACGAGGAAGATGCCGAACCAGACGAGGTCGAAACCCGCCTGCTTGATCATCGGGATCACGACCGCGGTCGTCAGCACGATCATCGAGATGCCGTCGAGAGCCGTGCCGAGGATGATGTACATCACGGTCAGCGCCGCGATGAGGGCATAAGGAGAGAGGTGCAGGCTGTCGACCCAGGCCGCGAGCGCGAGCGGGATGCCGGTGTAGGCCATCGAGGTCGACATAAACGACGCGCCGGCGAGGATCAGCATGATCATGCAGGTGATCCGCGTCGTCCCCATGACGCTCGCCCAGAAGGCTTCCCAGGTGAGGGTCCCGGACCACCAGGCGATGCCGAAGGAGCCGAGCACGCCCCAGGCGGCGCATTCCGTCGCCGTCGCCCAGCCGAGCAGAAGCGAGACGAAGACCAGCAGGATGAGAAGCGAGCACGGGATAAGGTTCGCCGATTCCCGCAGCTTGTCGCGCAGCGACATGGGAGGCTCCGGCGGCGGCTGCTTGTCCGGATTCAGCAGCGCCCAGACGGCGATGTAGCCGGAGTAGAGCGCCATCACGAGAAGGCCCGGCAGGAAACCCGCCAGGAAGACTTGGATGATCGAGACGTTCGCGGCGACCGCGTAGACCACCATGGTGATGGACGGCGGGATCAGGATGCCGAGCGTGCCGGCGCCGGCGAGCGAGCCCAGGCTCACCATGTCGTCGTAGCCGCGCTTCTTCAATTCCGGCAGGGCGATCTTGGCGACGGTCGCGCAGGTCGCGGCGGACGAGCCCGAGACCGACCCGAAGATGCCGCAGGCGAGCACGTTCACGTGCATGAGGCGGCCGGGCAGCCAGTTCAGCCACGGCGCGAGGCCCCGGAACATCTCCTCCGACAGCCTGGTGCGGAAGAGAATCTCGCCCATCCAGATGAACAGCGGCAGGGCGGCCAGCGTCCAGGAGGCCGAGTTGCCCCAGATCGTGGTCGCGAGCACCGAGCCCGCCGGGATGTTGCCGCCGACGAACTGCATCCCGACCCAGCCGCAGGCCATCAGGCTGATCGCGATCCACACGCCGCCGGCGAGCAGCCCCGTCAGGAGCAGCAGGATCAGGATCGAGATCGTGATCATGTCCATGATCAGACCCCGCTCTCGATCGCGCGCTCGATGACCTCCTCGGCGCTCGTGGGCGGCGGCTTCTCGTAGCGCGGCTCTCCGCCCCGCGCGACGTGGACGAACTCGTCCACGAAGGCGATGAACAGGATGACGAGGCCCCCGGAATAGCCGAGCTGAGGGATCCACAGCGGCATCGCGACGACGCCCTGAGCCATGTCGTTGAAGCGCCAGGAGTCGTAGGTGAGCCGCACCGCGTGCCAGGCGAAGAACCCGACGAACCCCAGGCCGAGCACGAGCGAGAACATCTCGAAGCACCAGCGCGTGCGCCCGCGGAAGCGGTCGATCAGGAGCCCGACCCGGATCATGTCGCCCGCCTTGAAGGTGTGGGCGAGGCCGAGGAAGGCCATCGCGGCCATGCACCAGGACGCGAAATCGTCCCCGGCCGGGATGTTGAGGCTGATCTCGCGTCCGATCGAGAGCGCCATCATCAGGACGAAGATCGCGACGAGGAAGAGCCCGGCGGCGTAGCCGGCGAACAGGTAGAGGCCGTCGAGCAGGCGTCGGATCATGCGGGCGTCAGCCCCTGCCGTGATGGTCGTCGAGGAAAGCCCGGGTCGGGCGGTCGCAAGCCCTGTGCCGGAGCTTAGGCGGAGCGAACCGACGGCGGCAAGTAAGGGCGAGCCGCCCTGCACGGAGGCCTCGGGCCGAAAAATCGCCTCGAGACGCATCAAAACGCGTGAAGGCCGGCCGATTTGCCTTTACCAGGAGGGCGCGCCCGCGGTCCGATCGACCGGCGCCCAGGAGGAGCATCCGTGGCCAAGCTGAAGCCCGAGACCCGCGACAAGCTCAAGACCGTCAGCACCGCGACCCTGTGCACCGCGCTGTTCAAGCGGGGCTTCCGCAACCAGTTCATCCAGGGCGTCCATCCGCTCAACCCGAACGGCGCCGCCATGGTCGGCGAGGCGTTCACCCTGCGCTACATCCCGGCCCGGGAGGACCTCAACCCCTTGAGCGTGTTCCAGGACCGCGCCCATCCGCAGCGCAAGGCGGTCGAGGAGTGCCCGCCCGGCGCGGTCTTCGTGATCGACAGCCGCAAGGATCCGAGAGCCGCGTCCGCGGGCTCGATCCTGGTGACGCGCCTGATGGTGCGCGGGGTCGCGGGCGTGGTCACGGACGGCGGCTTCCGCGACGCCCCCGAGATCGCCCGGCTCGCCATCCCGGCCTATCACAGCCGCCCCTCCGCGCCGACCAACCTGACGATCCACCAGGCGCTCGACATCAACGTGCCGATCGGCTGCGGCGACGCGCCGGTCTGGCCGGGCGACGTCGTCGTCGGCGACGGCGAGGGCGTCGTCGTCATTCCGGCCGGCATCGCGGACGAGGTCGCCGACGAAGCCGTGGAGATGACGGCGTTCGAGGACTTCGTGACCGAGGAAGTCCTGAAGGGGCGCTCGATCCTCGGCCTCTACCCGGCGACCGAAGAGCGGACCAGGAGCGACTTCGCGGCGTGGCGCAAGGCCAACGGCCGCTGACCGGAGCGCGGGAGAAGCATCATGACCATCCACGCCAGGAACTTCATCGGGGGCGAGTGGGTCGAGGCCGGGAACGCCGCACCCGACATCAATCCGTCGAACACGGCCGACGTCGTGGGCGAGTTCCCGCGCGGCACGCGGGCCGACGCCGAGCGGGCGGTCGCGGCGGCGCGCCAGGCCTTCCCGGCCTGGTCGCGCTCCAACCCGCAGCTGCGGCACGACATCCTGAAGCGGGCGGGCGACGAGATCATGGCCCGCAAGGAGGAACTCGGGACGCTGCTCTCGCGCGAGGAGGGCAAGACCCTGGCCGAGGGCATCGGCGAGGCCGCGCGCGCCGGCCAGATCTTCCTGTTCTTCTCCGGCGAATGCCTGCGCATGGCCGGCGACAAGCTCGCCTCGGTGCGGCCCTCCGTCGACGTGGAGGTCACGCGCGAGCCGGTCGGCGTCGTCGGGCTGATCACGCCGTGGAACTTCCCAATCGCGATCCCGGCCTGGAAGATCGCCCCGGCGCTCGCCTACGGCAACTGCGTCGTGTTCAAGCCGGCGGACCTCGTGCCGGCGACCGCGCACGCCCTGTCCGAGATCATCGTCAAGGCCGGCGTGCCGGCGGGCGTGTTCAACCTCGTGATGGGGCGCGGCTCGGAGGTCGGCCAGGCGATGCTCGAGCACCCGGGCGTGGCGGCGGTCTCGTTCACCGGGTCCGTGCCGACCGGCCGCGGCGTCGCGGCCGCCTGCGTCGCGTCGAGCCCGATGAAGAAGGTGCAGCTCGAGATGGGCGGCAAGAATCCGCTCGTCGTCCTCGACGACGCCGACCTCAAGGTCGCGGTCGAGTGCGCCGTGAACGGCGCCTTCTTCTCGACCGGCCAGCGCTGCACGGCCTCCTCCCGCCTCATCGTCACGGGCGGCATCCACGACCGCTTCGTCGACGCGGTCGGCGAGCGCCTGAAGGCGATCGTCGTCGACGACGCGCTCAAGCCCGGCACGCACATCGGCCCCGTCGTCGACCAGAGCCAGCTCGACCAGGACCTGTCCTACATCCGCCTCGGCCGGGACGAGGGCGCGAAGCTCGCGTTCGGCGGCGAGCTCCTGAACCGGGAGGCGCCCGGCTTCTACCTCTCGCCGGCGCTGTTCACGGACGTCGACAACCGGATGCGGATCGCCCGCGAGGAAATCTTCGGGCCAGTCGCGACCGTCATCCGGGTGAAGGACTACGACGAGGCGCTCGAGGTCGCGAACGACACCGACTTCGGCCTCTCGGCCGGGATCTGCACGACCTCCCTGAAGCATGCGGGCCACTTCAAGCGCAACAGCGAGGCCGGGATGGTGATGGTGAACCTGCCGACCGCCGGGGTCGACTACCACGTGCCCTTCGGCGGCCGCAAAGGCTCGAGCTACGGCCCGCGCGAGCAGGGCCGCTACGCCCAGGAGTTCTACACCACCGTCAAGACCGCCTACACCTTCGACATGAACGAGCCCTACGTGCCGAAGACGAAGGCGAGCGAATAGGGCTGTCCCCGCAGTTCACACGAGGTGGCGCCGCGCGCGCCCGGGCCGCGGTTGACGCGGGCCGGCCGCGTGGGGCACGCCGTTGCCTCAATCATGATCCGAAGCGGGGCAGATTCGAGCCATGAACGCACACGCCGCACCACCGAGCACCGCCGACCTCGCCACGACCGGCGTCGCCGCCGACGAGCTGAAGCAGTTCATCGAGCGCATCGAGCGCCTCGAGGAGGAGAAGGCCGGCATCCAGGGCGACATCAAGGAAGTCTTCGGCGAGCTTAAAGGTCGCGGCTTCGACTCGAAGGCGGTGCGCTCCATCCTGCGCATCCGCAAGAAGGACTTCGCCGAGCGCCAGGAGGAGGAAGCGATCCTCGAGCTCTACATGCAGGCGCTGGGAATGGCCTGAGCGCATCGCTCAGGCCGCCTTCCGGGCCCGGATCAGCTCCCAGGCGACCGCGAAGCGGCGGGCGTTCTCGCGCACCTCGGACGCCGTTGCGCCTGGCCGGAACAGCGCCGAGCCGAGACCGAAGCCGTCGGCGCCGGCCGCGACGTAAGATTCCATGCTGTCCGGGGTGATGCCGCCGACGGGCAGCAGGAGCGTGGCGGCCGGCAGCACGGCCCGCCACGCCTTCACGATCACCGGCGGCAGCATCTCGGCCGGAAACATCTTGAGCGCCGCCGCCCCGGCCGTGAGCGCCGCGAAGGCCTCGGTCGGGGTCGCGACGCCAGGGGTGCAGGCGAGCCCCGCCGCGACCGCCGCCCCGATCACCGCCGTGTCGGAATGCGGCATGACGACGAGCCGCCCGCCGGCATCCCGCACCCGGCCGACGTCGTCGGGACGGAGCACCGTGCCGGCGCCGACGAGCACGCTCTCCCCGAATCGCCGCGCCATCAGCTCGATGCTGCGCAAGGGCTCGGGCGAGTTCAGCGGCACCTCGATAATCCGGAACCCGCCCTCGACGAGCGCCTCCCCGATCGTCTCGGCGTTCTCGGGCCTTAGGCCGCGCAGGATCGCGACGAGGGGAAACTGTTCGAGGTACTCGCGGAAAGAGGGCATGCAGCGCTCCGTCGTAGCCATGGCCATGTGGCGCGATGCGAGGCGCGGCGCAACCTCCTCCCTCCTCGCCTTCGAACAAGGCCGGAGTCCGCCCCCGGGCACTTAGCCCGGGGTGGATTCCGCGCGCCCCGACGAGCCCCGTCCATCCCTTTTTTGGAAGACGCCCATGCCCCGCAGACCCGCCGTGTTTCGCAGCGGCCTCGACTTGCGGGAGAGGGGAGCCCATTGATCCGCCGCGCGCCTTCGGGCACACCCGCCCCATGACCGACACACGCGGAAAGGGCCTCGAAGGAGGCCTCACGAACTACGGCGATCCGGCCTTCGCGGCCTATCTCCGCCGCTCCTTCGCCCGCTCCATGGGCTATTCGCGGGAGCTTCTCTCCAAGCCCGTCGTCGGCATCGCCCAGACGGCGAGCGGGTTCAACAACTGCCACCGCGGCGTGCCGGAGCTCGTCGAGGCGGTGAAGCGCGGCGTCCTTGCCGCAGGCGCCCTGCCCCTCGACTTCCCGGTGATCTCGCTCGGCGAGGTGTTCCTCAGCCCGACGAGCATGTTCTACCGCAATCTCATGGCGATGGCGGCGGAGGAGATGATCCGCGGCCAGCCCATGGACGCGGTCGTGCTCGTCGGCGGCTGCGACAAGACCCTGCCGGCCCTCGTCATGGGGGCGGCGAGCGCCGGCAAGCCCGCCATCATGCTCGCCACCGGCCCGATGATGACCTCGCGCTACCGCGGCGAGCGCCTCGGCGCCTGCACCGACTGCCGCCGTTTCTGGGCGAAGTACCGGGCTGGCGGCGTCGATTCGGACGAGATCGAGACCGTCGAGGGGCGCCTCGCCACCACCGCGGGGACCTGCGCCGTCATGGGCACGGCCTCG
>DASVPW010000161.1:0-14407 GCA_036389455.1 Beijerinckiaceae bacterium
GACCTTCGATGTCCGACTTCTGCCCGGCGCCGTCGATGATCGTCGTGTTCTCCTTCTCGATGCGCACGCGCTTGGCGCGGCCGAGCATCTGGATCGTGACGTTCTCGAGCTTGATGCCGAGGTCTTCAGCGATCATCTCGCCGCCCGTCAGGACCGCGATGTCTTCCAGCATCGCCTTGCGGCGGTCGCCGAAGCCCGGCGCCTTGACGGCGGCGATCTTCAGGCCGCCGCGCAGCTTGTTGACGACGAGCGTCGCGAGCGCTTCGCCTTCCACGTCCTCGGCCACGATGAGCAGCGGCTTGCCCGTCTGCACCACCGCCTCGAGGATCGGCAGCATCGCCTGGAGCGAGGACAGCTTCTTCTCGTGGATGAGGATGTAGGGGTCGTCGAGCTCGGCGACCATCTTCTCCGCATTGGTGATGAAATACGGGGACAGGTAGCCGCGGTCGAACTGCATGCCCTCGACGACGTCGAGCTCGGTCTCGGCGGTCTTCGCCTCCTCGACCGTGATGACGCCCTCGTTGCCGACCTTCTGCATCGCCTGGGCGATCATCTGGCCGATGGAGGTGTCGCCGTTGGCCGAAATGGTGCCGACCTGGGCGACCTCTTCGGACGATTTCACCTTCTTGGCGCGCGCCTGGATGTCGCGCACGACTTCGGCGGTCGCGAGGTCGATGCCGCGCTTCAGGTCCATCGGGTTCATGCCGGCGGCCACCGACTTGGCGCCCTCGCGTACGATCGAGGCGGCCAGGACCGTGGCGGTCGTGGTGCCGTCGCCGGCGATGTCGTTGGTCTTCGAGGCCACTTCGCGCACCATCTGGGCGCCCATGTTCTCGAACTTGTCGGAGAGCTCGATCTCCTTGGCGACCGTCACGCCGTCCTTGGTGATGCGCGGCGCGCCATAAGACTTGTCGAGGATGACATTGCGGCCTTTCGGGCCGAGCGTGACCTTGACGGCGTTGTTGAGGACGTCGATGCCGCGCAGCATGCGATCGCGGGCATCGGTCGAGAATCTTACGTCTTTGGCAGACATGGTTTGAACTCCGCTTGGCTGGACGAATGGGGGGAGGCTCAGGCGGCCTTTGGCTTGAGCGCAACCGCGCTCTCGACGACGCCCATCACATCGGTTTCCTTCATGATGATGAGATCCTCACCGTCGATCTTGACCTCTGTGCCGGACCACTTGCCGAACAGGATGCGGTCGCCGGCCTTCACGTCGAGCGGCACGAGCTTGCCGCTCTCGTCGCGGGCGCCGGGCCCCGCTGAGACGATTTCGCCCTCCTGCGGCTTCTCCTTGGCGTTGTCGGGGATGATGATGCCGCCCTTCGTCTTCTCTTCAGCCTCGACGCGGCGGACGGCGACGCGGTCGTGCAGCGGACGGAATTTCATCGGCTTTCCCCTAACGCACAGTCCTGTGCCCCTCTCATATGCCGATCTGGCACTCATATTGTAAGACTGCCAGCGCCTTTATCTTTGGAGGAGGTCTGAGCCATGTCCGTTCTCAGCCGCCCCTACTCGCCCCAGATCGGAAGTCGCGCGTCGATCTTCCGCGGGGGCCGGGCTCGCATCAGCAGCGCCTTTGCTGGCCGGCCGGTCGCGAGCACCCGGACCACCTCGCCGACGTAGTCGCGGATCGCCTCCTCGTCTCGCGCCCCGACGGGTACGTGCAGGCACTCCGGAAGCCCGTAGCTCCGCAACGCGAGTTCCCTTGCGACGGGATCGACCAGCATGAGGCCACTGTAGCATCCGGCGCGACAGGTCTCGTGCGAGCGCCCGCGAACTGCTCAGGCGAGGCGGGGCGGGGGCCGGGCATCGCCTGAAGCGCTGGTATTCTAGGGCTGGCACCCGACGAGCCGCGTTAGGAGTGTCTGTCCGCTCCCGATGTCGCCTCGCCTGCCACGGCGAAGGAGCCGGGCGGCATGGTCATCGTCATGCAGAGGCCGGCGATGGCCCATTCGAGGTCGATCTCGGCGCCGAGCTGGTCGACCGCCGTGCCCTTGATCAGCCGTGATCCGAGGCCCTTGTTCGCCGGTGCGACGGGGGCGGTTACGGGAGGTCCGCCCATCTCGCACCAGCGGATGCGAAGGCCGTCGGCTTCTGACGCTTGGGACCAATGCACCTCGACGCGGCCTTCCGCGACCGAGAGCGCGCCGTGGTGCACCGCGTTCGCAGCGAGCTCGTGCAGGATGAGGCAGACCGGCTGGACCGCCGAAGCGAGAAGCCGCACCGCGGGGCCCTCGACGTGGATGCGGCCCCCGAACGGCGCGAGCTCGTCGATCAGGATCTCGCGCAGGTCGGCGCCCTCCCAGTGATTGTCGGCGAGGAGCCTGTGCCCGCGCGCCAGAGCCGCAATGCGGCCCTGCACCTTCGCGATATAGTCCTGGATGGTCTCGGCGCGCGTAAGGCGCACGAGCGACTGGGCGACGGTCAGCGCGTTCTTGGCCCGGTGGTCGACCTCCATCGCCAGGACGCGCTCGCGCGCAAGCGCCTCCTGGCGCTCCGCCTCCCGCCGCGCCAGCCCGTCCGCCATCTCATCGAACGAGACCCCAAGGCGGTGAAGCTCGGACGAGCCGTTGACGAGATCCGCTCGCGCCGTCCAGTCACCCTGGCGCCAGCGCTCCGACGCGGCGACCAGGGCGGATATCGGCTTGCGGATCAGTTCGCGGCCGGCGATCCAGGCCGCGAACACGGCCAGCAACGCCGCGAACCCGATCAGGATGACGCCGCGCGTCGTGGCCGCGTTGATGTCCGCGAACGCGGCGGCGTGCGACAGGCCGACGGCGACGGTGAACCCGGCGAGCGGGCCGTCCGGGTGAACCACGCCGAAAATGCGTGAGTGCCCGTCGAGACCGGGGCGCTCCAGGACCGCGTCCGTGGAGCCCCCCAGCGCGGCCCGGAAGGCTTCCGGCGGAGCCTTCCCGGTCCAGCGACCGTCGTCCGGGACCCGGACCAGGACCGTCCCGGGCCGGTCGAGCACCGTGAGGCTCGCGTCGCGAGGCAGAGGCCCGCTCAACAGGTGCGACGTCAGCCAGTCGAGGTCGAGGCTGACCAGCACGACCCCGCCGGGTTCCCCGGCCGCATCCTGGAACGGCAGCGCGAAGTGGAGGCTGCGCTTCTTTGTCACAAAGCCAATGACCTGATCGCCGACGGCGAAGGCATTCGTCGCCATGGCGCGCCGGAAGTAGGCGCGGTCGGCGTTCGCGAACATGCCCGGCGGGCTTCCCGAGCTGTTGCAGATCGTCTTTCCGTCGACGTCGTTGACCGCGAGCAGCATGTAGGCAGGATAGCCCCGCGCGACCTCCTTCAGGTACTCCGTGCAGCGGGGCGGGTCCTTGTCCCGGACCGCTGGGGTCGCCGCCACCGCCACCAGAACCTGTCGGAGACCCTCGACGAAGCGGCCAAGATCCATGGCCGCGCCACGCGTCGCCGAGAGGGCCTGCTCGCGGACCGCGTCCTGGCGCGACAGCCGCAGCGCGAACTCGTTATACCCCTGGATGACGAGCGCCGGCAGAAGCGCCATGCCGACGAGGGCGATGAGGCGGGTCGTGAGGCGCAATAGCCGGTCCTCTCTCGTCGGGGCCGGGGTACGGCCGAGTCACCAACGCGCCGGCGTCGATTCGGTCCCGCCGATTGACCCCGGAGCCGGTTGCGCAAGGCGGCGCCCGGTTAGCGCACATCGGCGTCCTGCGGCAATCGCGGGCAATCCGGCGCCGCGGCCGTCGTACAAGTCAGTTGCCCGCACTCCGCGCTCCGTAAGGGTCGCTCCCATCATCGCTCGGCTCCCGGACTGCCGGGGCGTGGGCTTCCCGGCGCCGGATCGGCGCCTCGATGACGCACACGACGCCCTCAGGCCGGTACTCGATGGTCGCGGACCCGCCGCTCTCGGCAGCGAGGCTGCGCTCGATGAGCCGGGAGCCGAATCCGCGCCGGGTGGGCACCCGCACCGGCGGGCCCCCGTGCTCGGTCCAGCGCAGCCTCAGCCGCGCATCGCCGAGCCGGTCGACGACCTCCCACGCGATCGTGACGGACCCTCCCGCCGCCGAGAGCGCCCCGTACTTTGCCCCGTTCGTCGCCAGCTCATGCAGCGAGAGAGCGAGCGAGAGGGACAAGGCGGGGCTCAGCCACACCGAGGGGCCGTCGACCGCGAAACGGTCACGTCCACCGTGCGGGCTGGTCGCCGCCTCGACGATCTCATGCAGCGCTGCCCCTTCCCAGCTCTCGCGCGTGAGCGCGTCGTGGGCCTTGGCGAGCGCCATGAGGCGGTCGGTCAGCGCCTCGGAGGCTTCGGCGGTCGACGCCGATCCGCGCAGTGTCTGGACCGCGATCGACTGCACCGTCGCAAGCGTGTTCTTCACCCGGTGATTGAGCTCGTGCACGAGCAGCCGGCGCTGCTCCTCGGCCCTTTCGCGGTCCGTAATGTCCAGGCTTACCGAGACCGCGCCGACGATCCTTCCCTTGTCGTCCCGCAGCCCGGTCGCACTCGTGAGGAGGGTGCGGCACGTCCCGTCGGCGAAGGCATAGGTGTACTCTTCTTCCTCGACGTCCTCACCCCTCATGGCGCGGTGGAGCGGCATTTCGTCGGGCCTGAGAACCTGTCCGCCCTTCAGCATGCACACATGTTCCAGGTCGGGGCCGCCAATCGCGCTGCTCTCGCCTTCCGGCAACCGAAACAGCTCGGCCGCGAACCGGTTGCGGATCACGCGCCGGACCTCCGGGTCGTACGTGAACAAGATAACCGCCGGCACCGTCGAGAGCACCGTCTTTAGTTCGCGCGTGCGCTCCTCCACGGCACCAGCCGCGGCTGCAAGGGCCTCGCCGATGACGGCAAACTCGGAAAGCCGCGTCGAGATCGGCCGCACCGGGCGTCCTTCGCCCAGCGCCGCAGCGCGCCGGACGAGGCCCGCGGTCGCATCGGCGAAGCCTCTCCCGAAGAGGTAAGCGAAGAGGGCCGACAACGCGAGCGCAGCAGTCCCCATCACCGCCAGGAGCCCGAGCGACCGCCGAAGCGGCGCCTCCACGACCTGTTGCGGAACGTTGGCTGCGCTCAGCCAGCCGGAGAAGTCCGAGCGATAGTAGCCGGCAAGGAGCGCGACCCCTTCGTAGCTCGCTGCCGTGAAGGTTCCGGAGCGGCCGACCGCTTTCTCCAGATACTCGGGTATGCCGGGCTTGCCCGAGACGTCCTCATGCCGGGCGGAGCGAGTGACGTATGTGCCATTGCGGTCACCGACGCCCACGGTCCAGCCGGACGGGACGGCCGGCAGCAGCACGTCCCGGAAGCGGGACGTCGGCACGGTGATCGCAAGAACGTGGACGGTGGCGCCGCCCCGGGCGACGGGGAGGGCGACGGCAATTCTGGGCTCGCCCGAGATCGGGCTCGGATAGACCTCGGAGACGAGCATACGGCCCGCCACGAAAGCGGCCCGCTCATCCGGAGAGAGCGGAGGGGCGGCGGGCAGGGCCGTGCCGAAGGGAAGTCGCGTATTCAGCAGCTGCCGGGTGTCCAGATCCCGCAAGACCACAAGCTCGTCCCGCCCGTCGACCAGTCGTCTGGCTTCGACGTGCAGCTGGGCCAAGTCGCCGCCTTCGAGGGCTGATGACACGGAAAGCCCCTTCAGCAGCGCCGCGAGGCCGGCGAGCTCCCCGTCGAGGACGAGCGCGACCTGCCGCGCGATCTGGCTGGCGTCGCGTTCGAAGCGCGCCCGCTCCGTCGCCGCGTAGCGCGTGAGGAGGAAAGCGCCGAACGCGAGCAACGGAACCACGACCGCGGCGACGAGCGCGAGGAGATAGAGCTGCGTGGATATTCGCGGCAGCACAAGGCGAGGTAGACGCACGCGGACTCCGTTCCCCCGGCATGCCGGCCGGCGAGCGGATGATGGAGCATCCATCGCCGGTGCGGAAGCTCGCCAGGGCGAGGTCGCTCGGCCGTCTCCGCAGCTATTTCAGGGCCGCCTTGCCGGTCACCACCCGCAAGCGTGCCGTCCGGATCGCCTTGGCGAGCGCTTCGCGCAACTGCACGCCATCGTACGATTTCCGGGGGACGGGGAAGCCCTCGTCCGCGGCGGCCTGGGCGACGTCGCTGTACCCGGTCACGAGCAGCACGGGCATCTTGCCCGAGAATTCCCTCTGCACAGTTAGAGGACTAGCAAGCATGCGGCGTTCGTGAGGGCCGCGGGCGAACTCGGGTGCGACGAATGTGGAACGCTTCGGGGCCGCGGCACCGGCCGGCGAAGGCAGGAAAGGCCACTACTCGACCTTGAGCACCACGGTCACAATGCCAACGGTTCCGCTGCCGTCTCGGATCACAATGGACACGTCGGTGGGGATCGCCTTCTTCGAAGCGCGGTCGCGGATATTTCTGCGGCGGCCCTGGCAGCCTCAAGCCGGGCGGCCTCGGCGCTCAACAGATCGAGCCCTTCATCGTCGGGGATGGTCTCACCATCGTTGACGATATCGAAGTGAAAGCGCGGCATCGTCCGACCCTCGGACGAAGGAACCAACGCTGCACGTTGGCAGGTGTTGCAACAGTTCCGCCGCTAATGGCCTTTGAAGGCTCCCGGAAACCGCCCCTGGATTTGGCTGAGCAGGATCGCGAGCTGCCGAACCGCCTGTTCTTCTAAGACGAGTGGAAGCGTCATGCCGTCGTCCGCGACGACGGTGAGTGCGAGCCGCGTTGAGTCGAGCGGGCCGTAGTGAAATTCCGCCCCTGCTACGGGTTCGACAGAGACGATGGTAATCATGACGTGCTCCGGCTCGGAGCCGGGAGCACAGCCTGTCTCTCAGCCGCAGGCGCCTACCGTTGGGTTGCCGGCGATGATCCACATGTGGGGTACCGCTGGCCCGGATGCCAGCGCGAACGTTGCTCATGTCTCCATGGAGCTGGAGCGTGATTGCCCGAGCATTTATGAGCCGTGAGCTGTTTTGCACAGACCGCGATCCTCGATCCGCATAGCCTGCCGAGCGTTGAAGGGACGACTCCTTCCGGTTCGAAAGCCTCGGCTCGTCCGTGCCGGAAGCCGGCCTGCCGCAACCGTGAAGGAGGCCGGCGATATGGATCTGCACTTCGCCAATCCGAGCCGCAGCTACGACCCGACCAGGCGCGCGGTGCGCTTTTGGGGGTACGACGGCTCGATGGAACTCTCGTTCTTCGTCGCCGAGGATGCGCTGCACCGGCTGCAGCCCTCCATCGGCGCCAGCAACGACGGTTTTCTGCAGGTCTTCGATGCGCATCGCGGCCGCATCCATGAGGTGGCCGCGAAGGTCTACGCGCGCGGGCCGAAAGGATCCTACGACCTCCGGGCGAGCGATTTTTGAGCGTCGGCGAGAAACGCCACGGCAACCAAAAAAGGAATTCGATGAGCAAGCACCTCTACGCAGTCGGCCAGCACGTCAGCTATGCCGAGGACGGCATCGCCTGGCCCTGGAAGGGCGGTTACGCGATCGTGGCCCTCCTGCCCGATGGAACCGGCGAGCCTCAGTACCAGATCAGCAATGCCGAGCAATCCTACGATCGCGTGGTCCGGGAACATGAGCTGACCGAGGATTTGGGCGCGAGAGGCCGAGGGCAGTAACCGAATCAGTCAACGGAATAGGACCCATTGCCCTGGCCAGGCGTTACTCGATTTGTAGCCCGTCGGGGCGCAGGTCGCCTGTGCAAAGAAGCTCACACGTCATAAGTGATTCGAGACCCGCAATAGGGGCAGACGTGACCGCATGACCTACTCGACCGGAGGAGGCGCGATGGCGACCGGCACCAACGGCAATTTCGATCCGAGGGCGTTTCTGGCGAGCGTCGGCAAGGGCAGAAACATCATCAAGGCGCGCGA
Source organism: Beijerinckiaceae bacterium (assembly GCA_036389455.1). Taxonomy (GTDB): domain Bacteria; phylum Pseudomonadota; class Alphaproteobacteria; order Rhizobiales; family Beijerinckiaceae; genus JAJKJG01. The sequence goes on from DASVPW010000161.1 coordinate 7,824, forward strand.
GGGCGAGGTCATCTTCTCGCAGGGCGACCCGGCCGATGCGCTGTTCTATCTCCAGAACGGCAAGGTCAAGGTCACCACGCTTTCCAGCCACGGCAAGGAGGCGGTGGTGGCCATCCTCGGCGCCGGCGATTTCTTCGGCGAGGGATGCCTTGCCGGACAGCCGCTGCGCATCTCGACCGTCATCGCGATGACCGACTGCTCGATCGCACGTTTGAAGAAGGCGGCGGTGATCCGTGTTCTCCATGAGGAGCCCGCTTTCTCCGAGCTTTTCATGACGTACCTGCTCGCGCGCAACATTCGCATGGAAGCGGATTTGATCGACCAGCTCTTCAACTCGAGTGAGAAGCGGTTGGCGCGCCTCCTGCTGCTGCTCGCTAATTTCGGCAAGGACGGCGGGCCGCAGCCGGTGGTCGCCAAGATCAGCCAGGAGACGCTTGCCGAGATGATCGGCACGACCCGATCCCGCGCCAGTTTGTTCATGAACAAATTCCGGAAATTAGGCTTCATCGACTATAACGGGCACCTTGAGGTGCACAGCTCCTTGCTCAGCGTCGTCCTGCACGACGACCCGCGCTCCGTGCGTGGCGGCGACGTGAGCAATTCGGAACAGAGCCGCGCCTGAGGAACTGTTACGCTCGAACTTCCAGAGAACTTCGCGACGTCCAGCCGAACGAGGCTGGAGCGCTGCTGGCAGCTCGAACGGACCTTTAAATGGCACAACACGGGCTTCGGCTCTTCATCACGGTCGGCGTGGCGCTGATTTGGGCCCAGGCCGCGGCCCAATCACAAGGCCATGGCGGGCACGCCAATCCGGCTCCCGCCGCGCCTGCCGCTCAGAACCGGGTGCACGCCCAGGCTGCCCCCGCTCCCCAGGCGCAGACCGCGCCGCCGATGCAGCCCGGAACCCAGGGAGCGCCAGGGGCGGCTGCAACCGCGATGCGCGGCGACATGCACGCGCCGATCATCTTCACCTTCCGGTCCGGAATCGCGGAGGGCCGGATGGTCTACATCGGCGTCGGCGGGAACATCAACGGCAAGGTGAATCCCACCCTCATCGTTCACGAAGGTGAAACGGTTCAGATCAACCTCATCAACGGCGAAGGCGCCGAGCACGACATCGTCCTCGACCAGCACGCCGGCCGCTCCGACCGCGTCATCGGCAAGGGAGCGAGCAGCACCTTTTCCTTCACGGCCGACAAGACCGGGCTGTTCGCCTACTTTTGCTCGGTCCCCGGCCATCGCGACGCCGGCATGGAGGGCCGCATCCAGGTCACGCCGGGAGCGAGATCCGCCGGAGCCGCAACCGCGCCCGACATCGTGCGCGATCCGGCCGACCTGCCAGGACCCCTTCACGCGCGTCCCCCGCAGGTGGTGCGGGTGGACCTCGAGACCGTCGAGATGAAGGGACAGCTCGACGATAAGACGACCTACAATTTCTGGACCTTCAACGGGAAAGTGCCGGGCCCCCTCGTCCGCGTTCGCGTCGGCGATACCGTCGAGGTGCATCTCAAGAACCCCGCCGACAGCGTGATGATCCACTCGGTGGATTTCCACGGAGCCACCGGCCCGGGAGGCGGCGCCGAGTTCACCCAGACCGACCCCGGAAAGGAGACGGTCGTCACCTTCAAGGCGCTAGTGCCCGGGCTCTTCCTCTATCACTGCGCCACGCCGAGCGTCGCCCATCACATCACCAACGGCATGTACGGCCTGCTCCTCGTGGAACCGGAAGGCGGGCTGCCGCATGTCGACCGCGAGTTCTACGTCACCCAAGGCGAGCTCTACACCGCTCAGCCCTACGGGACGCAAGGCGACCACGAGATGGACTACGAGAAGCTCATCTCTGAACGGCCGGAGTACTTCCTGTTCAACGGCGCGGTCGGCGCGCTGACGCGGTCGCATCCGTTGCGCGCCCGCGTGGGTGAAACGGTGCGCATTCTGTTCGGCGTGGGCGGGCCGAACTTCACCTCCTCGTTCCACGTGATCGGCGAGATCTTCGATCGCGTCTATCAGGGTGCGAGTCTCGGGGCGGTGCCCCTGACCGGCGTTCAGACGATCTCGGTGCCGCCGGGCGGGGCCGTGATCGTCGATTTCAAGATCGACCGGGCGGGACGCTACACGCTCGTGGACCATGCCCTCTCGCGGGCCGAGCGTGGCCTCGTCGGCGCCCTTATCGTCGACGGCCCGCTGAACGACGACATTATGCATGCCGGACCGGCAAAGCCGTAAACGTGAAAGGCCGCTCCTGCCGCGTACGGCGACGGCGCGCTTTTCCGTCGGCGGTGACGTGAGCAATTTCGAACAGGGCATTCGCTGACGAGCTGTTACGCTCAATGCAGGTCGCGCCGAAGTTCCGGTTCGTCGCGCGTGGAGGCCGGCATGACACTGATCTGGATTGGCGCGCTGCTGGTTTTCGCAGGCGTGGTGTTCATGGCCGCCCAACCGCTTTGGAGAGGGCGGCTCAGCGGAGGAACGCGGCTTCAATCGGGAGCGGCCAGCGGCACGCTGGAGCCCCAGAGACCGGCGGGCGGCTTTGCGGCGAAGTCGAACTGGGCGGGCGTCGCGCTCTTCGCGCTCGGCGCCGTTTTGCTGCTGGCCGGGGCGGCCTTCTGAACCGACGCACGACGGAGAATTTCCTGACGGAGATCCAGCTCCCGGTCTCAAGGGGACAACTCCGACAGTTGAGGGGAAGGCAAATGATTGACGTGACGCAGGCTCACACCGAAAACCGCTCAAGCCTGGCGCAAGCCATCGTGAACACGGTTCGCGAGCCCCTCCTCGTGCTCGACTCGGATCTGCGCGTCGTGGTCGCGAGCCGATCCTACTGCCAGACCTTTCAGACCACTCCCGACAAGACGCAAGGGTACCTGCTCTACGAGCTCGGCGCGGGCGAATGGAACATCGCGGCTCTGCGCTTGCGCCTCGGGCGCATCGTGCCCGAGCACGGCGTCATGGATGGCTTCGAGGTCGAGCAGACGTTCCCGCGGATCGGGCAGCGCACCATGCTCCTCAACGCCCGAAAGGTCTTTTGCGAGGGCGACACACCGACGACGCTCTTGCTTGCCATCGAGGACATCACCGAGCGGCGCGCATCCGAGCGCGCCCTCGCGAGCCTCTCGGAGCAGAAGGACGTGCTCCTGCGGGAGATGAGCCATCGCGTCGCCAACAGCCTCCAGATCATCGCCAGCATCCTCCTGATGAAGGCCCGCACGGTGCAATCGGAGGAGACCCGCCTGCATCTTCAGGACGCCCACCAGCGCGTGATGTCGGTCGCAGCCCTGCAGCAGCACCTGCAAGCATCGGGCAAGGGCGAGGAGATCGAGGTCGGCCCCTACCTGTCGAAGCTCTGCGAGACCCTGGCCGCATCGATGATCGGGGAGAGCCGCCCAATGTCCCTCCGGGTGGTTGCCGGTCGCGGCACCGCATCGTCCAGCCGGGCCGTAAGCCTCGGCTTGATCGTGACGGAACTGGTCATCAATGCCCTGAAACACGCGTTTGCCGCCGACGTACCGGACGGCCATGTCGTGGTCGGTTATGAGGCCGATCGCTCAGATTGGAAGCTCTCGGTCTCGGACAACGGCCGGGGCATGCCCGGGACGATCCGCGAACCGAAGTCAGGCCTCGGCACGACGCTGATCAAAGCGCTGGCCCAGCAACTCGAGGCACGGGTGGAGCTTATGACCGGCCCGCGAGGCACTACGGTTTCCGTCACTCGCGCCACGTTCAGCTCGCACCTTCGAACAGCGGCATAGAGCCCGCCGTCGACTTGTCACGGGCGGCACCTTGAGGACACTCCCATGTTCAAGACGCTTCTGGTCCCCCTGGACCTCGACGATATCGAGGCTGCTAGGCGTGCTCGGTCCTGGCCGTGCGGGGCACAAAGCGCTGAACCGCCTCCGCAGTAAAGCATAGGAGCGGCCATTGGACGAACAGGTGACGCAACTGGCGCGCCAGTTGCTGGATAGCGGTCTTACTCGACTGTCCGAACGCGAGCAGCGGGTCATCGTTCATGTCGCGAAGCGCTCGCAGTTAGCCCGCAACGTGGACACCGTCCTTGCCGAGCAGCAGACCCTAGGAGAGCGCCTTGCCGATCGGGTGGCTCGGCTCGGAGGGTCCTGGGCGTTCATAACGATTTTCACCGGGATGCTCATTCTCTGGATCGCCTTGAACACCATCGTTTTAGGAAACCTCGTCGGGGCATTCGACCCATACCCCTACATCTTCCTCAACTTGCTGCTCTCGATGATAGCTGCCCTTCAAGCGCCAGTGATCCTCATGTCGCAGAACAGGCAAGCCGCTCGCGATAGGCTCGCGGCAAGTTTGGACTACGAGATCAACTTGAAGGCTGAGGTAGAAATCATGGCTCTCCACGATAAGCTCGACCGCATTCGGGTGGAGCATCTCGAAGGCCTGCTTCGGGAGCTAAACCAACGCGTCGAGGAGCTAAACCAACGCGTCGAGGTTGTCGCTAAACCGTTGCAGCAGGTCTGAACTCGGAGGCCTGGAACACGGGCAGGCGGCCCCAGACGGCTTTCGCCGGCCAGGGCCAGCTCTCACGCGACACGGCAGCTCGTGCCACCACCGCCCCCGGCCGTGCGCCGGGAGCGCTCCTTGGATCAGAACGAACGGGCGCCCATGAAGGCGCGGACCTCGGCGTCGGCCTTCACCTTGTCGAAGCCGTAGCTCTTCTGCACCTGGGCCGAGAGGCTGTCGGCGCTCTTGATCGCCGCGGCCTCGCTGTGGGTGACCTTGGACCACTTGGCATAGATGTCCTCGGCAGAAACACGATTTTGATTTGTCATTTCATTCTCCAAAAGCTTTTATTTGCGGGGTGCTAATGTTATCCGCAGTCGGCAGATGGTGCGGAGATCATATAAGTGCAAGCGATTATTTGTTTTTTATAATTGGACGCCAGCTGCGGCGGCCTCGTTGTTTCTGTGCCACTTCGAGGGGGCGGGCTGGCGGGCCCCTTCGAATGGGAGCCGCGGTGTTTCCTTTCGAACATCAGGGCCATGCTCAAATGCGCTAAGTCGTGGCCGTATAGGCAAGGAGCGGCCATCATGGCACAGCGTTTTTCGACATCTCTCACCAGGCGCGGCGCGGTCGCGGGGCTCGCCCTGACCGCGGCCCCAATGGCTTTGGCAGGGGCGGACAAAGCCCACGCCCAAACCCAGCAGATCGTGCCTGAGAAAAGTCTGTACGAGCGGCTGGGCGGTGTCTTCGCTGTCGCGGCCGTGGTGGATCACTTCAGCGATGCCGTCGTGAAGAATCCATCGTCGGCGAGAAGTCCAAGAACCCGCAGCTTCGAGAATGGCACACCAAGAACCTGAAGCGGCTGCCGGGCCTCAAGTTCATGCGGACCCTGTGGGTCTGCAACGTTTCGGGTGGGCCTTTCCAGTTCACGGCCACGAGACCGGGCACAACGTCGCTCGGCCTCGAGGAGGCCCACCGGGACCTCCACATCTCCCCCGCAGAGTTCGACGAGGTCGCAGCCGAACTCGGACGAACCCTCGACTTTGCGAAGGTCCCGAAGCGCGAGAAGGGCGAAGTGCTAGCAGCCTTCGCCGCGCACAAAGACGAGGTCACTGCCGGCTATGTCGGCGGTAAGCGCACCTGAGCTATCACGCGCCAGCCGCCTGGCAGGCCTTCGAGGCCGAGCAGCCGAGACGATGAAGGACCGTGCCGGCGGGCGCTCTTTCCAGCTAGGTGGAAGGCAACCTGCCCGCCTGACTACCGCTCGACCAGCAAAATGAAATTCACCCAGTCAGGGCATCTTCACGCAAGTTCTGATTAAAAAGAACGACCGTTGGCTGATCGCCGCTTGGCACAACACGAACGTCACTGTTCTGCCTGGCCATCTAACCTTCCGAATCCGAAGTAGGTTGAATGACTTAGGCCCCGACGCCTACCCCGGCTCGCGCTGCTCAAGCGGCAGGACACGTACATTGAGGGGCGCTGATGCTCGAGCATAGTCCCTGGACGGAGCTCCCGCCCTATCCGAGCTTGGTCTCGCAGGTTCTCCGCCGTGGAGGTCAGGCTACGGCCTTGATCTCGTCGTTCCCAGGCCGATGCCGGAGCGCGGCAATCACGCTCGCAAGCTGATGGGGATGATAGGGTGAGCGAACGCACGGCGCTCCCCGGACCTTCGCCTGCTCCGGAATCCGGAACGGAATCCGGGATACATAGATGACGTCTATTGTCGGCGACCGCTGCCGCGCTGCTTTGGCCACCCCGAGACCGTCCTGTTCTCCGCCCATGTCTGCGTCGACGACGAGAACGTCGACACGATGTGGCGCGTTGAGTTGGTCCAGGGCGTCTTCGCCGTCGCGAGCGACGGAGGGGGAGGCGGTCCCGCGGCGGGCGCTCGGTGTGCGCCCGACTCGGGCGGCCGCTTCGACTGCAGGGCTTTCCCGGCAAGGCTCCGCAAGGCGCCTCAACGGGAGGCCCGAAGACATCCGCCCCCCGGCCACTACGAGCCGGGCGCGCCCACAGGGCGCTAAAGGATCCCGAAGGCCGCTCCGAAAGGGGCGGCCCCGCAGCGGGTCCCGAAGAGCGGTGGTCGAGGCGGCTGGAAGCGCCCCGTCCGA
>DASVPW010000162.1:0-98595 GCA_036389455.1 Beijerinckiaceae bacterium
GAACCGGGGTGCGTGCTTCGAGGCCCTCTTCGGCGGCACCTCAGCATGAGGAGAGTTGTGGTTGGCTCGACGGGTGTGCTCATCGCGAACTCCCACCCCCTCATGCTGAGGTGCGAGGCCGTCAGGCCGAGCCTCGAAGCACGCACCCTTCGCCGCGGCCACTTCCGCTGCCGCCCGCACGGCAAGCCGCTTGAATTGGGAAATCCGCTCCCGTCCCACCCCCAGGCGGTCGGCCATCGCCTCGAGCTGCCAGCGGTGGTCGATGGCGAGCGCCTTGAGGGTCGACGGCGCGGGCCTGCGGGTCGTCGCCCAGTGGATATGGGAAAGGGCCGGGTCGAGCCGCAGGCGCGGCGTCGCGGCGCCGCGGTCGAGGAAATGCCGCAGCTCGTCCCAGGTCGGGTACTCGGGCGAGCACAGGAGACGCGACACCGCGAAGGCGCCGCAGGCGTTGGCGTAGGCGCAGGCCGTCTCCAGCGGCTCGTCGCGCAGCCACCCGCGCAGGAAGCCCGCCATGAAGGCGTCGCCCGCGCCGAGCACGTTGTAGACCTCCACGGGGAAGCCCGGCCCCTTGATCCCGTCCTCGATGGACGCCGGGATATCGCCCGGAAAGACCACGCAGCCCATCGGCCCGCGCTTGCACACGATCATGGCGCGCGTCAGCGCGCGGATGGCGCGCAGCGCCTCGAGCGTGTCCGGCGCGCCGCCGAGGATGTGCAGTTCCTCCTCGGTGCCGACGATGAGGTCGCAGTCCGGCGCGATGGTCTGGAGATTGGCCGTCACGGTGTCGGAGCGGATGTAGCGCTCCTCGCCCGCCCCGTGGCCGGCAAGCCCCCAGAGATTCGGGCGGTAGTCGACGTCGAAGGCGACGAGGCGGTGGGCCGCCTTCGCGGCGCGGATCGCCTTGCGGTTCATGGCGTCGGTCGAGGCGGTCGAGAAATGCGTGCCCGAGAGGCACACCGCCTTCGCCGAGGCGATGTAGGCCTCGTCGATGTCGTCCACGGTCAGCGCCATGTCGGCGCAGTCCTCGCGGTAGAAGATGAGCGGGAAGCGCCGGTCGTCCTGCACGCCGAGGATCGCGAGCGCGGTGAGCCGCCGCGGGTCGGTCCTGACGCCCCGGGTGTCGACGCCCTCGCGCTCGAGCTGCTCGCGGATGAAGCGGCCGAAGTGTTCGTCGCCGACCCGCGTGACGAGGCCGGCACGCAAGCCGAGCCGCGCCGCCCCGATCGCGGTGTTGGTCGGGCTGCCGCCGACCGACTTCGCGAACGACGCCATGTCCTCGAGCCGCCCGCCGACCTGCTGCCCGTAGAGGTCGACCGACGAGCGCCCGATCGCGACGACGTCGAGGACGGGAGGCGCTTGCGCCACCCTACCGCTCACCCCGCGCCGTCGGGTGCGGCGCCGCCTCGTAGCAGCCGAGGACCGACTGGTCGAAGTCGACGACCGCGCCGGTCATGAGGCCCGACTCGTCGCCGACGAGGTAGGCGCAGGCGCGGGCGACCTCGTCGGGCTCGATCAGGCGTCCGAAGGGCTGCTCGGCCGCGGCCTTTTCCAGCCAGCCGTCGGTGGCACCGTGCTCGCGGCGCATGATCGCGTCCTCGCCCGGCGTGTTCATCCAGCCGATGGCAAGCCCGTTCACGCGGATGCGCCACGGCATCAGACTGAAGGCGGCGTTCTTGGTCAGCGTCGCGAGCGCGCCTTTCGACATGCTGTAGGCCGCAAGGAACGGCTGGCCGCCGTGGGCCGACATCGACAGGATGTTGACCATCGCCCCGGCGATGCCCTCGCGGCGCATGATGCGGGCGGCGTCCTGCATGAGGAAGAACGGCGCCCGGACGTTCACCGCGACCATGCGGTCGAAGAGCTCCGGCTCCGTGTCGAAGATGGTGCCGCGGTCGGTGATGCCGGCCGCGTTGACGAGGGCGTCGATGCGGCCGAAGGCGCGGTCGGCCGCCGCCGTGACGGCGCGGGCGTCTTCGACCCTCGCGAGGTCGGCGCGCACGAACACCGTGCGGCAACCTCTTGCCGTGAGGTCGGCCGCGACCGCCTTGCCCTTGTCCGCCTGGCGGCCGCAGATCACGAGGCCCGCCGCGCCGCGCGCCGCGAAGAGACGCGCCACCGCTTCCCCCAAGCCTTGCGTCCCGCCGGTGACGACGGCTACCTTGCCGTCGAGCGGACGGGGGGCGGGATCGTTCATGGCGGCCGGGCTGAGGTGCGGATGCGGGTGGGGCAGGCCCGCGATGAAATGACAAGTCCATCCGGCGGTCAACCTGGATCGATGGCGGGCGCAGGAGTCGTGCGGATCGGGCTCCTCGGCGCCGGCCGGATCGGGCGCATCCACGGCGGCAACGTCGCGGCCCATCCGCGGGCGAGGCTCGCGGCGATCGCCGACGCCGCGCCCGAGGCCGCCGAGCGGCTCGCGGCGGCGACCGGCTCGCACGTGCGCGACCTCGATTCGATCATCGAGGATCCCGATGTCGATGCGGTCGTGATCTGCACCCCGACCGACCTCCACGCGGCCTTGATCGAGCGCGCCGCCGCGGCCGGGAAGGCGGTGTTCTGCGAGAAGCCCGTCGACCTCGACGCGCAAAGAATCCGCCGATGCCTGCAGGTGGTCGAGACGACCGGCGCGAAGCTGATGATCGGCTTCAACCGCCGTTTCGACCCGAGTTTCGCGGCGCTCGCCGCCCGCATCCGCGCAGGCGAGATCGGCGCCGTCGAGCTCGTCACGGTCCTATCCCGCGATCCGGCGCCGCCGCCGCCGGAGCATGCCGCCTGGTCCGGCGGCCTGTTCCGGGACATGATGATCCACGACCTCGACATGGCCCGCTTCCTTCTGGCCGAGGAGCCGGTCGAGGTGCACGCGGTCGGGTCCTGCCTGATCGACCCGCGGATCGGCGAGGCCGGCGACGTCGACACGGCGGCCGTACTGCTCAAGACCGCGTCCGGAAAAATCGCGCAGATCTCGAACTCGCGCCGCGCCACCTACGGCTACGACCAGCGCATCGAGGTGCACGGCGCGAAGGGGCTCCTCGCCGCCGGCAACCGCCACGCCACCACGGTCACCTTCGCGGACGGGCGCGGCACCACGAGCGACCCGGCGCTGCCGTTCTTCCTCGAACGCTACGCCGAGGCCTACCGGGCCGAGCTCGACGCCTTCGTGGCCGGCGTGCTCGACGGCGCGCCGCTCTCCCCCTCGGGCGAGGACGGCCTCAAGGCCCAGGTCCTCGCCGACGCCGCGACCGAAGCCGCGCGCACGGGCCGGGCGGTGCGGATTGGCTGACGCGGACCGGGAGATCGAGAGCCGCCTGCATGCGGCCTGCGCCGTCGCGCGGGAGGCCGGCGCGCTCGCGCGGCGGCGCTTCCGCCCGCGCCCGTCGGCGCTGGCGCTCGCCTTCAAGGGCCCGCAGGACTACTTCCTGCCGAGCGACGCCGAGGTCGAGGCGCTGATCCGGCTGCGGCTCCACGAGGCGTTCCCGCAGGACACCTTTTTCGGCGAGGAGGGCGGCGGCGCCTTCGCGGGCAGGACCGCGGGGACCTGGGTCGTCGACCCGATCGACGGCACCGCAAACTTCGCCCGCGGCATTCCGCACTGGTGCGTCTCGCTCGCCTTCGTGCGCGACGGCGAGGCGGAGATCGGCGTGATCTACGACCCCGTGCACCACGAGCTTTTTTCGGCCGCCCGCGGCCGCGGCACGACTCTCGACGGCGAGATCGTCCGGGTCAGCGGCCTTTCCGACATCGCGCACGCGACGGTCGAGGCCGGCTGGTCGACGAGGCTCCCCCACGAGCCCTACCTTACCGTGGTCGACCGCCTCAAAGCCGCCGGCGCCGCGGTCCGCCGCGCGGGCTCGGGCGCCCTCGCCCTCGCCTGGGTCGCCGCCGGCCGCCAGGAGGCCTACGTCGAGCTCCACATGAATGCCTGGGACGCCCTCGCCGGCCTCGTGCTGGTGCGCGAGGCGGGAGGCTGGACGAACGATTATCTGGCCGGGGAGGCGCTCACCAAGGGCAACGCGATCCTGGCGTGCACGCCGGAGCTCGCGGAAGCGCTGAGGGAGGCGACGGGGGTGGAGGCCTGACGAGCGCCGACGGCGGCCGGAGGCGGCGGCCCTTCGCCCGTCCACGCGGAGCCGTGCGAAGGCGCGGCCGTAACCCTCACCCGGTCCGCTTCGCGGACTCGGCCTCTCCTTCCGCCGGGAGAGACGGCCGCGCCCGGTCCGTCCGCCCCGTATCCCGGCGGGCAGCCTCCACCACCTCCAGGACCGCCCCGAAGCTTCCGATCGCCCAGTCCGCTCCCATCCCGGCGACCGGGCCGTGAGCGTAGCCGTAGGTCACGACGGCGGCGCGCATCCCCGCCGCGCGGGCGGCCTCGACGTCGTGTCGGTTGTCGCCGACCATGAGGGTCTCGGCGGGAGCGGCGCCGAGCGCCGCCATGGCGTGGCGCAGCGGCGCCGGGTCGGGCTTGCGCAGGGGAAGGGTGTCGCCCCCGACGACCGCGTCGAAGAAGGGCGAAAGCTCGAGGGCGTCGAGGATCGCCAGGGTGACGGCGTGCGGCTTGTTGGTCACGACCGCGAGGCGCAAGCCCGTCTGGCGCAGCCGCGCCAGGGTCTCGGGGACCTGCGGATAGGGGCGGGTGAGGCGCGCCGGGGCGTCGCCGTAGAGCGCCATGAAGCGGCGGACGCGCTCGGGAAGCCGGGCAAGGTCGCCGCCGCGGGCGAGAAGCCCGCGCTCGACGAGCTTTTGGACCCCGTCGCCGACCATGTCCTTCACGGCGTCGAGATCGAGGGGCGCGAGAGCCTCCTCGGCGAGAACGGCGTTGAGCGCGTCCCTGAGGTCCGCGGCGCTGTCCACCAGGGTGCCGTCGAGGTCGAACAGGACGGCGCTGAGCATCAGCCCGCGGCCCGCGCCGCCGCCCGCGCGTCCGATGCGCCTTCGAACCACGCCTCGACGCGGCGCTTCAGCGCTTCCCCGCCATGGAGGCCGAGCTTCGAGCGGCGCCAGAGGATGTCATCGGCGGTGCGCGCCCATTCGGCCTCGACGAGATAAGACGCCTCGCGCTCGGTCAGGCCGGCGCCGAGGTCCTCGCCGAGGTCCGCGAGGCTCGCGGCGTCGCCGAGGATGCGTTCGGTCCTCGTGCCGTAGGCGCGCGCGAGCCGGCGGGCGAGGTCGGCCGGGAGCCAGGGACGCGCGCGCATGAGCTGCGCCAGGAAGGCATCGAAATCCGCGCCCGAAAAATCACCGCCGGGGAGCGGCGCGCCGGCGGTCCAGGCCCGGCCGAGGCCGGGGAGGAGCAGTGAAAGCTTCTCCAGCGCGTGCTCGGCGAGGCGGCGGTAGGTCGTGATCTTGCCGCCGAACACCGACAGGACCGGCGGGCGGCCCTCGCCCGCGTCCACGTCGAAGACGTAGTCGCGGGTCATGGCCGAGGGATTGCCGGAAGCGTCGTCGTAGAGCGGGCGCACGCCACTGTAGGACCACACCACGTCGGCGGGGGTGACGGGGCGGGCGAGGAAGCGGTTCACGGCCGCGCAGAGGTAGGCGGTCTCCTCGTCCGTGATCGCGACGGCGGCCGGGTCGCCGTCGAAGAACAGGTCGGTCGTGCCGATGAGCGAGAAGCGGTCCTCGTACGGGATCACGAAGACGATGCGCCGGTCCGCGTTCTGCAGGATGTAGGCGTGCTCGCCGTCGTGGAGGCGCGGCACGACGATGTGGCTGCCCTTGACGAGCTTGAGGTTGCGCGCGCCGTCGCGCCCGAGCCCCTGGCGCAGCACGGCGTCGACCCAGGGGCCGGCGGCGTTGACGAGGGCGCGGGCCGCGACCGTCTCAGGCGGCCCGCCCTCGGGCTCGACGGTCGCCCGCCAGGCCCCGTCCGCGGGCTTCGCCTCGACGAAGCGGCAGCGGGTACGCACCATGGCGCCGCGCTCCTTCGCGTCGAGGGCGTTCAGCACCACGAGCCGGGCATCGTCCACCCAGGCGTCGGAGTAGGAGAAGCCGCGGGTGTATTCCTTTTTCAGGGGCGCGCCGGCGGGGTCGCGCGTAAGGTCGAGGCCGCGGGAGCCGGCGAGCTTCGCGCGCCGCGCGAGGTGGTCGTAGAGGAAGAGGCCGGCGCGGATCATCCAGGCTGGGCGAAGGCTCGCGTCGTGCGGCAGCACGAAGGTGAGCGGCCGGGCGATGTGCGGTGCGAGCGAGAGCAGCACCTCGCGCTCGGCAAGCGACTCGCGGACGAGGCGGAACTCGTAGCTCTCGAGGTAGCGCAGGCCGCCGTGGATGAGCTTGCTCGAGGCCGACGAGGTCGCGCCCGCGAGGTCGCCCTTCTCGACGAGCAGCACCTTCAGGCCGCGGCCGGCGGCGTCGCGGGCAATGCCGGCGCCGTTGATGCCGCCACCGACGACGAGGAGGTCGTAAATCCCCGGGGACATCGGGACTCAGGCCGCCGACGCGATCGGCTTCGCGCGGGCGTCGAGGAGATGGCGGGCGAGCTCGACGAAGCCGGCGCCGGCCTCGGCCCGAGTCACGAACGCCGGCAGGCTTTTGAGCCGCGCGGCGGCGCGGCGGACGTTCGCGACGCCGACCGAGAGCGGGAAGGCCGCAAACATCGGCTCGTCGTTCGGGGAATCGCCGACGAACAGCACCGTGCCGGCCTGGTTCGCCAGCGCGACGCCGAGCTCGTCGGCGAGGAAGGCGCGCGCCATGGCGAGCTTGTCGTATCGCCCGAACCAGGCGTTGACGTGGATCGAGCTGAGCTTCGCGGTCGCGCCCGCCGCGGCGCACAGGCGCAGGATCTCGTCGACCGCTTGAGGCGGCAGCGGCGCCACGTCCTCGCAGACGTCGATGGCGACGTCGGCGACCCGGTAGGGCTGGTCGGCGGAGAGCGCGGCGCCCGGCACGCGTTCGAGGATTCGTTCGGCGAGCGCGTCGAGGCGGGCGCGGCTCTCGGCCCGCTCCGCCTCGGAGGCGAAGAAGCGCCGGCGCATTTTCTTCGCCTCGTGGTCGTAGCGGAAGGCGAAGGCGCCGTTCTCGCCCACGACCCCGTCCACGGGCCAGAACCGGGCGACGAGGTCGCACCAGCCGGCGGGCCGGCCCGTCACCGGCACCACCTTGAGGCCGGCGGCGTGCAGGTCCTCGAGCGCCCCATAGGCCGCGGCGGTGAGCCGGCCCCCGCTCGTCAGCGTGTCGTCGATGTCGGTCAGCACGACCCGCACCGCCCGGGCTGCCTCGTGGGCGAGGTCGGCAAGGGGAGCGAGGCCGGGCCGCTCCGAGGTCGCGTTGCCGTGGTCCATGTGTGGGACCTACTCAGAATCCTGTGGGAGGTCAAAAGGCCCTTCCCGGAGCGGGAGCGCGAGGGCGGTCACTCCGCCACAGCGAGGGCCACGCCCGCGTCGTCGAGGCTCGCGGCGAGGGCGCCCGAGGGAGCCCGGTCGGTGACGAGGTCGGTGAGGGCGGACCAGGCGCAGACCACCTCGAGGCGCCGCGTGTCGAACTTGCTCGAATCGGCGAGGAGCACCGTCCGTTCGGCGCGGGAGAGCATCGTGCGCTTGACCCAGCAGGCCTGGGTCTCGACGTCGGTCGGCCCGTCGGGCGTGAGGCCGCTCGCGCCGACGAAGGCGATGTCGGCGTTGAAGCGGTCGAGGAAGGCGATGGTCTCCGGGCCGTACACCCCGCGCTCCCGGGCCGAGAAGTCGCCGGGACAGACGATCACCCGCACGGCCGTCTGGTCGACGAGGGCGTTCGCGACCCCGAAGCTGTTGGTCAGCACCGTCACGCCGTCGGCGACGCGGGCAAGCGCGTGGGCGAAGTGCGTCGTGGTCGACCCCGAATCGATCATCACCACGTCGCCGGGCGAGACGAGGGCGGCCGCGCGGCGGGCGATGCGCTGGCGCTCGCCGACCGCGATGCCGCTGCGGTCGTCGAGGATCGGCTGCACGCCGACGTGGCGCCCGGAGGCGCCGCCGTAAGTCCGGTTCAGCACCCCGCGCCCGGTCAGTTCCTCGAGGTCGCGGCGCACGGTCTCGGCCGAGACCCCGAGCCGCTGGGCGAGATCCGAGGTCCTGACCGTCGCCGACGTCGACAGCTCGGCCACGATCAGCCGCTGGCGCGCGGCCTTCTTCAGGCGCTCGGAGGGGAGGATATCGGTCAAGACAGGCGCGGTCGTGGACGAGGGGCGCCAACCTATCGGGGCCCGCCGGGCGCCTCAAGCCACATCGGCTCCTCCCGGGAGGTGACGGGCGGCGGCGCCCGCCGTTACGGTGCTCCCGTGACAAAGCCCGCCGCCATCGCGGAGGCGCTGCGCCGCCTCGCACCGCGCATCCCGGCCCATGAGTTTGGGGCGGTGATCGACCATGCCCTGACGAGCCGGGGCCTGCGCGCCGCCGCGCCAGAGGCCGCGGCCTGGCTCTCCCTCGTCGCCTACGTGCGCCACGCCCTCACGGACTACGACCGGCTGCTGGAGGAGGGCTACGACGCCGACAGCGCCCGATTCTTCGTCGCGGACGAGATCGACGCCGTGCTCGAGGCGTGGGGCGCGACGCGTCGGGTCGGCGAGGAGTGATCGCCCCTTGCGGGAGACGGAACCGTGCCCGCCGCCCGGCTTTTCCTTCCATGGACGCCCGGACTCCGACGGCCGGCCACGGCGCCTGTTCGCCCGACCATCTGCGCGGGATTCTCGCGCGCGCCAGGACCATCGCGGTGTTCGGGGCGAGCCCCGAGCCATGGCGGCCGAGCTTCGGCGTGATGCGCTACCTCCAGCGCGCCGGCTACCGCGTCGTCCCGGTGAACCCGACAGCGGTCGGCGAGACAGTCCACGGGGAGCGCTTCCACGCGACGCTCATGGACGTGCCGGAGCCGATCGACCTCGTCGACGTGTTCCGCCGCCCGGACGCGGTCGGCGAGGCGGTCGAGCAGGCGATTACGGTCGGCGCGAAGGCGATCTGGCTCCAGCTCGGCATCCGCAACGACGAGGCCTGCGCGCGCGCCGAGGCGGCCGGCCTCGCGGTCGTGCAGAACCGCTGCATCAGCGTCGAGCATTCAAGGCTGATGCGGTGATCACCTCTACCGGAGGTCCTCCGGGAGAGGTGAATCAGGCCGCCTTGTCCCGCTTCTGATAATCCTTCACGTCGGCGAAGCGGATCGCGGGCCAGCGGTCCTGGTCGTACTTGAGCGAGAACGGCGAGGACGCCATGAAGACCGGGGCGCCGTCGAGGTCGGCCGCCATGGCCGAGCCGTTCGCGGCGACGAACTTTTCGAGCTCCGCCCGGTCGCCGGCGGAGACCCAGCGGCAGAGCGAGAAGCGCGTCGCGTCGTAGTCGATCGGCAGGCCGTACTCGGCGGCAAGGCGCTCCTTCAGCACGTCGAGCTGGAGCGCGCCGACGACGCCGACGATGGCGGGCGAGCCGTCGTGCGGCAGGAAGACCTGCACCACGCCCTCCTCGCCCATCTGCTGCAAGGCCTCGCGAAGCTTCTTCGCCTTCATGGCGTCGCCGAGCTTGATCCGGCGCAGGATCTCCGGAGCGAAGCTCGGCACGCCGCGAAAGAGGATGTCCTCGCCCTCGGTGAGGGTGTCGCCGATGCGCAGGGTGCCGTGGTTCGGGATGCCGACCACGTCGCCGGCGAAGGCCTCGTCGGCGATGGCCCGGTCGCGGGCGAAGAAGAACTGCGGCGCCGAGAGGCTGATCGGCTTGCCGGTGCGAACGAGCTTCGCCTTCATGCCCCGCGTGAGCCGGCCCGAGCACACCCGCATGAAGGCGATGCGGTCACGGTGGTTCGGGTCCATGTTGGCCTGGATCTTGAACACGAAGCCGGTCATCCGGTTCTCGTTCGCGGCGACGAGGCGCGTGTCGGCTTCCTGCCCGCGCGGCGGCGGCGCGAAGGCGGCGAGCGCGTCGATGAGGTCGCGCACGCCGAAGTTCTTGAGGGCGGAGCCGAAGAACACGGGCGTTAGGTGCCCCTCGCGGAAGGCCTTGAGGTCGAAGGGACGGCAGGCGTCCTGGGCGAGCGAAATCTCCTCGCGCCAAGCCGCGAGCTCCTCGGCCGGAAGCATGGCCTCGATCACGGAACTCTCCGGCCCGTTCACCGGCGTCGGCGCCTCGTCGGCATCGAGGCGGCGGACGAGGTTGCCCTTGAGGTCGTAGGTGCCGGCGAAGCTGCGGCCCCGCCCGATCGGCCAGGTCACGGGCGCCGTGTCGAGGGCCAGCGTCTTCTCGATCTCGTCGAGGAGGTCGAAGGGATCGCGGCTCTCCCGGTCCATCTTGTTGACGAAGGTGACGATCGGGATGTCGCGCAGGCGGCAGACCTCGAACAGCTTTCGGGTCCTGGCCTCGATGCCTTTCGCGGCGTCGATCACCATGACGGCGGAATCGACGGCGGTGAGCGTCCGGTAGGTGTCCTCCGAGAAGTCCTCGTGGCCGGGGGTGTCGAGGAGGTTGAAGACGCAGTCGCCGTACTCGAAGGTCATGACCGAGGTCACGACCGAGATGCCGCGCTCGCGCTCGATGCCCATCCAGTCGGAGCGGGTCTGGACGCGGTTGCGCTTCGCCTTGACCTCGCCGGCGAGCTGGATCGCGCCGCCGAAGAGCAGGAGCTTCTCGGTTAGCGTGGTCTTGCCCGCGTCCGGGTGCGAGATGATGGCGAAGGTGCGCCGGCGCGAGACCGGGTCGGCCGGGGCGGCCTCTGGAAGGGCGGTCATGATCGTTTGGGTTCGAGGCCGTGTGGTGCGTCCGGCCGGAGCGCCGGGCTGCGTGCGGCCGTCTATGTCATATGAGGCCGGGACGCGTCGATAGCGAGGGCCGCCGCGCCTACCCCGCCCCTATTTCCCCATGCCAGAAGACCTTCCCCGGCCGCGGCTCCGGGCCGTCGTTGAGATGGCAGGCCGAGAAGCGGCCGGGCGCGATCTCCCTCAGGGGCGGGCGGTCGACGCGGCAGCGGTCGAAGGCGAAGGGGCAGCGCGGGTGGAAGTGGCAGCCCGGCGGCGGGTGCAGGGGCGAGGGGATCTCGCCCTTCAGGGCCGAGAACTTCCTCTTGCGGGCCTCGAGGCGCGGCACCTCGTCGAGAAGGGCCTGGGTGTAGGGGTGATTCGGGGCGGCGAAGATGTCGTCGGCCGGGGCGAGCTCGACGATGCGGCCGAGGTACATCACGGCCACCCGGTCCGAGATGTGCTGGACGACGCCGAGGTCGTGGCTGACGAAGAGGTAGGTCAGCCGGAATTCTTCGCGCAGCTTCATGAACAGGTTGAGCACCTGCGCCTGGATCGACACGTCGAGGGCTGCGGTCGATTCGTCGCAGACCAGCACCTGCGGGCGCACCGCGAGCGCCCGGGCGATGCCGATGCGGGCCCGCTGCCCGCCCGAGAACTGGTGCGGATAGCGCCGCCGGGTCGCCGGATCGAGGCCGACGCGGCCCATCACGTCGCAGACGTATGAGTCCATCTCGGCCTGGCGGACGAGGCCGTGCACGACGGGCGCCTCGCCGATGATCTCGACCACCCGCCGGCGCGGGTTGAGCGACGCCATCGGATCCTGGAAGATCATCTGCACGGCGAGCTGCGCGGCCCGGCGCTCCGGCCCGGACAGCGTGTCCACCTCGCGGCCCCTGAAGCGCACGGCGCCTTCGCTCGGCTCGAGGATGCCGGCGACGATGCGGCCGAGGGTCGACTTGCCGCAGCCCGACTCGCCGACGAGGCCGACCACCTCGCCCTCTGCGATCGAAAGGCTCACCCCGTCGACGGCCCGCACGACCTGCTCGGATAAGCCCGCCCCGAAGAGGTTCGCAACCTTCTCGGCCGCGTCGAGGGGGCGCACGAAGCGCTTCGAGACGGCCTCGACGGCGACGATGGGGGCGCTCATGCCGGTCACGCCGCCAGGGGCTCGCCGGTCAGAGGGTGGTGGCAGCGGGCCATACGGGCGCCGGCGTAAGGCGCGGGCTCGGGCATGATCGTGCGGCAGGTGACGGTCGCGCGCGGGCAGCGGGGCTGGAACGGGCAGCCCTGCGGCAGCTTCGCGAGCGAGGGCGTCATGCCGGGGATCTGGGCGAGCGGCACGCCGCGCTTGTTGCGGCTCGGCACCGAGCCGATGAGGCCTGCCGTGTAGGGGTGGATCGGGCGCTCGAGCACGTCCGCGACGCCGCCCTCCTCGACGATGCGGCCGGCGTACATGACGGCGATCCGGTCGGCGAGGCCGGCGATGACCGAGAGGTCGTGGGTGATCCACAGCATCGCGGTGCCGGTCTCGGCGGCGAGGCTTTGCACCTCGGCGAGAATCTGGGCCTGGATCGTCACGTCAAGCGCCGTCGTCGGCTCGTCGGCGACGAGGACGGCCGGGCGGTGCAGGAGCGCGATGGCGATCGCGACGCGCTGGCGCATGCCGCCGGAGAACTGGTGCGGGTAGGCGGCAAGACGCTCCTCGGGCGAGGCGATGCCGACCTTCGCGAGCGCCTGGGCGGCCCTGTCCCGCGCCGCCCTGTCGGACACGCGCTCGTGGGCGCGGATCGCCTCGATCATCTGCGTGTCGATGCGCAGGACCGGGTTGAGCGTCGTCATCGGGTCTTGAAAGATCATGGCGAGGCGGCGGCCGCGGAGCCGGCGCAGCTCCTCCTCGGGCTTGCCGATCAGCTCCTCGCCGTCGAGGGTGATCGACCCGTTCGCGATCCGTCCCGGCGGGTCGATGAGGCCGAGGATCGCAAGCCCCGTCACCGACTTGCCCGAGCCCGACTCGCCGACGAGCCCCAGCACCTCGCCCGGGTGCAGATCGAGCGACACGCCGTTCACGGCCGTCACCACGCCCTCGCGGGTGCCGAAGGTCACGACGAGGTCGCGGACGGCGAGGATGGAGGTCAATGCCGCCCCCCGCTCACCGCGCCAGCCTCGGGTTGAGCACGTCGCGCAAGCGGTCGCCGACGAGGTTGATGGCGACGATGGCGATGACGAGGGCGACGCCGGGGAAGGTCGAGATCCAGTACTTGCCCGAGAGCAGGTAGTTGTAGCCGTGGGCGATGAGCATGCCGAGGGAGGGCTCGGTCACCGGCACGCCGACGCCGAGGAACGAGAGGGTCGATTCGAGCGCGATGGCGTGCGCGACCTGCACGGTCGCGACGACGATCAGCGGCGGCAGGCAGTTCGGCAGGAGATGGCGGAACACGACGCGGCTCTTCGGCAGGGCGAGGCAGCGCGCCGCCTCGATGTACTCGCGCCGCTTCTCGACGAGCGCGGAGCCCCGCACCGTGCGGGCGTAGTAGGCCCACTGCACGATCACGAGGGCGATCACGACCTTGTCGACGCCGCGCCCGAACACCGCGAGCAGCACGAGGGCGACGAGGATCGCCGGGAACGAGAGCTGCAGGTCGACGATCCGCATGACGACCGACTCGACGCGCCCGCCGGCATAAGCCGCGAGCACGCCGACGGAGGCGCCGACCGCGCAGGCGATCACCACCGAGATGGTCCCAACCGCGAGCGAGATGCGAAGCCCGTAGATGATGGCCGAGAGCATGTCCCGGCCCTGGTCGTCGGTGCCGAGGAAGGCCGTGACGCCGGAGCCGAGCCTCTCGCCCGGCATCAGGACGTTGTCCATGATGTCGAGCTTCGAGAGGTCGTACGGGTTCTGCGGCGCGATCAGCGGCGCCAGGACCGCGACGAGGACGAGGGCCGCGAGCACGGCGAGGCCGGCGACGGCGCCGGGGCTTTTCAGGAACTCGGAGACGTGCCGCCGCAGCAGGCTCTCGCCGCGCTCCGCCTGCGGCGCGAGCGGTCCCGTGGGCAGCTCCGGCGCGATCGCGACCCGGTCGGCTTGGGCATAATCGGCCATCGTCAGCCCTTCGCCTCCGCGAGCCGCACGCGCGGGTCGACCGCGGCGTAGAGGAGGTCGACCAGGAGGTTGATGACGACGAAGATCACGACGGTCATCATCAGGTAGGCGACGATGATCGGGCGGTCGAGGCGGTTGATCGAGTCGATCAGGAGCTTGCCCATGCCGGGATAGGCGAACACCGTCTCGGTCACGACCGCGAAGGCGATCATCGAGCCGAGCTCGAGGCCGAGGACGGTCACGACGGGGATCATGATGTTCTTCATCACGTGCACGCCGACGATGCGCGAGCGCGACAGGCCCTTGGCGCGGGCGAAGCGGATGTAGTCCTGCAGCATCACCTCGCGGGTGCCGGCCTGGGCGATGCGGATGACGAGCGCCGACTTGTAGAGCGCGAGCGTCAGCGCCGGCAGGATCAGGTGCTTCAGGCCCTCGAGCGAGAAGATCGCGGTCGGGACGCCGAGCACCGTGACGGTCGGCCCGCGCCCGCCGGCCGGCAGGATGCGCAGTTCGACCGCGAAGAGGAGGATCAGCATCAGGCCGATCCAGAAGTTCGGCAGGGAGAAGCCGAGGATCGAGCCGGACATGATGGTGCGCCCGATCCACGACTGGGGCTTCAGGCCGGCCGCCACGCCGAGCGGGATGCCGATCGCGATGGAGAACACGAGCCCCGTCAGCGCCAGCTCCAGCGTCGCCGGCAGGCGCTGCAGGATCACGTCGACGGCCGGCACGTTGTAGACGAAGGAGCGGCCGAGGTCGCCGTGCAGCGCCCGCCAGACGAACAGGCCGAACTGCTCCCACAGGGGGCGGTCGAGGCCGAGGCGCTTCGCGATGGCGTCGCGCTCGATCTGGTCGGCGTCGGGGCTCGCCAGGATGTCGACCGGGTCGCCGACGGCGTACATCGCGACGAACACCAGCGTCGCCATCACGGCGACGACGAGGAGCGACTGGCCGAGGCGCCGGATGAGATAGACGAGCATCGCTTGCCCTATCCCCTCTCCCCGCTTGCGGGGAGAGGGCTAGGGTGAGGGGCCTGGGGGAATTCGCTCCCCGGCCCCTCACCCGCTCGCTTCGCGAGTCGGCCTCTCCCCGCTTTGCGGGGAGAGGTGTTTTAAGACCCCACCTGCGTCACCTCGGTCGCGAGCGTGTACTGGTCGACCCGCGGCCGGTAGGAGAGGCCCTTCTTGAAGGCCCAGGGCGTCACCTCGAAGTGGAGCGGGATGATGCCGTAGTCGCTCATGGCGAGCCTGGAGGCCTCCTGCAGGAGCTTCTCGCGCTCAGCGTCGTCGACCGTCGCCATGGCCTTCACGACGAGGTCGTCGACTTGGCGGTTCGAGTAGCGCCCGCGGTTCGTCGGGCCGAGGCCCTTGTCGGGCTGGAGGGTCACGACGAGGGAGTTCATGGAGTTCGACATTTCCCCTGAGTCCGCGCCCCAGCCGGCGAGGTACATGGAGAACTCGAACTTGTTGCGCCTCGTGAAGAAGGTCGAGGCCGTCATGGCGTCGACGTTCACCTTGATGCCGACCCGGGTCAGCATCTGCGCCACCGCCTGCGCGATCTTCTCGTCGTTGATGTAGCGGTCGTTCGGCGTGCCGAGCGTCACCTCGAAGCCATTCGGGAAACCCGCCTCGGCGAGGAGCTTCTTCGCCCCCTCCGGGTCGTACTTCTCGACCGGGAAGTCCTTCGTCGCGCCGAACAGCGGATAGGGCAGAAGCTCGCCCGCCGCGACCGCGTGCCCGCCCATGATGCGCTCGACGATGGCCGGCCGGTTGATCGCCTTCGAGACCGCCTGGCGCACGCGCTTGTCGAGGAAGGGGTTCTTGTCCGTGCCTTTGACGCCGGGCGTCTTCCAGGCCGGGTCCTGGAACTGGTCGAGGTGGATGTAGATGATGCGGTTCGACAGCCCCTCGGCGATCTGGAAGCCCGAGCCCTTGATGCGCTCGAAGTCCTGGATCGGCGGGTTCTCGATGAAGTCGACGTCGCCGGCAAGCAGCCCCGCGACCCGCGCGCCCTGGCTCGACATCGGGCGGAAGGTGACCTTGCCCCAGTGCGGCGGCGGGCCCCAGTAGCTCTCGTTCCGCTCGAGCACGATGCTCGTGCCTCGGGTGTAGTTGGCGAGTTTATAGGGGCCCGTGCCGACCGCCTTCGCGGGCTCGTTGAAGTCGACGGACTTCGGCGGCGTGCCGAGCCCCTCGCAGCCGCCGGGACGGTACTTCACGTCCTCGGCCCCGTTCGCCTTGGCCGAGAGGATGCCGATGGTCGCGAGGTTGTTCGGCACGAGCGGCAGGGGGCTCGCGGTCTTGATCACGACCGTGAGCGGGTCCGGCGCCTCGACCGACGTGAAGCCGCGCACCGCGAAAGTGAAGGACGAGGGCGAGTTCTCGACCGTCGGCACCCGGCAGAAGGTGTAGATCACGTCCTTCGCCGAAAAGTCGGAACCGTTCGAGAACTTGACGTTCGGGCGCAGCTTGAACTCCCAGGTGGTCTCGTCGACGGCGCGCCAGGAACTCGCGAGCTCTGCCTGGACCTTCTGCTCGAAGTTCTGCGAGACGAGGCCCTCGAAGATGTGGCGGCGCACCGCGTTGTTCGGCCCGAGGTTGTGGAAGTGCGGGTCCATCGAGGTCGGCTCGGAGGCAAGCCCGATCCTCAGGTCCTGGGCGAGCGCGGGCGCGGCCCACAGGGGCAGCGCCGCAAGGGCGAGCATTTTCAGACGCCGGTTCATCCTGTTCTCCTCGTGGCGCGGGGTCTTCATGCCCCGCGTTCTCGGCCGGATCGAACACGCTTTGTCGGGTCGGCGCAAGTTGCGCCTGGACGCGGGCGGACGCTAAAGCCGTGCCGGAGAGGCCCGAAGCTTGCTTCGGGTCCGTCGTTGGCGGGAGCCCCATATGAACCTGGACAGAGTCCTCGAGATTCTCTCGGCGCTCGTGGCCTTCGACACCACGAGCCGCAACTCGAACCTTTCCATCGTCGACTGGATCGAGGCGCACCTTGGTGGCCTCGGCTTCACGAGCGAGCGCATCTACGACGCGACGGGGCAGAAAGCCAACCTCTTCGCCACCATCGGTCCGGCGGACGCGCCCGGCTACATCCTCTCCGGCCACACCGACGTGGTGCCGGTGGACGGTCAGGAGTGGACGGGCGATCCGTTCACGTTGCGGGTCGCGGACGGGCGCGCCTACGGCCGGGGCGCCTGCGACATGAAGGGGTTCCTGGCCGTCTGCCTCGCGGCGGCGGAGGGGATGGCCGCCCAAAAACTCGCGCGGCCGATCCACCTCGCCTTCTCCTACGACGAGGAGGTCGGCTGCGTCGGCGTGCGCGGCCTCGTCGAGCGGCTCGCCGGGCGCGGGGTGAGGCCGGAGGGCTGCTTCGTCGGCGAGCCGACGGAGATGGGCGTCGTCGTCGGCCACAAGGGCAAGCGCAGCGTGCGGGTCGGAGTGCGCGGCTTCACGGTCCACTCGTCGCTCGCCCCGAAGGGCGTGAACGCGGCCGAGTTCGCGGGCCTCCTCGTCGCCCACATCCGCGCCGTCGCCGACCGGCTCGCCGCCGAGGGCGCGCGGGACGAGATGTACGACGTGCCGTACTCGACCGCCCACGTCGGCATCCTGAGGGGCGGGACGGCGCTCAACATCGTGCCGGACGAGGCCGAGATCGTCTTCGAGGTCCGCACCATCGGGGCGGACGACGCGGACGCGCTCGTCGCGGGAATCGTCCGCCACGCGCGCGAGGCGCTCGAGCCGCGCATGAAGGCGGTCGACCTCGCGGCGGGCTTCGACTTCGACGTCTTCGCGGGCTTCCCCGGCCTCGACACGGCGCCGGATGCGCCGATCGTCACCCTCGCCAAGAGCCTCGCCGGCGCGAACGGCCATTCCAAGGTGGCGTTCGGCACCGAGGCCGGTCAGTTCCAGCACACTGCCGGCATCCCGAGCGTCGTCGTCGGCCCCGGCTCCATCGACCAAGCCCATAAGGCCGACGAGTGGATCGCGCTGCCGGAGCTCGCGAAGTGCTTAGGGTTCGTGGAGCGGCTGGTGGAGCGGTGCCGGGCTTGAAGCACCCACCGCGTCATGGCCGGGGCTTGTCCCGGCCATCCACGACTTCCCCACGCCCGAAGGCGTGGATGCCCCACCCAGGCCGGGCATGACGGCGAGATTCAAAATGCCTTGAACGTGATGATCGTCCGCGTGTCCTGGATGTCCGGGATGGTCTGCACGTTCTCGGCCACGAAGTGGCCGATGTCGACGCCGTCGTCGACGTGGAACTTGGCCAGGATGTCGTAGTTGCCGGCGGTCGAGTAGATCTCCGAGGCGATCTCCCGGTCGGCGAGGGCGCTCGCGACCGGATAGGTCTTGCCGAGCCGGCACTTGATCTCGACGAAGAAGGTCTGCATCCCCAAGCGCTCCGGTCCTGTTGACCCTCTATGCCACGTCGGCGCGCGCCGTGGCCAGCCTCACGTCGAGGCGAGCGCCGCGAGCCGCCGCGTCATGGCCGAGTCCGGGTGGGCCAAGGGCGCGATCACCGTGAAATGGTTCGCCCCCGGCACGGCCTCGTAGCGGGTGCGGACCCCGGCGGCGCCCCAGCGCTCGACGATGGTGCGGCTCTGGCGCAGGTACTCGGGGCTCTCATCCCCGCCGACGACCGCGTCAAGGGAAAGGCCTACGGGCGGGGTCCAGGTCAGCGGGCTCAGAAGCTCGGCCTCCGCGGCGTCCATCCGCAGCGCCCCGTTGATGCTCGTCCCGACGAGCGGCTTGAGGTCGAACAGGCCGGAGATGGCGTAGGCCGCGCGCACGAAGTCGCGCGGCAGCGCCTCGTCGACGGCGGGCCAGTTCGTCGCCAGCATGCAGGCCGCGAGGTGCCCGCCGGCGGAATGGCCGGCGACGACGAGCCGGCGCTCGAAGCGGGCGAGCTCCCGGCATGCCCGGCGCAGCTCCTCGACGATGTCGCCGACCCTGACCTGAGGGCAAAGATCGTACCCCGGCACCGCCACGCTGATCCCGCGGCCGCTCAAGCCGCGCGCCATGTGGCTGAGGGAGGCCGGCGACAGGTTCTGCCAGTAGCCGCCGTGGATGAAGACCACCGTCGCGGCGGCGTGGTCGGGCGAGGGCGCGTGGAAGAAGTCGATGGCCTGCCGCTCGCTCGGGCCGTAGGGAATGCGGAGCGGCGGGTTCGCCTCGCGCCAGGCGGCGGCGTCGCTCGCCCACTCCGCGAGGATCGCCGGATGCTCCGGCACCCGGGCGCGGTTGTTGTACTCGGCTTCGTAGTCGATCGGGGGCATGGCGCTTCCTGCCAAGCTTGGCTTTGGCGCAGGCTGCGCCACTTGGCAACCGAGAGCTACTCCCTTTGACACATGGGCGGCTCCCGCGCACAACAAACCTTCGGCTGCAATGACAGGGCTTTGCATGGACGATCCCATCCTGGTCGAGGTCACGCGCGGCGGCCAGGTCGAATCGCGCCACCGCGGCGCGGTCTCGGTGGTGGACGCGGAGGGCACGGCGGTGCTCGCCCTCGGGGACGTCGAGTGCCGCGTCTTCCCGCGCTCGGCCGTGAAGGCGCTGCAGGCGCTCCCCCTCGTCGAGGGCGGCTTCGCCGACAGTTATGGCCTCAGTGACGCCGAGATCGCGCTTGCCTGCGCCTCCCATTCAGGCGAGCCGGAACACGTCGCGACGGCCGCCGCGATGCTCGAGAAGGCCGGGCAGACGCCCGACTGCCTCGAATGCGGCGCGCACTGGCCTTCGAACGACGATGCGGCGCGGGCGCTCGCGGCGGCGGGAAAGACGCCGACGGTCCTGCACAACAACTGCTCGGGCAAGCACTCAGGGTTCGTCTGCCTCGCCTGCGGCCTGGGCGAGGCCCCGAAGGGGTATGTGCGCCCCGAGCACCCGGTGCAGCGTGCGGTCGCGGCGGCGCTCGAGGACATCACCGGCGCCTCGCACACGGCGGACGTGCGCGGCACGGACGGCTGCTCGATCCCGACCTACGCGGTGCCGCTCCCGGCCCTCGCCTTCGGCTTCGCCAAGTTCGGGGCCGGCGTCGGCCTGTCGAAGGGCTGCGTGCGGGCGGCGGAGCGCATCCGCGCGGCGGTCGCGGCGCACCCGTTCATGGTCGCCGGCACTGGCCGCTTCGATACGCGGATCATGGAGCGCTTCGGCCAGAGGGTCTTCGTCAAGACCGGGGCCGAGGGCGTGCACTGCGCGGCGCTTCCGGACCTTGGATATGGCATCGCGGTGAAGTGCGACGACGGCGCAAAGCGCGCCGCCGAGGCCGTCATGGCGAGCCTCCTCCTGCGCCTCCTCGAGATTGACGACGAGGAGCGCGCCTTCCTCTCAGGCTTCGCCCGGCGCCCGCTCCGGAACTGGAACGGCACCACGGTCGGCGAGGTCCGCCCGGCCGAGGCGCTCGCGGCCTGAAGGCGGCGGCGGATCAGCGCAATCCGAGGTCCCGCATCCACCTCAACCCTTCAATCGTGTCCCCCCGCGGCTTGTACTCGAGGCCGACGAGGCCGCCGTAGCCGAGCCGATCGAGCGCCCGGAAGATCGCGGCGAAGTTGACCTCGTTGTCGGCGTCGGGCTCGGCCCGGTCCGGCACGCCGGCGACCTGGACATGGCCGATGATCCTTTGGTGCTTCTCCAGGCGCTTGATCAAATCCCCTTCCATGATCTGCACGTGGTAGATGTCGAAGAGGAGCTTCACGGCGGGCTCGCCGATCTCCGCGATGATGGCCGAGAGGGTATCCGAGCGCGAGACGAGATAGCCCGGGGCGTCGCGATGGTTCAGCGGCTCGAGCAGGAGGGTCACCCCCGTGCCGGCGGCCTCGCGCGCCGCGGCGCGCAGGTTCGCGACGTAGGTGCGTAGCGCCGCCTCGCGGTCCGCCTCGGGCACGATCCCGGCCATGACGTGGATCACCGAGGCGTCGAGCGCCGTCGCGTATTCCAGCGCCTGCGAGAAGTCGCGCCGGAACTGGTCCTCCCGTCCCGGCACGCCGGCGAAGCCCCACTCGCCTTGTGAGCGGTCGCCGGGCTGCGTATTGAGGCCGGTGAGCCTGACGCCTGCCCGGTCGAGGCGCTCCTTCAGAAGCGCGACCGGGAACTCGTACGGGAAGTGGCACTCGACCTTGTCGAACCCCGCCGCCTTCGCCGCGTCGATGCGGTCGAGGAAGGGGAGCTCGGGGAACAGGAAGGCGATGTTCGCGGTGAAGTCCATGGTCTCTCTTATGGGTTGCCGGCAAGCACCCGCAGCGCCTTCGCGAAGAAGTCCGGGGCGCCGAAGTTGCCGGATTTGAGGGCGAGGGCGAGGGGCCGCCCGTCGGCGGCGGCGAGCGCCGGCACGCCGGGGTCGATCTCCGGACCGATGGCGAGGGCGTCGAGGGAGAGCGCCGAGACCACCGCGCCCGATGTCTCGCCGCCCGCGATGACGAGGCGGCGGACGCCGTCGTAGACGAGGCGCGCCGCGGTCTCGGCGAAGAGCGCGTCGAGGGCCGCCGCGATCGCCTCACGGCCGTGGCCCTCCTGCAGGGCGCGCACCTTGTCGGGCGCCGCCGAGGAATAGACGAGGGGCGCCTGCCCCTCGTGCCCGTGCACGAAGGCGGCGAGCGCCTCGGGCGTCACCGCCTCCTCCATCACGGCCTCGACCTCGACCTGGAGCACCGGATGCCCCTGCCGGTGCGTCTCGATCTGCTGGAGCGTCGCCTTCGAGCAGGAGCCGGCGAGGATCGCCTCCGGCCCGTCGACGCCCTGGAAGGCGCTGCCCTTGCCGGTCGCGAGGCCCTGGCGGATGAAGTTGCGCGGCAGCCCCAGCGCGATGCCGGAGCCCCCGGTGAGGAGCGGCACCTGGGCCGCGGCGTCGCCGATGGCGAGAAGGTCGTCGTCCGAGATCGCGTCGACGACGACGAGGCGCGCGCCCTCGCCGGCGGCGGCGTCGAGGGCCCGGCGCAGGGCCGCCCCGCCCTGCCGCACGGTCGCCCACGGCACGAGCCCGACCGGCTCCGCCGATTGGCGCTGAAGCCAACGGCGCAGGTCCGGGTCGGTCATCGGGTTGAGCGGATGGTTCTCCATGCCCGACTCGTTCAGCAGCCGGTCGCCGACGAAGAGGTGGCCCTGGTAGACGGTGCGCCCGGCCGTCGGAAAGGCCGGGCAGGCGAGGACGCCCTTCACGTCGAGCGTGCGCGCCAACGCCTCGCCGACCGGGCCGATGTTGCCGTCAGGAGTCGAGTCGAAGGTCGAGCAGTACTTGAACACGAACTGCCGGCAGCCTTGAGCGCGCAGCCACTCGAAGGCCTCGATCGAGATCGCGACCGCGTCGTCCGCCGGGATCGACCGGCTTTTGAGCGCCACGACCCCGGCCTCGCAGGCCTCGGGCGCGGGCTTCGTCGGCACGCCGAGGAACTGCACGGTCGAGAGCCCGCCCTTGGCGAGCGTGTTCGCGATGTCGCTCGCGCCGGTGAAGTCGTCGGCGATCACGCCCAGGAGCATCACGGTTCTCCCACCGGCCATGTCCAGAAGTCCGCTCCCTCCTGGTCGAGGAATCGGTTCAGCACCATGCGATGGACCTCGTCGGCGCCGTCCACGAGCCGCGCCTGGCGGGCGTAGCGGTAGATCCATTCGAGCACGGTGTCCTTGGAGTAGCCGCGGGCGCCGTTGATCTGGATCGCGGTATCGGCCGCCTCGTGCAGGACGTTCGCGACCTGGACCTTCGCCATCGAGACCTCCTTGCGGGCAAAGCCCCCGCGGTCGAGCTCCCACGCCGCCTTCATGACGAGGAGCCGCCCGATCTCGATGTTCATGGCGAGCCGCCCGAGCATGAGCTGCACGCTCTCCCGGTCCTTCAGCCTGACGCCGAAGCCCTCGCGCCGTGCCGCGTATTCCTGCGCGATCTCGACGCAGCGCTTCGAAAGGCCGAGCCAGCGCATGCAGTGGGTGAGGCGCGCGGGGCCGAGGCGGATCTGCGTCAGCTTGAGGCCCTGGCCTTCGCCCAAGAGGACGTTCTCGGCCGGGATCTCGAGGCCGTCGAACTCGAGCTCGCAGTGGCCGCCGTGCTCCTCCGGGCCCATGATGGGGATGCGGCGGACGATGCGCCAGCCGGGCTGGTCCTTGTGGAACAGGAATGCCGTGAGCCCGCGGCGCGGATCGTCCGATGTGCGGGCCATGAGGATGAAGTGGGCGGCCTCCCCGGCCCCGGTGATGAACCACTTGCGGCCGTGGACCGCATACGCCGAGTTGCCGCGCTTCTCGGCCTTCGTGCGGATCATCGACGGGTCGGAGCCGCCGCCGGGATGCGGCTCGGTCATGACGAAGGCGGAGCGCACCCGGCCTTCCGCAATGGGCCTCAGCCAGCGCTCCCTCTGCTCCGGCGTGCCGGTCGCTTCCAGCACCATCATGTTGCCGTCGTCCGGCGCCGCGGAGTTGAACACCACGGGCCCGAAGATCGAGCGGTTCATGGCCTCGTAGCAGGCCGCCATGCCGACCCGGCCCAGGCCCTGCCCGCCGTTCTCGGGCCTGAGCTGAAGGCACCACAGCCCTTCGGCCTTCGCCTTTTCCCGCAGTCTCTCCAGGAGATCGAGCCGGATGTTCTCGTGCGCGTCGAACGAGGCGGGATCGGATTCGAGCGGGATCAGCTCGCGCGCGACGAAGGCGGCGATGCGGGCGCGGAAGTCCTCGACGCGGGGGGAGATCTCGAAGTTCATGAGGTCACGTCACAACGTCGACACGAGATGCCCGCCGTCGACCGGGATCGTCGCGCCGGTCATCCAGCCAGAGGCGTCGGAGGCGAGGAGCAGGAAGGCGCCGTCGAGGTCCTCGGGGTTGCCCAGGCGGCGCATGGGAATGCGCTTCACCATCGCCTGCCCGTGCTCGGTTTCGAAGAAGCCGGCGTTGATGTCGGTCGCGATGTAGCCGGGCGCGAGCGCGTTGACGCGGATGCCGAAGCGCGCCCATTCGAGGGCATGGGCTTCGGTCATCTGCACCACGCCCGCCTTCGAGACCGCGTAGGCCGAGGTGCCGCCGGAGACGCGAAAGCCGAGGATCGAGGCGATGTTGACGATCGCGCCGCCGCGCTTCGCGTCGCGCCAGCGCCGGGCCGCCGCGACCGACATGAGCCAGACGCCGCGCAGGTTCGTGGCGACGACCCGGTCGAATTCTTCCGGCGACGTGTCGAGCGCGGCGCCGCCCTCGGCGATGCCGGCGTTGTTGACGAGGACGTCGAGGGGGCCGATCGCCGCCTCGGCCGCCGCGAAGGCGCGTTCGATCGAGCCTTCGTCCGTCACGTCGAGATCGACCGCGACGGCGCCGGCGGCGCCGGCCTCGCCGAGCTCGGCAAGGAGCACGTCCAGGCGGTCGCGCCGGCGCGCCCCGACCGCGACGGCGGCGCCGCAGCGCGCGGCGGTTTGGGCGAAGTGCGCCCCGAGCCCGCTCGACGCCCCCGTCACGAAGACGCGCCTGCCCCGGATCGCAGCCCCGAGATCCATGCGCTCTCCCCCTCCCCTATGCTCGGGCGCGCACGCTCGCGGGCTTCCGCAGCCCGGTCAAGGGCTCGTTTCAGCGAGGCGCACGCACGCCGGTCACCGCGGCGCGATGCGCCAGGTCACGTTCACGCCGGCATTGAAGGCCACGGTCGCGGGCGGGATGATCTGGACGAAGCGGGCCCGCGGCAGGTCATATTGGCTGTTCAACGGGCTCGCCTCTCCGTCCGTGACCTCGATGATCTCGACGAGTCTCAGCCCGCCCGCGTCGGCGTAGGCCTCGGCCTGCTCCCGGGCGTCGAGCATCGCCGCCCTGCGGGCTTGGTTCAGCGCGTTGCGCTCTTGCTCCACCTGGAAGCTCACGGGGCGCATCTCGAAATGGCCGGAGGCGGCGAGCCGGCTCGCGACCGCGTTCAGCGCCTCGACTGGCTTGAGCCTCAGGGAGAACGTCGTCTGGGCGGTGTAGGGCGGCTCGGCGGGCTTCGCCGGCGCCGGGGGAGGCCGCGTTCCCGGCACCTGCGGCACAGGTGGTGGCGGACGGTCCTGATTCAGGTGGAAGGTGCTCCGCTCGATCGCGAGCCCCTCGGCGGTCATGCCCCGCAACACGGCGAGGGCGGCGGTCGCCCGCTCCTGGTGTGCTTGCGCAGCTTCCTCCAGGGTGCGTCCCTTGGTCGAGACGATCACGTCGAAGGCGGCGTAGTCCGGTTTCACCTCGATTCGCCCGCTGCCCTTCACGCTCAGGACGGGTCCCCTCCTTAGTTCCGAGGAGTCTTGCGCGGCAACCGGGGCCAGCAGCGCCAGGTAAAGCGGCAGCCACATTGCGTATCGGGGCATCCCGGTTCTCCATTTGCCGGTACGCACTTAGGCCGCTGGAAGCGCAGTCGCCAGCCCTGCGCGATCATCCGTGAGCGCGCCCATGCTCTTCGCCACGTGCACGACGAGCATCTCCCCGCGCCCGCGCACGGAAATCTCATGGACCTCGGCGCCCTCGATGGAAAGGCCCGCCGCCTTCACGGTCGCGTCGGAGGCGACGAGGACGGAGCCGAACTCCTTGTTGAGGCTCTCGAGGCGGCTTGCGGTGTTGACGGTGTCGCCGAGGGCGGTGAGGCTCGCGGAGCGCTCGGCCCCCACGCGGCCGAGCACCGCCGGGCCCATGTGCAGCCCGATGCCCATGCGCAGGGCCTCGGAAAGAGTCGCGTCGAACTCCCGGTTCAGGCGCTCGAGGGCCGCGAACATGTCGCGCGCCGCGTAGAGCGCGTCGCGGCTGCCGGCGCCGCGCGCCGGTGCGATGCCGAACAGGGCCATGATGCCGTCGCCCAAGAACTTGTCGACCTCGCCGCCGTGG
This sequence comes from Beijerinckiaceae bacterium, assembly GCA_036389455.1. Taxonomy (GTDB): domain Bacteria; phylum Pseudomonadota; class Alphaproteobacteria; order Rhizobiales; family Beijerinckiaceae; genus JAJKJG01. The sequence continues at coordinate 25,580 of DASVPW010000162.1, forward strand.
CGCTCGATCGCCTCGCTCATGACCTCGAAGTAGCGGTTGAGGAGGAACACCGAGTCGTAAGGGTAGAGCCGCTCGGCGAGCGTCGTGAAGCCGCGCAGGTCCGCGAACATGACGGTGATCCGGCGCTCGACGCCCCAGCGGTACATGTCGCGGCTCGCCACCGGCTCGGCGTCGTGAAGGGGGATCAGCGGCCGAACTTTCAAGGCATGGTCGGGCCTGATTTGGCAGGCGAGGCGCACGCCCGGCGGCGCCTGGATGCGGGCGAGCGCCGCCTGCTCGACCGCGTTCGGCTTCGCGAGCTTGTCCTCGCCCTCCGTCACCAGCACCCGGCAGGTGGTGCAGCGCCCGCGCCCGCCGCAGACCGACGCGTGCGGCACGCCGGCGGCGCGGCTGATCTCCAGAAGAGTCGCCCCCGGCGCGCCGCGCACGGTGCGGCCGGGATACGTGATCGCCGGCCCGCGGGTGAACCAGTCGCGCACCCGCATGGCGACGAGCGCCGCCGCGGCGACGCCGAACACGGTCCACACGCCCATCCTGACCCAGTCGATGAGCGGGCCGCCCTTCTCGAACACGAAATCCGGGATCACCGGCGGGTTCGCCATGAGGGCGAGGCGGCGCGCGCCCTCCATCCAGCCAGTGAGCGCGACGGTCGGGATCATGACGGCGAGCACGAGGAGGAGCGGGCTCAGGCGGCCGTACCACTCCTTGGTGCGCAGCCAGAAGTGCAGGCCGATCATGCCGTGCAGCCACACCACCACGAGGAGGAGCGACTGGCTGAAGGCGAGGCCCGGCCACAAGAGGGTCAAGAGCCGCCCGTAGGTGTCGTCGAAGCCGTAGAGGGAGCTCAGCCCGCGCGTCGCCGCGACGTGGGCGGCGGCCATGAACGGGATCGCGAGGCCGAGCACGATCTGGACCGCCTCCCAGGGGGCGAGGCGCCAGGTCCGCCGCCGGATCAGCTTCCACAGGGCAAGGCCGACGTGCACGGCAAGCGCCCCGTAGAGCAGCACGGTGCCGGGCCAGGAGCGCCAGATCGCCCGGCGCACCGCCTGCACCTCCTCCATGGACTGGATCGAGACGTGGCCGAGCGCGTGGTTGAGGAAGTGGGTCGCGGCGAAGACGAGGAGGACGAGCCCCGACGCGAGCCGCCAGGCCTGCGGATCGCGCAGGCGGGGATCGCGCAGCCAGCGGGCGATCGGCCGGGCCGCGGAGGCCATGCCGTCCTCCGCTCAGCGGCGCGCTTGCGCGAGCTGCGCGTTCATCTTCTCGAGCCGCGAGGCGAGCTCGCGCATGACTGCGATCGACATCTGCGGGAACTGGGTCAGGAGCTCCAGGAAGACGCGCTTGTCGATGCGTAGCGCCGTCGTCGGCGCCGCCGCCACGATGGTGGCGGAGCGCGGGCTGTCCGAGAGGATGCCCATCTCGCCGACGATCGCGTTCTGCCCGAGCTCGGCGACCTTGATCTCGCCGCCGGGCGAATCGATCGTCACGTCGGCCTTGCCCTGCAGGACCACGTAGGCGGCGTCGGCCGCGTCGCCCTGCTGGAAGAACTTCTGGCCTTCCGCGAAATTCACCCGCTCGCTCGTGAAGGCGAGGAGCTTGAGCCGGGCCGGATCGATGTCGCGGAACATCGGCACCTGCCTCAGGGACTGGACTTCGGTCTCCAACGTCATGCGACGCCTCCCGCAACGCGCTTGCCGACCGGCTCGACGGCCTCGGCTTCTTCTTCAACCTGTGGATGAGCCTCGGGCTTGGACTCGGACTCCGGCTCGGGCGCCCGCTCCCGCTCCTCCAGGACGGCCTTGCCCTTCTGGAAGCGGATCAGGGCTTTGCAGCCCTCGGTCTCGCGGTCGTTCGGCAGGACCATGAACAGGCTGCGCCCCTCCGTGACGTCGTGGAGGAGCGACACGAGCCCACGCCGCTGCGCCTCCCCGAAGGGCGCGAGCGCGCCGTCGACTACAAGCAGATCCGGGCGCTTCACGAGGCAGCGCACGAGGTTGACGCTCGCCCGCTGCTGCGCCGTGAGCAGCCGCCCGGCCGGGCCGACCTGGTGCATGAGGCCGACCCGCTCGATGCCGGGCCTCAGGCCCATCTCGTCGATGACGCCGGTGATCGCCTCGGTGACGCGGCTTTGAGCGTTCGCGGCGCTGTGGCTCACGCGCCCGAACAGGAGGTTGTCCTTGAGGGGCGCCGCCGCGCAGACCTTCTCGGCGTCGTAGAACTCGACCCCCGGGTCGCCCTCGCGCCCGAGGCGCTCGCGCACCGTCCGGCGGGCCTTGACGAGGCGCGCTTCCAGCTCCTCGTTCAGGAGCCCGAGGCGGTGCCGGGGCTCGATGTAGGCGAGCGGCAGGGACAGGAGCCGCGTCAGCTCCGGGCCCTTGAAATCCTGGCCCCTGAAGTCCCGGTTCTTGGAGTCCTGGCCCTTGGAGCCGTCGCCGGCGCGGCGGGCGTGGCGGCGCAGGATCGCCTCGTACTCGGGCAGCTCGTCGGCGGCGACGAAGGAGAACTGCTCGAACAGGGGGTGCCCGGCCGGCAGGCCGCGGAAGATCTCGACCATGGTCTCGGCGATCTGCGCCCCCATGGCGGCGAGGTCGCCATCGACGGCCTCCGCCTTGAGCGCCTCCCGGAACGGCCCGTGCTCGGCGAGGTTGCGGCCCATGAGGGCGCGGGAGGTCGGCACGCCGAACAGCAGGTTCTCGCCGACCGTCGCCTGATGGTTGTAGCGCCCGGCGTCGAACGGCTCGACGAGCTCGGCCATGCCCGACGAGGCGAGCCGCTCGCGCAGGCGGTTCCTGGCCTCGATGAGGCGCCCGGCGAGCTCGGGGTCCTTGTCGGGATCGAGCATGCCGGAGAGGCCGAAGCGGTAGATGTCGTCCTTGAGGCCGACCCGCTCCAGGAACTCGATCAGGATGCGGTCGAGATCGTCCTCGTCCGAGGCCCCCGCTAGGGAGCAGTCGATCCAGGGAGCCGTGACGGTCTCGACCGGGTTGCCGGTGCGCTTCGCCTCGGCGATCCGGCGTGCCCGCTCGCGGGCATCCTCCTCCGGATCGCCGATGGGATGGTGGCGCAGGCCGTAGACGAGATTGTCGCGGATCGAGCCGGGGAAGAGGATCGGCTCGACCCCGGCGTAGGCGATGTGGCGTCCGACCGTCCCCCTGGGCAGGTCGGCGAGGTTTCGCTCCCCGATCCTGACCTCGCCGGCGTACTCGACGCTGCGCCGACCGAGGATGCGGGCGAAGGCGCCCGCCGCCGGCCCGCCGTCGCCGACGATGCCGGCGTGGACCGGCAGCGGGCAGGTCAGCGAGGCGCCGTCGATGATCTCGCCGCCGTGCGGATCGCTGACCGTGAGGTCCTTGACGACGAGCGGTCCCTCGAGCGGCCCTTCGTCCCGCTCCGCGGCCGCCTCGTCCGGCGGCGGCAGGAGCCGCTCGGGCGAGAAGTGCTGCACCACCTGGTCGTACTTGACCTGCACGTCGAGGCGCTGCTGGTCCCAGTCGATCAGCTCCTTGAGCGGCGGCGGCAGCTCGCGATAGGCCGCGATGACGGCGACGAGCTGGCCGATGTCGAGCCGCCCGCGGAGCGCGAAGTAGCCGCCGATGGCGTAGAAGAAGAACGGCGTCATCTGCGCCAGGAGGTTGTTCAGGAACTTCACCATGAACTTCCGCTTGTAGATGCGGAAACGCAGGTCGAAGAGCTCGAACAGACGATGGCCGATCTCGGCCCGCTCCCACTTGTCGGTGTTGTGGACGTGGACCGCCTCCATCCCGTCCACCACCTCGCCGACCCGGCCGGCGAGCCGCCGCGAGGCGAGCTGGCGCTGCTTGCCGAGCCTCAAAAGCTCGCGCCGCAGGCGCGGGATGATGGTGAACTGGATCCCGACCACGCCTCCCGCGAGCAGCCCGAGCCAGACGTTCTGGACCATGATGAAGATCAGCGCGGTCGCGGCCTGGGTGCCGAGGAACATCGGCAGGATGAAGGCGTCGCCGATGAAGCCGCCGATCGGCTCGACCTCGTCCTTGATGATCGTCGCGGTCTCGGACGACTTCACGTTCCGAAGGGCTTCGGGCGTGAACCTCAGGACGAGGGCGAAGAGGTCGAAGCGCATCCGGCGCAGCATGCGCTCGCCGAGCGCGCCCTTCTCGACGTTGATCCAGTACTTGAAGGCGCCGTTGACGAGGACGAAGAACAGGAACAGCCCGGAGAGCCCGTACAGGAGGGTCAGGCGGTCGACCTGGAACCCGCCGAAAAGATTGAAGGCCGCCCCGCCGAGCCAGTCCGGCAGGGTGAAGGAGATCTGGAGGAAAGGGGCGGTCTCGTTGCCCTTGGCGAAGGACTTGCCCTGGATCGCCTCGTTCACGATCCGGCGCGGCAGGTCGAGCGAGGCGAAGTAGAACGGCAGCGACGCCAGCACGACCGCAAAGATGATGAGCTGGTCGCGCTTCGAATGCCGCCAGATGTAGCGGAAAAGGCTTTTGTCCATGCGGGTTAGCTTAGCCTAATGGTCCGGCGCTGTCGCGTTTCCGATAAACCCGCATTTGCCCGCGCCGCCGATCCGGCTAGGATGGCGTCAACGAGAAGACCCGCCCGGCGGGCGTGAGATTGGACGAGACGGATAGGGATATGCAAGCCTTCCCATTCGAGGCGGCGGGACCGCCCTTCTCGCGCCAATCGCGCGCGCGGGTCATGATCTACAGCCACGACACCTTCGGGCTCGGGCATCTGAGGCGCTCGCGGGCGATCGCGAACGCGCTCGTGGACGAGCGCCCCGGCGTTTCCGTCCTCATCATCTCGGGCTCGCCGGTGATCGGCAGCTTCGAGTTCGGGAGCGGCGTCGACTACGTGCGCGTGCCGGGCGTGACCAAGCTCCCGGACGGCGACTACCGCAGCCTCAACCTCAACGTCTCCATCGACGACGCGACGCGCCTGCGCGAGGCGATCATCCTCGAGACCGCCGAGAGCTTCAGGCCGGACCTGTTCATCGTCGACAAGGAGCCGACGGGATTCCGCGGCGAGGTCGTGCCGGCCCTCGAGCGCCTGCAGCAGCACGGATCGAGGCTCGTGCTCGGCATCCGCGACGTCATGGACGAGCCGGCGCTGCTCGCGACCGAGTGGGAGCGCAAAGGCGCCGTCGAGGCCCTGCGGCGCTACTACGACGAGGTCTGGGTCTACGGCCTGAAAGACATCTACGAGCCGCTGATGGCCCTCGACCTGCCTCGCGACGTGGAGCGGCGCATCGCCTATACCGGGTACTTAAGGCGCGAGGTGCCGCAGCGCTCGGCGCTCACCCGCTACCCGAAGCTCACCAAATCGCCGTTCATCCTGGTGACCACCGGCGGCGGCGGCGACGGCGACGACGTGATCGACTGGGCGATCTCCGCCTACGAGGCGGAGCCCGACATCGAGCTGCCGGCCGTGATCGTGTTCGGCCCCTTCGTCAACCGGGACCGCCGGCGCGGCTTCCTCGAGCGCATCGCCCGCCACCCGAAGCTCGACGCCATGGCCTTCGACACCAAGATCGAGCGGCTGATGCAGAAGGCGGCGGCCGTCGTCGCCATGGGGGGCTACAACACGTTCTGCGAGATCCTCTCGCTCGACAAGCCCGCCCTCATCGTGCCGCGCACGCACCCGCGCCTCGAGCAGCACATCCGCGCCGTCGAGGCCGAGCGCCTCGGCCTCGTGCGCATGCTGTCCGAGGACCGCGGCCGGCGCGATCCGCTCCTCATGGCCGAGGCGCTGCGCCGGCTGCCGGGCCAGCCGCGCCCGTCGGACGTGTACATTCCGGGGCTCCTCGACGGCCTCGACGTGATCCGGGGCCGCTTCTCGCGCACGCTCGACGAGCCGCGCGTCTCCCGTCCGATCCACCAGGCCGCCGAATAGCCCGGCCGATGGCGTCCGAGGGCGTGGGCGGGCGCATCGCCGTCGTCGTGAAGGGCTATCCGCGCCTGTCCGAGACCTTCATCGCCCAGGAGGTCCTGGCGCTGGAGGAGCGCGGCATCCCGCTGGAGATCTGGTCGCTCCGGCGCCCGACCGAGACGTACGTCCATCCGATGCACGAGCGCATCCGGGCGAAGGTCCGCTACCTGCCCGAATACCTCTACCAGGAACCTTTAAGGGTGCTGCGCGGCCTCGCCTGGAGCCTGCGCCGGCCAGGCCTGCGACGGCTGCTGCGCACCTTCTGGCGGGACCTCAAGCGCGATCCGACGCCGAACCGCGGGCGCCGTCTCGGCCAAGCCTTCGTCCTCGCCCGCGAGCTTCAAGACGACGTCCGGCACCTTCACGTCCACTATCTCCACACGCCGGCGTCGGTCGTGCGCTACGCCGCGATCCTGACCGGCCGGTCCTGGACCGTCTCGGCGCACGCCAAGGACATCTGGACGACCCCGGACTGGGAGAAACGGGAAAAGCTCGCCGAGTCCCTCTGGGCTGTGACCTGCACCAGGGCCGGCGCCGCCCACCTGAAGAGGCTCGCCCCGGAGCCCGCCGCGGTGACGCTCGCCTACCACGGCCTCGACCTGTCGCGCTTTCCCGCTCCCCCGGAGCGCCGGGCGCCCCGCGACGGCTCCGACCCGGCGGACCCGGTCCGCATCGTCTCGGTCGGCCGCGCGGTCGCCAAGAAGGGCTACTCGGACCTTCTGAAGGCGCTCGCGGCGCTGCCCGCCGACCTCGACTGGCGCTTCGCCCACGTCGGCGGTGGCGAGCTCCTGGAGCGCCTGAAGGAGGAGGCGCAGGCCGTCGGGATCGCCCCGAGGGTCGCGTTCCTCGGCGGCAGGGCGCAGCCCGACGTGATCGCCCTGCTGCGCGAGGCCGATCTCTTCGTGTTGCCCGCCAAGGAGGCGGCCTCCGGCGACCGCGACGGCCTGCCGAACGTCCTCCTCGAGGCGGCGAGCCAGCGCCTCGCGATCGTGGCGACGGACTTCGCCGGTATCCCCGAGTTCGTCCGCTCTGGCGTCGAAGGCGAGCTCGTGCCGGCCGGCGACTGGGAGGCGCTGTCGAACGCCCTCAACCTCCTGGCCCGCGATCCCGCCCGCCGGGCGGCGCTCGGCGCCGCCGCCCACGCGCGCCTCTCCCGGGATTTCGGCTCAGGAGCCACGATCGATCTTCTGGAGGGGTGGTTCCGCGCGCTCATCGGGCCTGAGGCGGCGGGCGCCGTCACGGTCCGGGAAGTCGCCTGACGCCCCATGTCCGGCGCGATCCCGGTCGCGTTCTATGCGCCCATGAAGAGCCCGGACCATCCGGCGCCGTCCGGCGACCGCACCATGGCGCGGCTGATCCTGAAGGCGCTCGCCCAAGCCGGCTTCGCGCCGGAACCGGCGAGCGCGTTGCGCAGCTTCGACCGCGACGGCGACGCGGCGTTCCAGGAGGCCGTGCGCCATGCCTCGCACGAAGAGGCGGACCGGCTCGTCGCCCGCTGGGGCGAGGTGCCCGCCGAACGCCCGCGGCTCTGGTTCACCTACCACGTCTACTACAAGGCGCCGGACTGGATCGGCCCGCGCGTCGCCGACGCCCTGCGGATCCCCTACGCGGTGGCAGAGGGCTCGCGCGCGGGAAAGCGCGCCGCCGGTCCCTGGGCCCTCGGCCACGCCGGCGCCGAGGCCGCGCTCGACCGCGCCGACGCCGTCTTCGTGATGACCGAGGCCGATCGCGAGGCCCTGGACCGGGACCGCCCTGATGGGCAGCGCCTCCTCGACCTGCCGCCCTTCCTCGACCTCGACGAATGGGGTTCCTCTCGGGCTCCGCCCTCCCCGGCCTCGCGCGAGAGCCAAGGCGCCGTCCGCCTGCTCGCAGTCGCGATGATGCGGGCGGGCGACAAGCTCGAAAGCTACCGCATCCTTGCCGAAGCGCTCGCACGCGTCGCGGACGAAGGCTGGACGCTCGACGTCGTGGGCGACGGCGAGGCGCGGGGCGAGGTCGAAAGCCGCTTCGCCGCTCTCGGCGCCCGCGTCACCTTCCACGGCCGCCTGGACGACCGCGCCGCCCTGGCGCGCCTCTACGGCGCCGCCGACCTCCTGGTCTGGCCGGCCGTGAACGAGGCCTACGGCATGGCTTTCTTGGAAGCTCAAGCCTTGGGCTGCCCGGTGCTGGCAGGCCGCCATGGCGGGGTCGCGAGCGTCGTCCGCGACGGCGAGACCGGGGTTCTGACCTCGCCCGGGGACGTCGCGGCCTTCGCCGGTGCGCTAAGGCGGTTTATCCGCGACGGCGCGCGCCGCCGCGCGATGGGCGAGGCCGCCCGCGCCTTCGTCGCGCGCGAGCGCGGGCTCGATCAAGCCGCCGCGCGCCTGCGGGCCGGGCTCGTGCCGCTCCTCGCCGAGGCGCGGGCGCCGTGACGCTCCGCGTCCTCATCGCGGTGACGCATCTTTTGGGCGCCGGCCATCTCACCCGCGCGGCGGCGCTGGCCCGGGCCTTCGGGCGCGCCGGGCACCGGACGACCCTCGTCTCCGGCGGGATGCCGGCGCCGCTCGTCTCGACCGAAGGCGCGGCGCTCGTGCAGCTCCCGCCGGTCAGGACCGCCGGCACGGACTTCTCGACCCTCCTCGACGGATCCGGCGCTCCGGCCGGCGCGGACCGCCTCGATGCGCGCCGGCGCATGCTCCTCGCTGCCTTCGGGGCGGCGCGCCCGGACGTGGTGATCACCGAGCTCTTCCCCTTCGGCCGCCGCGTCCTCGCGGCGGAGTTCGCGGCCCTCGTCGAGGCGGCGCGCGCGAGGCGGCCTCGCCCGCTGATCGCGGCTTCGGTGCGGGACATCCTGGCCCGGCCGAAGCCGGAGCGCGTCGCGGAGGCGCACCGGCGCCTTACGGATTCCTACGACGCCGTCCTGGTCCACGGCGATCCCAATCTCGCGCCTCTCGACCTGTCCTGGCCGGTGGACGAAACGATCGCGCCGCTCCTGCACTACACCGGCTATGTCGACGAAGGCGGGCCTCTCGAAAGCCCGCCGGGAGAGCGCAGCGGCATCGTCGTGTCCGGCGGGTCGAGCGCCGCGGGCCTGCCGCTTTACGAGGCGGCGCTCGGCGCGGCGCGGAACATCCCGGAGCGGCAGTGGCGCATCCTCGTCGGCGGGGGCGTTTCCCCGGAACAATTCGAGGCGCTCCGCCGCGCCGCCCCGCCCCATGCCACGGTCGAGCGGGCCCGGCCCGGCTTTCGCGCGCTCCTGGCGCACGCCGCCGTGTCGGTGAGCCAGGCCGGCTACAACACGGCGGTCGATCTCCTGCGCGCCCGCGTCCCGGCCGTGCTGGTGCCGTTCGAGGCCGGCCGGGAGACCGAGCAGCGCCTGCGCGCCGAATCCTTTGCGAGGCTGGGCATCGCCCGGGTGCTGCCCGAGGCCGATCTTTCGTCCGAAGCGCTCGCCGCTGAAGTCCGGGCGGCGCTGGAAGAGTCGCCCGACCCCAGGCCGGAGGTCGATCTCAAAGGAGCCGAGACGAGCGTCGCCCTCGTCGAACGGCTGGCGCGGCCCGCCGCGCCGCCACGCCGCGCCGCAGGAGCGGCCTGCGACTGGTCGCCCCTCGACGACGCGCTCCGCCGGGCCGCAGACGAGGGGGTGGCGATCCCGGTCTGGTGGCGGGACGACGATGCGGTCGCCCACACGCCGGCCCTCGACCGGCTGTTCGGGCTGTCGAAGGCCTTCGGCGTCCCGGTCGCCCTCGCCGCCATCCCGGGCCGGATCGAGCCGTCGCTCGCTCAACGCCTCGCGGAGGAACCCGACGCCGCCGTCCTCGTGCACGGCATGAGCCATGCCAACCATGCGCGCGCCGGCGAGAAGAAAGCCGAGTTCGGCCCCGGCAGGCCGGCCGCAACCCTCGCGGCCGAAGCCGCCGCCGCCCTCGAGGCGGCGCGGGCGGCGCTCGGCGAAAAAAAGCTCGTGCCGGTTTTCGTGCCGCCCTGGAACCGGCTCGCGCCGGAGCTCGTCGCAAGGCTCCCGGCGCTCGGCTACCGGGGACTGTCGACCTTCGGCCCCCGCCCCGCCCGCGAGCCCGCGCCGGGCCTCGTGCAGGTCAACACGCACGTCGATCCCATCGACTGGCGCGGCACGCGCGGGCTCCTCGCCCCCGAGGTCCTGGTACGCCAGCTCGCCGCCGCCGTATCGGTGTGCGTCGACGGTCGACATAATATGGAGCCGATCGGGCTCCTCACCCATCACCTCATTCACGACGAGCCGTTATGGGCCTATTGTGCGGCGCTGCTCGAACGATTGGCGCGACACCCGAACCTGCGCTATCCCTCCGTCGAGGACTTATTTCGATAGTCGAACTGCGCGCGTCGGCGGATTGTGACAAAGCTAGAAAAGACAAAGGCCAGGGACGTTCCATTGGAGAGCACTGCTTGAAGACGCCGCTCCTGTCGATCCGCGACCTCTCGATCGACTTCCAGACCGACGCCGGCGCCTTCCGGGCGGTGGACGGCCTGTCGTTCGACGTGCCGAAGGCGAAGACCATCGCGCTCGTCGGCGAGTCGGGCTCGGGCAAGTCGGTGACGGCGCAGGCGATCCTGCGCATCCTGCCGAAGGTCGCCCGGATCGGCGGCGGCGCGATCCTCTTCGACGACCCGGACGACCGCGAGCCGCCCCTCGACATCGCCGCTCTCGACCCCGAGGGCGAGACCATGCGCAACCTCCGCGGCGGGCGCATCGCGATGATCTTCCAGGAGCCGATGACCTCGCTCTCGCCCCTGCACACGGTCGGCGACCAGGTCTCGGAGGCGCTCCTCCTGCACGGCAACGTTTCGAAGGCCGAGGCGCTCGAGCGCGCCGTCGACGTCTTCGCCCGGGTCGGCTTCCCCGACCCGAAGCGGGCCCTCGTCACCTACCCGTTCGAGCTCTCCGGGGGCCTGCGCCAGCGCGCCATGATCGCGATGGCGCTGATCACGCGCCCCGCCCTCCTCATCGCCGACGAGCCGACGACGGCCCTCGACGTGACGACGCAGGCCCAGATCCTCGACCTCATGCGCGAATTGCAGGCCGAGACCCACATGTCGCTCCTCCTCATCACGCACGACCTCGGCGTCGTCGCCAACATGGCGGACGAGGTCGTCGTGATGTACCGCGGCCGGGTCATGGAGGCGGGCCCGCGCGAGGACCTCTTCCGGCGCGCCCAGCACCCCTACCTCAAGGCCCTGATGCGGGCGGTGCCGCGCTTCGCCATGGAGCCGGGCGAGCGGCTGACCCCCATCCGCGAGGTCAAGAGCGCGATCCTGGCGCGGCGCACCGAGGCCGCTGCGGCGCGCACGGAGTCGAAGGCCCCCGTGCTCGCGGCCGAGAACCTGTGCAAGACCTTCACGCTCCGCGCCGGCTGGTTCAGCGGGCGCGTGCGCAAGATCCACGCCGTCAACGGCGTGAGCCTTTCGCTCCCGCGCGGGCGGACGCTCGGCCTCGTCGGCGAATCCGGCTGCGGCAAGACCACCGTGTCGAAGATGATCATGCGGGCGATCCAGCCCGATTCCGGCACCGTCACCTTCGACGACGGCTCGGGGCCACGCGACGTGTTCGCGCTCGAAGGCGACGACCTCAAGGCCTACCGGCGCGCCGTGCAGTTCGTGTTCCAGGATCCGTTCTCGTCCTTGAACCCGCGCATGACGGTGTACGAGATCCTGACCGAGCCCCTGCGCATCCACGAGATCGGCTCCTCCGACGAGCGCTTCGAGCGGGCAAAGCAGCTCCTCGAGATGGTCGGCCTCGACCGGCGTTCCTTAAGGCGCTACCCGCATTCGTTCTCGGGCGGGCAGCGCCAGCGCCTCGGCATCGCCCGCGCGCTGGCGCTTGAGCCCCGCGTGCTCCTCTGCGACGAGCCGGTCTCGGCCCTCGACGTGTCGGTGCAGGCGCAGGTGCTGAACCTCCTGAAGGACCTCCAGGCGGCGCTCGGGCTGTCGTACCTGTTTGTCTCGCACAACCTCGCGGTGGTCGACTACATCGCCGACACCATCGCGGTGATGTGCCGGGGCTACATCGTCGAGCAGGCGCCGAAGGCGACCCTGTTCCGCAACCCCGTGCACCCCTACACGCAGGCCCTCCTCGCCGCGGTGCCCGATCCCGACATCGACCGCCCGCTCGACTTCGCGAAGCTCAAGACCGACCGCTTCTCCGACCCGGCCCTGTGGCCCGCCCCCTTCCGCCTCGCCGAGGGCGAGTTCGGCGCGATGCGCGAGATCGAGAGCGGCCACAAGGTCCGCCTCACGAGCGAGCCCGCCAAGGAGGCCGCGTGATGTTCTCCATGCAGGATCCCAAACCTCCTCATGCTGAGGTGCTCGCGCGTAAGCGCGAGCCTCGAAGCACGCACCGACGGTGGGGCGCTGTGTCGGCGGGTGTGCGTCCTTCGAGGCTCGCTCCGCTCGCACCTCAGGATGAGGGCCTTGGGAGAATGGCCCGCAAGGGGCGAGGGATTCGGGCGGCGCTCGTCCTTGCGGCGGCGCTCTTCTCGGCGCCGGCCGTCGCCCAGACCTACGCGGAAACCCCGCTCTTCGCCGAGCGCGTCAAGAAGGGCGAGTTGCCCCCCGTCGCCGAGCGGCTGCCGAAGGAGGCGCTCGTCGTCGACCTCGCCGCCAAGGGCCGCAGCCTCGGCAAGCCCGGCGGGGAAGTGACGTCGCTCGTCGCCCGGGCGCGGGACATCCGCTACATGTCGGTGCACTCTTATGCCCGGCTCGTCGGCTATACCGAGAAGCTCGCGCTCGAGCCCGACGTCCTCAGGCAAGTCGATAACGAGAACGACACCGTCTTCACCTTCTATCTTCGCGACGGGCACCGCTGGTCCGACGGCAAGCCGTTCACGGCGGAGGACTTCCGCTACTACTGGGAGGACATCGCCAGCAACGTCGAGGTCTCGCCCGCCGGGCTCCCTGAATTCATGCTCGTCGACGGCAAGCCGCCGCGCTTCGAAGTCGTGGACGCGCGCACGGTGCGCTACGCCTGGGAGAAGCCGAACCCGCGCTTCCTGCCGAGCCTCGCCGGCCCCCGCGACCCGTTCCTCTACCGGCCCGCCCACTACCTCAAGCGCTTCCACGCCAAGTACGCCGACAAGGCAAAGCTCGAGGACGCGGCCAAGAAGGCGAAGCTCAAGTCCTGGGCGGCGCTGCACAACCGCATGGACGACATGTTCGAGAACTCGAACCCGGAGCTTCCGACGCTCCAGGGCTGGCGGGTCACGAACGCGGCGCCGGCGACCCGCTTCGTCTTCGAGAAGAACCCCTTCTACCACCGGGTCGACACCGCCGGGCAGCAGCTTCCTTATGTCGACCGGGTGATCTTCGACGTGGCGGCGGGCGGGCTCATGGCCGCGAAGGCCAACGCCGGCGAGGTCGACTTCCTGTTCCGCGGCCTTTCCATGGGCGACATCCCGATCCTCAAGGAGGGCGAGCGGGCGAAGGGCTACCGCACCCTCCTGTGGCTCTCGGCCCGCGGCAGCGAGCTTGCCCTCTACCCGAACCTCAACGCCGTCGATCCGGGCTGGCGGGCCTTGAACCGGGACGGGCGTTTCCGCCGCGCGCTGTCTCTCGGCATCGACCGCAAGACGCTGAACAACGCCCTCCTCTTCGGCCTCGGCCGCGAGGGCAACAACACCGTCATGGACGAGAGCCCGCTGTTCCGGCCCGAGCTGCGCACGACGAACGCGGCCTACGACCCGGGAGAGGCCTCGCGTCTCCTCGACGAGATCGGGCTGACGAAGCGCAACGGCGCCGGCATCCGTCTCCTGCCCGACGGGCGCGAGCTCGAGATCATCGTCGAGACCGACGGCGAGGGCGGGCTCATCGTCGACGGCCTGACGCTGATCTCCGAGTTCTGGCGCGAGATCGGCGTGAAGCTGTTCGTCAAGCCGCAGGACCGCACGATCCTGCGCAACCGCGCCTACTCGGGCCTCACCGTCATGGTGGCGGCGCAGGGCCTCGACCTCGCGGTGCCGACCGCCGACATGGCCCCGACCGAGCTCGCCCCGATGCAGCAGACCTTCTATTCCTGGCCGAAGTGGGGTCAGCACGCCGAGACCAAGGGCAAGACCGGCGAGAGCGTCGACGTCCCCGAGGCGCGCCGCCTGCTCGAGCTCTACGAGCGCTGGATGGCGACCGCCGACGATGCGGTCCACGCCGAGGTCTGGCGCGAGATGCTGAAGAACCACGCCGAGAACCAGTGGTCGATCGGCACGCTTGCCGGCGCTCTCCAGCCCATCGTCGTCCGCAGCGGGCTCATGAACGTGCCCAAGAAGGCCCTCTACAGCTGGGAGCCGACCTCGATGCTCGGCGTCTACCGCATCGACGAGTTCTACTGGGACAAGACGCAGGGCAAGGAGGCGGCGCTGCGATGATCCGCTTCCTCCTCCGGCGCTTCCTGACGATGGCGGTGACGCTCGCCATCATCTCGGCGCTCGTGTTCTTCATCATCAAGCTGCCGCCGGGCGACTTCCTGACGAACCAGATCGCCGAGCTGCGCGCGCAAGGGGAGGCCGCGTCGGCCGCCAAGGCCGAGTTCCTGATCCGGCAGTACGGCCTCGACCGGCCGGTGTGGGAGCAGTACCTCGTCTGGATCGGGGTGTGGCCGAACCCGGACGGGCTCTTCAGCGGGCTCATCCAGGGCAACTGGGGCTGGTCGTTCGAGTACGACAAGCCGGTGAACGAGGTCGTCGGCGACGCCGTGTGGCTGACGCTCCTCGTCAACCTCGTGGTCGTGATCTTCGTCCACCTGGTCTCGATCCCGATCGCCATCTACTCGGCGACGCGCCAGTACTCGCTCGGCGACTACGCCGCGACCTTCGTCGGCTACATCGGCCTTGCGACCCCGAGCTTCCTCCTCGCCCTCATCCTCCTGTTCTACTCGAACCGATGGTTCGGCATCTCGATCGGCGGGCTCTACGACCCGGCCTATGCCGGCCAGCCCTGGAGCTGGGGCAAGGTCCAGTCGCTCGCCTCGCACCTCGTCGTGCCGACGCTCGTCATCGGCCTCGGCGGCACCGCCGCCATGATCCGGCGCATGCGGGCGAACCTCCTGGACGAGCTCGGCAAGCAGTACTACGTCACCGCCAAGGCGAAGGGGCTCCCGGCCCGCAAGGCGCTGCTGAAGTACCCCTTCCGCATGTCGCTCAACCCCTTCATCGCCGACATCGGCAACCTCCTGCCGCACCTCGTGTCGGGCTCCGTCCTGGTCTCGCTGGTCCTGAGCCTGCCGACGGTCGGGCCGCTGCTCCTCGCGGCGCTGAAGAGCCAGGACCAGTTCCTGGCCGGCTTCATCCTCATGTTCGTCGCCGTGCTGACGGTGGTCGGGATGCTGATCTCGGACCTCCTCCTCGCCTGGCTCGACCCGCGCATCCGGATCGGGGGGCGCTAGGCCGTGAACGTCGAAGCGATGGCCCGCCCGCGCCACTACGTCGACACGGAGCCGTTCGACCCCGGCCTCGCCGAGCCGACGGGCGCCGAGAGCGAGGCCTTCTACCGCGCCTCCTCGTGGCGGCTGATGTGGTGGAAGTTCCGCCGCCACAAGGTCGCCGTCGCCTCCGCGCTCCTGCTCCTCGCCTTCTATCTGATGGTGCCCTTCGTCGAGGTGATCGCGCCCTACAACCAGACGAAGCGCCACGGCGATTTCCTCTACGCGCCGCCGCAGCGGATCCATTTCCTGCACGAGGGCTCCCTCCGCGGCCCGTTCGTCTATCCCTACAAGTTCACCTTCAACCTCGAGACCTTCAGGCGCGACTACGTCGTCGACCGGACGACCCCGCAGCCCGTGCGCTTCCTCTGCCGCGGCGACGCCTACGATTTCTGGGGCGTGATCCACACGGACTGGCACCTGTTCTGTCCGCCGAAGGACGGGACCCTCTTCCTCGCCGGCACCGACCGGCTCGGGCGCGACCTCTTCTCGCGCATCGTCTACGGGGCCAGGATCTCGCTCACCATCGGGCTCGTCGGCATCGCGGTGTCGTTCACGCTGGGGCTCTTCTTCGGCGGGCTCGCCGGCTACATCGGCGGCTGGGTCGACCACGCGATCCAGCGCCTGATCGAGATCCTGCGCTCGCTGCCCGAGCTGCCCTTATGGCTCGCGCTCTCGGCGGCGCTGCCGCCGAACTGGAGCCCGATCCTCGTCTTCTTCGGCATCACCATCATCCTCGGCCTGCTCGACTGGCCGGGGCTCGCCCGCGCGGTGCGCTCGAAGCTGCTCGCGCTACGCGAGGAAGACTTCGTGCGGGCGGCCGAGCTCATGGGGGCCTCGAAGAAGCGCATCATCGCGCGCCATCTCATCCCGAACTTCATGAGCCACCTGATCGCCTCGGCGACCCTCTCGATCCCGTCGATGATCCTCGGCGAGACGGCGCTGTCGTTCCTGGGGCTGGGGCTTCGTCCGCCGGTGACGAGCTGGGGCGTGCTCCTCAACGAGGCCCAGAACCTCGCCGCCGTCCAGCTCCACCCGTGGCTCCTGTTCCCGATCCTGCCAGTGGTGCTCGTGGTCCTCGCCTTCAACTTCATGGGCGACGGGCTGAGGGACGCGGCCGACCCGTATCATTAGACCGGCTGGAGATCGGCCAGGCACAGCACCGCGGCGCCCGCTCCCCGCCTGCGGGCGGCCTTGGCCGCGAAGCCCTCTCCCGCAAGCGGGAGAGGGGAAGCACGCCGCGATCGCGCAGGCCTATAGCTCCATCTTCATCGCCTCCGGGAAGTACCGGAAGCCGTCTCCGCGCTTCGCGACGTGGCCGATGCCGGGCCAGGCGAAGTGGTAGGCGAGGACAGGCGTGCGCGATTCGGCGAGCATCGTGAGCATCTTGACGCGGGTCTGCGCCGACTGCTTCGGGTCGGTGTCGTAGAGGAACTCGGTGAGGGGCTTCTCCAGGAGCAGCACCGGGTGGTGGGCGAGGTCGCCGATGTAGCAGAGCGATTGGCCCGCGGACGAGATCATGAACATGGTGTGCCCGACCGTGTGGCCGGGGGCGAGGATCGCCTGGATGCCGGGCAGGAACTCCTCGCCGTCCTTGATGAAGCGCATGCGGTCGCGGTTGGGAGGGAGGTTCTTGCGCGCCGTGTCGAGGAAGACCTTGAACTGCTGCGGAACCTTGGTCTCGTCGGTCCAGAAGTCGTAGTCGGCCTGGGTGATGTAGTACTGCGCGTTGGGGAAGTTCGGCTTTCCGTCGTCGGCCATGCAGCCGCCGCAGTGATCGATGTGGGCGTGGGACATCACGACCGCGTCGATGTCCTTCGGATCGATGCCGGCCTGCTTCAGCGTCGCGAGGAGCTTGCCGGTGGTCGGGCCGAAGACCTTGAGGCTGCCCATGCCGGTGTCGAACAGCACGAGCCGGTCGCCGGTGTTCACGACGAGCACGTTCTGCTCGAGCACGGCGTTCGTCGCGGGCAAGAAGTTCTCGTTGAGCTGCCGGTCCATCTCCTCCTTGGAGAGGCCCATGAAGTTGGCGTGGGGGTCGCCGAGCGGCAGGGTGCCGTCGGAGACGATCGTTGCCTCCGCATCGCCGAGCTTGAAGCGGTAGAAGTAGGGCGCCTGCGTGTTGAGCTTCGGGGCCTTGGCGGCCGCAGGCCCCAAGGTCGCCCCGAGAACGGCGGCGCCCGACGCCGCGGCGCCCCCGGCCATGAGCTCGCGCCGGGACAAGGAGAAACCAGCCTTCGACATCGCTTCCTCCCATGACTGCTTCGTCGAGGACGCGAGTGTAGAGCGGGACGCCGCGAGGCGACAGTCGCCGATCCGGCGGCTCACCGGCATGTGACGGGCGGGCGGCCGGCGGCTCCGGGCCGGCGCTCGTGACCCGGAAGCGCCTCGCGGAGGCGCCGTCAGCGAGGTCCTCGGGCCGCGCTCCGCGCTCCGCCCGAGGTACCCGTAGGGATGCGGATTACCGCGGCCGCGAAGCGCCGTGCGTGAGCCAGCCGATCGCGCCGCCGTCGCGGCCCTGTCCGGCCGGGCGATGTTCCGCCGGGCGGACATGGCCGTCGGCGGGCCGGCTGCGGCGCTGCTGCTGAGCCGGCCGCTGGCGGCCGGCCTCCTGCTGCCGCTCGGGAGCGCGGCCGTTGCCCTGTCCCTGGCCCTGACTGCGGCCATGGCCATTGCCCTGGCCGCCGCGGCCTTGACCCTGGCCCCGGCCCCGGCCCTGCCCCTGCGGACGGCCGGCTTGGTGGTGCGGGCGCTCTTCCCGGGCGGGCTCCGCCGGCAGGGCCGCGATGCCGTCCGGCAGGGGCGCGACCGGCACCTTCATGCGCGTCACCTTCTCGATGTCGCGCAGGTACGCCCGCTCCTCGCCGTTGCAGAACGAGATCGCGATCCCGTCGGCGCCGGCCCGCGCCGTGCGGCCGATGCGGTGGACATAGGATTCGGGGATGTTCGGGAGGTCGTAGTTGACGACGTGCGTGACGCCGTCGACGTCGATGCCGCGCGCCGCGATGTCGGTCGCGACGAGCACCCGGCACTGGCCGGACTTGAAGCCGGCGAGCGCGCGCTCGCGCTGCGGCTGGCTCTTGTTGCCGTGGATCGCGGCCGCCGCGACGCTGCCGGCCGCGAGGCTGCGCACGACCTTGTCGGCGCCGTGCTTGGTGCGGGTGAAGACGAGGACGCGCTCGACCGCCGGGTCCTTGAGGACCGCGTGCAGGAGCGCCGGCTTCTGCGCCGTCGGCACGAACATGACGCTCTGCGTGACGCGCTCGGCCGTCGTCGCCTCGGGCGTCACCGCGACCCGCACGGGGTCGTTGAGAAACGCCGCCGCGAGCGACGCGATCGCCGTGGGCATGGTGGCCGAGAAGAACAGGGTCTGGCGCTCCGCCGGCACGAGCTTCACGATGCGGCGCAGGTCGTGGATGAAGCCGAGGTCGAGCATGCGGTCGGCCTCGTCGAGGACGAAGACCTCGACGTCGCGCAGGCTGAGGGAGCGCCGGTCGATCAGGTCGAGGAGGCGTCCCGGGGTCGCGACCAGGATGTCGACGCCGTTCTGGAGCGCCCGCTCCTGCTTGCCGATCGGCACGCCGCCGAAGACGACCGTGGTCGAGAGCCTGAGGTTGCGGCCATAAGACCGGAAGCTGTCCGCGATCTGGCTCGCGAGCTCCCGCGTCGGGCTTAGGACGAGGGCGCGGCAGCTGCGGCGCGGGGCGGCGCGGGCGTGCTCGGCGAAGTGGTGCAGGATCGGCAGCGCGAAGGCCGCCGTCTTGCCGGTGCCGGTCTGGGCGATGCCGCAGAGGTCGCGCCCCGCCATGACGTGCGGGATCGCCTGGGTCTGGATCGGGGTCGGGGTTTCGTAGCCCTCGGCGGCGAGCGCCTTCTGGATGGGCGCGGCGAGGCCGAAGTCGGAGAAGTTGGACAAGGTTTCTGTCTTTCGAACGGATGCAATGAGCCCCTGGACCGCGGAGATCGCACGCTGGCGCCCGGGCAAAGGCTCGACGGGGACGACCCGCGTGATAAGGGCTGTCTGGGGTGGCAAGCGATTGAAGATGGAGGCCGGCCCGCGCTTCTCGCGGGAACTGTCACGCCGCCTCGATCAAGCGACTCTCTTCGGGGAGTGCTGACGCTATGGGGACCATATGAGGTCTTTTGCCCTCCAAGTCAACGAGGTACAGGAAGAATTTCGGAAGCCCCCCGTCCTCCCGGGAGAAGTGTGAAGCAGGACACACTCCCCTTTCGACCCGGGTCCCTATCGTAGCGCGCTCATGTCCCTCGAGTCCCCCTCCCCCGCCCGCATGCCTTGGGGCTTCGTCGCGGCGCTGTCCTTCGCGCAGCTCGTGTCCTGGGGCATCGTGTTCTACGCCTTCGCGCTCTTCCTCGAGCCGATGGCGACGGAGCTCGGCTGGTCGAAGCCGGCGCTGACGCTCGCCTATTCCCTCGGCCTCGGCGCCTCGGCGCTCACGGCCTATCCGGCCGGCCGGCTGATCGACAAGGGCCGCGGGCGCCTCGTCATGACGGCGGGATCGCTGATCTCGTCGGGGCTCCTCGTGCTGTGGTCGCGGGTCGAGAGCTATCCGGTCTTTGTCCTGATCTGGCTCGGGCTCGGGGCGACCATGAGCGCAATCCTCTACGACCCCGGCTTCGCCGTCCTGACCCACCGGCTCGGGGCCCTCGCCCGGCGTGGCATCACCGCCATGACGCTCGTCGGCGGGCTCGCCAGCACCGTGTTTTTCCCCTTGAGCCACGTGCTGATCCAGGCGCTCGGCTGGCGCCACGCGCTCCTCGCGCTCGCCGCGATCAACCTTTTGGTCTCAGGCGCGATCCACCTCCTCGTGATCCCGAGCGAGCCCCACCGCGCCCCGGCGGAAGTCCCGGCCCCCGGCCCGCCCGCGCCGCCGAGCAATCCCCGGCGGGTGCTGCGGCACCCGGCGTTCTGGGGCTTTGTGATCGTCTCGGTCCTGCACAACGCCCTGTTCACGGGCTTCGCCATCCACCTCGTGCCGCTTCTCGTCGAGCGCGGGCTGACGCTTGGGGGCGCGGTTGCGGCTTTTTCCCTCGTCGGGCCGTCCCAGGTCGGCGGGCGCATCGCGATCGCGCTTGCCGAGCGGCGCTTGAGCATGCGCGCCGTCGGCGTCCTCTCCTGCGGCCTTGGCGTCGTGGCGTTCGCCCTTCTGCCGTTCGTGCGGCCGGAGCCCTGGCTCGTGGTGGTCTTCGCCGTTATCTACGGCACCGCGAACGGCATCATGACGATCGTGCGCGCCGTCCTGCCGGCCGAAATCTTCGGGCGCCTCGACTACGGCGCCATCCAGGGCATGATGAACGCGCCGACGATGGTCGCCCGGGCGAGCGCGCCCTTCGCCTTCGGGGCGCTGTGGGCCGTCTCGGGCAATTACGGCCTGGTGATCTGGGTTGCGATCGTGATGGCGCTCGCGTCCGCGGCCGTCTTCGCCGTGCTGGTGCTGCCCTCGAGAACCTGACGCCCGAGCCAAGGAGCCGCGCCGGTCCGCCAGCCTTCCCGGGTCAGGCGTCGGCCAGGGGCTCGACCGCGGGGGCGTTGATGGCGGTTCCGTCGGGGGCGAAGTGGGACCCGTGGCACGGACAGTCCCAGCACGTCTCGAACGGATTCCAGCGCACGATGCAGCCCGCGTGGGTGCACTCGGCCGAGCGACTGTGCAGCACGCCGGAGGGATCCCGGTAGACGGCGAGCTTGCGCAGCCCCTGCCGGACGACGGCTCCCTCGCCGGGCCCGATCTCGTCGACGCTCGCCACGTCGCCCGGCAGCGCCTTGGCGACGAGCTTCCCGGCGGCGTCGAGGTTCTCGGCGAGGAACT
This sequence comes from Beijerinckiaceae bacterium, assembly GCA_036389455.1. Classification (GTDB taxonomy): domain Bacteria; phylum Pseudomonadota; class Alphaproteobacteria; order Rhizobiales; family Beijerinckiaceae; genus JAJKJG01. The sequence continues at coordinate 46,736 of DASVPW010000162.1, forward strand.
CGCCGACGGCGCTCCGCACGGCCCGGTTCGGGTCGTGCGCCGGCGCATAGGCCGCCTCCCGGCCGGCGACGAGCTCGCGGATCATCAGGCTCGCCGCGACGCCGTTGGTGATCCCCTGCCCGGAGTCGCCGGTCGCCAGATAGACGTTCGGCGCCGCGGCGCTGCGGCCGATCAGGGCCGCGTGATCGACGGGCTCGAGGACCTGGCCCGACCACCGGCGCTCCGGGCGGGCAAAGGCCGGGAACAGCTCCCGCGTCCAGGCCTCGAGGCGCGCGAAACGCGCGTCCATGTCGTCGGCCTCGCCGGTCTTGTGGTCCTCGCCGCCGACGACGAGCCAGTCCGACGCGCCGTCGTCCCCGGGCTGGATCCGGACGTAATGGTACGGGTCGAGGGTATCCCAGAAGAGGGCGTCCACGACCGACCCGCGCGGCACCCGGCCGGCGAGGGCGTAGGTCCGGTAGGGCGCCTGCTTGTAGTGGACCTCGACCTCGTTGAAAGGCGAGTTCGTGGCGACCACGCAGTGGCGGGCCGTGACGGCGGCGCCGGACGCGGTGCGCACGAGGACCGTTCCGTCGCCTTGCGGCGCCACGTCGGCCGCGGTCGTGCCGGCGTGCAGGCGGCCTCCGTCCCGCTCAAGGCAGCGGACGAGCCCGCCCAGGTACCTGAGCGGATGGAAACGGGCCTGGTTGGCGAAGCGCAGGCAGCGCTCCCTGGCGCCCGGGAGCGGCGCCCGCTCCTCCCACGCGACATCGAGGCCGACCCGCCGGGCCGCGTCGTGCTCCTTCGCGAGGGCGTCGGCGTCGGCCGGCGCGCCCGGAAAGAGATACCCGTCGACGCGGCGGAAGTCGCACGCGATCCCTTCCTCGCCGACGATGGCTTCGACCCGGTCGATGGCTTCGATCTGGGCGCGGCAGACCTGGCGCGCGACGTCGATCCCCCGGGCCGCGATCAGCTCGTGGTAGTAGTCGTCGAGGGCCGAGGCGAGGTGGGCCGTCGTGCGCGCCGTCATCCCTCCGCCGATCGGGCCCCGGTCCAGGACCATGACCTCCCGGCCGGCCCGGGCGAGCTCGTAGGCGGTGGAGAGGCCCGCGATCCCGGCCCCGAGCACCAGGACGTCGACCGCGGCATCGGACGTCAGGGGCGAGGCGCCCGGGATCTCGAGGCTCTTCCCCCACAGGGAGCGACTGCGTTCTGCGCTCGCATTCATGACGCACCTGAGCCTTGGCGCTTTCTAAACCGGGCATGCGGGACGGGGTTCCATCCCTCGCGTCCTCCGAGGCTCCGCGAGGCGGAGAGCCCGAACGAGAAGGCGGCTCCGCTTCGCGGCGTCCCGGAACGATAGGCCGCCTGTGGACGCCGGCCTCGGCGTCGCCCTAAGTTCTCCCGGGAACGGAGGAAATCCATGCCGGCCTACGTCGGGGCGATCGACCAGGGCACCACCAGCAGCCGCTTCATCGTGTTCGACCGGGACGGCGCGATGGTCTCGGTCGCGCAACGGGAGCACGCCCAGATCTACCCGGCGCCGGGCCACGTCGAGCACGATGCGCAGGAGATCTGGCGGAACACGCAGGCCGTCATCCGCGACGCGCTTTCCGCGAAAGGGCTCGGGCCGAAGGACCTCGCCGTGGTCGGGATCACGAACCAGCGCGAGACCACGGTCTTGTGGGACCGCCGCACCGGGGCGCCGCTCCACAACGCCCTCGTCTGGCAGGACACCCGCGTCGACGGGCTTGTCGCGGACTTCGCCCGCGACGGCGGCAAGGACCGCCTGCGCGCCAAGACCGGCCTCCCCCTCGCGAGCTATTTTTCGGGCCTCAAGCTCAAGTGGCTCCTCGACACAGTGCCGGAGGCGCGGGCGAAGGCTCAAGCCGGCGACGCGCTCTTCGGCACCATCGATTCGTGGCTCGTCTGGAACCTGACCGGCGGGCCGGACGGCGGGCTCCACGTCACCGACGTGACGAACGCCAGCCGCACCCAGCTCATGGACCTCGAGACCCTCGCCTGGGACGATGCGATCCTGACGCTGTTCGGCATCCCGCGAGCCTGCCTGCCGCGCATCGCCTCGTCGAGCGAGGTCTACGGAGAGGCCGGCGCTCCGCTCGCCGGCGTGCCCATCGCCGGCATCCTCGGCGACCAGCAGGCGGCGCTCGTCGGCCAAGCCTGCTTTACGCCGGGAGAGGCCAAGAACACCTACGGCACCGGCTGCTTCATGCTGATGAACACCGGCGAGAGGCCGTTCCCGTCGACCTGCGGGCTCCTCACCACGCTCGGCTACAAACTCGGCGACGCAAAGCCGGTCTATGCGCTCGAAGGCTCGATCGCGATCACCGGCGCGCTGGTGCAGTGGCTGCGCGACAACCTCGGCTTCATCGCCACGAGCGGCGAGGTCGAGGCGCTCGCGCGCACCGTCGAGGACAACGGCGGCGTCGTGATCGTGCCCGCCTTCTCGGGTCTCTACGCGCCCTATTGGAACGAGGCGGCGCGCGGCCTGATCGGCGGCCTCACCCGTTTCGCCGGCAAGGGCCACATCGCCCGCGCCGCGCTCGAGGCGACCGCCTACCAGACCCGCGACGTGCTCGACGCCATGGTGAAGGACACCGGCATCGCCGTGAAGGAGCTGCGCACCGACGGCGGCATGGTGGTCAACGGCCTCCTGATGCAGTTCCAGGCCGACATCCTCGACGTGCCGGTGGTGCGCCCGCGAGTCGCCGAGACCACGGCCCTCGGCGCAGCCTACGCCGCCGGGCTCGCGACAGGCGTCTGGTCCGGGACGGGCGAGCTCGTGCGGAACTGGAGCGTCGACCGGCGCTGGACGCCGACCATGCAGGCCGATACGCGGGAACGGCTCTACGCCGGCTGGCGGAAGGCCGTGGAACGGTCGCTCGATTGGGCAGGCTGAATCTTCTCTCCCCGCGGGCGGGGAGAGGCGGTCAGCGCGGCACGACCGCGGTCGCCTCGATCTCGACCCGCGCGGCCTTCTCGACGAGGCGCACGACCTGCACCACCGCCATCGCCGGGTAGTGCGGCCCGATGGTCTCGCGGTAGGCGCGGCCGAGGCCGCTGAGACTCGCCGTGTACTCGTCGACGTCGAGCACGTACCAGGTCAGGCGCACGAGGTGGTGCGGCTCGGCCCCGCCTTCGGCCAGGATGGCGCGGATGTTCGACAGCGCCTGCCGGGCCTGGGCCGTGAAGCCGTCGGGAAAATTGCCCATGGCGTCCCAGCCGACGACGCCGCCGGTGACGAGGATGCGCCCGTCCGCCATCATGCCGTTGGCGTAGCCCCGGGGCTTCGGCCAGCTCCCGGGCTGCAGCACGGTCGGCCGGTCGTCGCCCGGTGGCGCTAAGGGCGGCGGCGCCTTCCTAAGAGTCATCGGCAGCGCTCCTGATAGGCTTCGAGGGCGGCCCTGAGATCGTCGGGGATCGGGATCGCCCGGTGCTCGACGAGCGAGGTCGTCACAATGACGAGGCGCGCCTTGAGCACCGGCTCCTCGCCCCGGTGCGCGTGCACGCTAAGGCTAAGCGAGCTGTTGCCGATGCGGTCGACCAGCACCGCGAAGACGAGCTCGTCGGCGAGGAAGCCGGGCTTCATGAAGTCGGCCTCGGCGTGGGCCGGGCCTAAGCCGATGCGGCGGTCGCGGATGAAGGTGTGGTGGGGCAGGCCGAGCGCGCCCGCGAACCAGTCCTCCACCACCCCGTTGATCATGTCGAAGTAGCGCGGGAAATAGACGATGCCGGCCGGGTCGCAGTGCGAGAAGCGCACCGGCACGACGATGCGCCAAGCCCCCGCGGGTAGTCCGCCCACGGGCAGCCCGCCAGCCGGCAGCGCCGCCGCGCCGACTTTTTCCGATGCCGGCTTCATGCCGCGGCCGGCGCCGTAGTCTGCGCCATCTGGCGCAACGCGAAGCGCTGGAGCTTGCCGGTCTGGGTCTTCGGCAAGGCCTCCACGAACTCGATCGCGCGCGGGTACTTGTAGGGCGCGATCTCCCGCTTGACGTGGTCCTGCAGCGCTTTCGTCATGTCGGGCCCGGGCCGCTCGCCCGCCGAGAGCACCACGTAGGCCTTGACGATCATGCCGCGCTCGGCGTCCGGCGCGCCGACGACACCGCATTCCGCGACCGCCGGGTGGGAGAGGAGCGCCGCCTCGACTTCGGGCCCGGCGATGTTGTAGCCGGCCGAGACGATCATGTCGTCGAAGCGCGCCTGGTACCAGAAGTAGCCGTCCTCATCCCGCACGTAGATGTCCCCGGTGACGTTCCAGCCGTTCTCGACGTACTTCCGCTGGCGATCGTCGGCGAGGTAGCGGCAGCCGGTCGGGCCGCGCACGGCAAGCCGCCCGGCCGTGCCCGGCGGCAGCTCGCGGCCCTCCGCGTCGATCACCTTCGCCTCGTAGCCCGGCACCGGCCTGCCGGTCGCGCCCGGCCTGATCTCGTCCTCCGGCGCCGCGATGAAGATGTGCAGCATCTCGGTCGCGCCGATGCCGTCCATGACCTTCAGGCCCGTCGCCTCCCGCCACGCCTCGAAGGTCGCCTTCGGCAGCGCCTCGCCGGCCGAGACGCACTTGCGCAAGGAGGAGACGTCGTGATCGGGCAGGCGCGCCAGCATCGCCCGGTAGGCGGTCGGCGCCGTGAAGCACACCGACGCGCGGTATTTTTCGATCGCCGGCAGCAGGTCCTCCGGGGCGGCCTTCTCGAGGAGCACGGTCGCGGCGCCGACGTGCATCGGGAACAGCACGAGGCCGCCGAGGCCGAAGGTGAAGGCGATCGGCGGCGAGCCGATGAAGCGGTCCGACGCTTCGGCGCGCAGGACGTTGGCGGCATAGGAGTCGCAGATCGCCAGCATGTCGCGATGGACGTGCATGGTGCCCTTGGGCTCGCCCGTGGTGCCGGAGGTGAAGGCGATGAGGCACACGTCCTCGGCGGCGGTCTCGACCGCCCGGAATTGCGGCGAGGCCTTGGCCGCCAGCGCCTCGAGGCTCTCAGGCCCGCCGCCGCCCCAGTAGGCGACGTGCCGCAGGCCCGGCGCGAGGGCGCGCGCCTTCTCCATCTCATCGGATAGGCGGTGGTCGCAGAGCGCAATCGCGACCTTGGCCTTGTTCAGCGGGTAGGCGACCTCGCGGGCCCGCAGAAGCGGCATGGTCGCGACCGCGACGCCGCCGGCCTTGAGCACCGCGAGATAAGCCGCGACCAGCATCGAGTTGTTGGCCGAGCGCAGCAGTACCCGTCCGCCGGGCACGAGCCCGAGTTCTTGGACGAGCACGTTCGCGATGCGGTTCACCCGCTCGTGGAGCTCGCCATAGGTCAGCGTCTCGGTCGGGCCGATGATGCAGGGCGCATCGCCGCGGCCCTCCTCGATCCAGCGGTCGAGGAAGCGCGTCACGCAGTTCAGCCGCTCGGGGTATCGCAGCTCCGGGCGCGTGAACAAGAAGTCCGGCTGCTGTTCCTTCGGCGGCAGGTTGTCCCGCGCGAAGGTGTCCACATGGGCGGTGTAGGACATCGCTTTCTCCATCACCCACTGTCGTCCCCGGCGGGCCGCGTAGCGGCCCGGGAAGGGGACCCAAGCGACGGCGGGGTTTTGGATCCCCTTCCCTCGCCTCCGCTCCGCTTCGGCTCGCCGGGGATGACAGTGCGCTCGTTCGCATGGATCCCCGGAGGGAGAGGCGGGGCGCCCTTCATCACTTCCCGCGCGATCACTACCTTCTGGACCTCGGTCGCGCCCTCGTAGATGCGGAGCGCCCTGATCTCGCGGTACAGCTCCTCGACCTTGACGCCCTTGACGACCCCGAGGCCGCCGAAGATCTGCACCGCCTTGTCGATGACCTCCTGCGCGCTCTCGGTCGCGTGCATCTTGGCCATCGCGGCCTCGCGGGTGACCCGCGGAGCGCCGCGATCCTTGGTCCAGGCGGCGCGGTAGACGAGGAGCGCCGAGGCGTCGACCGCGGTCGCCATCTCGGCGAGCGCCGCTTGCGTGAGCTGGAGGTCACCGAGCGGCGCCCCGAAGAGCTTGCGCGAGGATGCGCGCCCGAGCGCCTCGTCGAGGGCGCGGCGGGCGAAGCCGAGCGCCGCGGCGCCGACGGTCGCGCGGAACACGTCGAGGGTCGCCATCGCGACCTTGAAGCCCTCGCCCGGGCCCCCGACCCGCTGCTCGAGCGGCACGCGGCAGCCGTCGAAGCGCAGCGCCGCGAGCGGATGCGGCGCCACGACCTCGATGCGCTCCTCGATGACGAGCCCCGGCGCGTCGGCGTCGACCACGAAGGCCGAAAGGCCCTTCGCCCCCGGCGCCTCGCCGGTGCGGGCGAAGACGACGTAGTGGTCGGCGATGCCGCCGTTCGAGATGAAGGTCTTTCGGCCGTCGATGCGCACGTGCTCCGGCCCGTCCGGCGTCGCGGTCGTGGCGAGCGCGGCGACGTCGGAGCCGGCCTCGGGCTCCGAGAGCGCGAAGGCCGCGACGGTGACGCCCTCGCCGACGGACGGCAGGTAGCGCCGCTTCAGCGCCTCCGAGCCGAACAGCGTGATCGGCCCGGTGCCGAGCCCCTGCATGGCGAAGGCGAAGTCGGCGAGGCCGTTGACGTAGGCGAGGGTCTCGCGGGCAAGGCAGAGCGTGCGCACGTCGAAGGCGGGGCTCAGGCCACCATAGGCTTCCGGCACCACGGCCCGCAGCCAGCCGCCCTCCCCCAGGCACTCGACGAGGCGGCGGCAGGTGCCGTCGACGTCCCCGTGGTCGACGATGGGCTCGATTGCCTCCGCCGCCCAGGCGCGCAGCTCCCTGGCGAAGCGCCGGTGCCGCTCCTCGAAGAACGGCCAATCGAGGAAGGAGGCGTCGGGCATCAATTCCCCTCGAACACCGGCTTCTCCTTCGCCGAGAAGGCGCGGTAGGCGCGGGCGAAGTCTTCCGTCGTCATGCACAGGGCCTGCGCGACCGCCTCGGCCTCGATCGCCTCCTCGACCGACATCGCCCATTCCATGGCGAGCATGCGCTTCGTCATGGTGTTGCCGAAGGTCGGTCCCGCCGCGATCTCCCGGGCGAGTCCCTGCGCCTCGGCGAGCACCGCCTCCGGGGCCGCGAGGCGGCTGAAGAAGCCCCATCGCTCCCCCTCCTCGGCCGTCATGAAGCGGCCGGTGTAGAGGAGCTCCGAGGCGCGGCCCTGGCCGACGATGCGGGGCAGGATCGCACAGGCGCCCATGTCGCAGCCGGCGAGCCCGACCTTGTTGAACAGGAACGCCACCTTCGCCCGCGGCGTGCCGATGCGGATGTCGGACGCCATCGCGACGATCGCGCCCGCCCCGGCCGCGATGCCGTCGACGGCTGCGACGATCGGCTGCGGCGCGGCGCGCATCGCCTTCACGAGCTCGCCGGTCATGCGGGTGAAGGCGGTGAGCCCCTTCGTGTCCATCCCGACGAGCGGGCCGATGATCTCGAACACGTCGCCGCCGGAGGAGAAGTTTCCGCCGGCGCCGGCGATCACCACCGCCTTCACGGCCTCGTCCTTCTGGCAGGCCCAGAAGAAGTCGGCGAGCTCGCGGTAGCTGTCGAAGGTGAGCGGGTTCTTCCGCTCCGGTCGGTTCAGCGTCACGGTCGCGACCTTGCCCTCGACGGCGAGGCGGAAATGCGCCGGCGCGTACTCCGCGAGCGGCAGCGAGACGGAATTGGCGGGCCGGCTCACGCGCGTCCTCCCTCGACCGCCCGGCGGGCGGAGCTTTTGGTTTTGGCGAGAAGCCGCAAAAGCTCCTCGACCTCGCGGCGCGTAAGATTCGCGAACATCTCGGCGATCCAGCCCTCGTGCTCGGCCGCCATGGCCCGGAACTCGTCGCGGCCGAGGTCGGTGAGGCTCACGACCTGCGCCCGGCGGTCGGTGTCCGAGGTGCGCCGGGCGAGGTGGCCGCTCATGGCGAGGCGCTCGACGAGGGCCGTCATGTTGCCGTTCGACACCATCATGCGCTTCGAGAGATCGCTGAGGGTGAGCCCCTCCGGGGCCTTGTCGAGCTGCGCCATGAGGTCGAAGCGCGGCAGCGTCACGTCGAAGCGCTCGCGCAGGCGCTTGCGGATGCCGCCCTCGATCAGCGTCGTGCAGGTGAGGAGCCTCAGCCACAGGCGCAGCTCGTCGCGGTGGTCCTGCGGCTGCTCCGCGGCCTTGGTCTCGGCGTCGAGGGGAAGGTGCTCGTCCATCACACCTCCCCGCCCGCGACGGCGATCGCCTGGCCCGTGACCGCGCCGGCCCCTTCGCCGCACAGCCACACGACCGCGTCCGCGACCTCGCGGGGCGCAACGAGGCGGTTTTGGGGATTGTGCTTCACCAGCTCGGCCAGCGCTTCCTCGCGGCTGCGGCCGGTCTTCCGGACGATGCGGTCGAGGCTGTCCGCGACGAGGTCGGTGTCGGTGAAGCCGGGGCAGACGGCGTTGACCGTGACGCCGGCGGCGGCGGTCTCGAGCGCGAGCGAGCGCACGAGGCCGACGACGGCGTGCTTCGCGGCGCAGTAGGCGGAGACGTACGGATACCCCTTGAGCCCGGCCGTCGAGGCGACGGCGACGATGCGCCCGAAGCCGCGCTCGACCATGGGGCCGAGCACCGCCTGCGCGGCGTGGACGACGCCCAAGAGGTTCACGTCGAGCATGCGCCGGAACAGCTGCGCGTCGGACCTTTCGAAGCGCGCCGACTCGGCGGCACCGGCGTTGGCGACCAGGAGATCGATCGCGCCGCGCGTCTTGCGGGCCTGCTCTACGGCTTCAAAGAGGCTCTCCGCATCCGTGACGTCCGCCACGACCGCTCCTTTCGCGGCGCCGGCCCGAACCGCGCTATCCAGAGAATCGCGGTCGCGTCCGAGGATCGTCACGGCCGCGCCCGCCTGCGACAGGGCTTCGGCGACCGCGAGACCGATGCCGCGGCCGCCGCCGGTCACGAGGGCATGTCGATCCCGCAGCGGACCCATTCGCCACCTCAGCCCCGCCCGCGTCCTCGACCCGTTCCGACCCTTGCCGGCCGGCACCGATTTATTTTAAGCTTAAAATATCGCGCCGAGGGCGGGCGGCGTCAAGCCGGGGCTTCCCGGGCGGGCGATTGAGGGTAAGACTGTGGCGGACGCCGGCGCCGACGCGCTCCGGCTCTTGAACAGGCGCGGCCAACCGCGCCGGGGAACGGGAGACGACGGATGAAGCACATAGTGAAAGCGACCGCCCTCGCGCTTGGCGTCGGCCTCCTCGCGACGGCGGCCTCGGCGCAAGGCGACAAGGTGAAGGTCGGGATCATCGTGACCCTGTCCGGCCCCGCCGCGACGCTCGGCCAGCAGGCCCGCGACGGCTTCAACCTCGCCGTGAAGGAGATGGGCGGCAAGTTCGGCGGCCGGGACGCCGAGGTCGTCGTCGTCGACGACGAGCTCAAGCCCGACGTCGCGGTCACCAAGGTCAAGGGCCTGACCGAACGCGACAAGGTCGACTTCGTGATCGGCCCGATCTTCTCGAACGTGCTGCTCGCGATCCACAAGCCGGCCCTCGACGCCGGCGCGATCCTGATCAGCCCCAACGCCGGCCCGTCGAGCTACGCCGGCAAGGACTGCCATTCGAACTTCTTCGTCACCTCCTACCAGAACGACCAGGTGCACGAAGTCTTGGGCAAGGTCGCGCAGAACCGCGGCTACAAGAAGGTCTACCTCCTCGCTCCGAACTACCAGGCGGGCCGCGACTCGATGGCGGGCTTCAAGCGCCACTTCAAGGGCGAGGTCGTGGAGGAGTCCTATGTTCCCCTCAACAACCTCGACTTCCAGGGCGAGCTCGCGAAGCTCGCCGCGGCCCAGCCCGACGCGCTGTTCACCTTCATGCCCGGCGGCATGGGCGTGAACCTCGTCCGGCAATATGCGCAGGCGGGGCTCAAGGACCGCCTCCCCTTCCTCTCCGCCTTCACGGTCGACGAATCGACGCTGCCGGCGCAGCAGGACGCGGCGGTCGGGCTCCTCGGCGGTATGACCTGGGCGCCGAACATGGACAACCCGGTCAACAAGGCCTTCGTCGCGGCCTTCGAGAAGGAGTTCAACTACGTCCCCGGCTCCTACGCCATGCAGGCCTACGACACCGCGAAGCTCATCGACTCCGCCCTGAAAGCGACGGGCGGCAACGCCGCCGACAAGAAGGCGCTCTCGGCCGCGATCCGCAAGGCCGACTTCCAGTCCGCCCGCGGGCCGTTCAAGTTCAACACCAACGGCTACCCGATCCAGGACTTCTACCTCGTCAAGGTCGCGAAGCGCCCCGACGGCAAGTTCCAGACCGAGATCGTCGAGAAGGTGTTCGAGAACTACGGCGACGTCTACGCCAAGGACTGCAAGCCCGCGAGCTAGCCTTGGAGGCGAGTGGCGAATAGCGAATGGCGAATGGCGGGTCCGCCCCCATTCGCCATTCGCCACTCACCATTCGCCCTTCGCCCATGTCCGCCACCCTCTTCCTCGTCCAGACGCTCAACGGCCTGCAGTTCGGGATCATCCTGTTCCTGATCGCGGCCGGGCTGACGCTCGTGTTCGGGGTGATGGACTTCATCAACCTCGCCCACGGCGTGCAGTACATGGTCGGCGCCTATTTCGCGGCCGCGCTCGTCGCCTGGAGCGGGAGCTTCGCGGCCGGCCTTGCGCTCGCGCTCCCCGCGGCGCTCGCCTTCGGCCTGCTGCTGGAGGTGCTCGTCTTCCGCCACCTCTACGACCGCGACCACCTCGACCAGGTGCTTGCGACCTTCGGCATCATCCTCTTCCTGAACCAGGGCGTGAAGGCGGTGTGGGGCGCCGCGCCGCTGTTCGTGCCGATCCCGCCGGCGCTGTCCGGCTCGATCGAGCTGATGCAGGGGCTGCTCTACCCGGTCTACCGCCTCGCCATCATCGCGGCGGGGCTCGCCGTCGGCGCCCTGCTCTACGTCCTCGTGCACCACACCCGGGCCGGGATGCTGATCCGGGCTGGCGCCTCGAACGCCGCCATGGTGTCGGCGCTCGGGGTCGACATCCGCCGCCTGTTCATGATCGTCTTCGGCTTCGGCGCCATGCTCGCGGGCTTCGCCGGCGCCATGGTCGCGCCGATCCTTTCCGTCGAGCCCGGGATGGGCGACAACATCCTGATCCTCGCCTTCGTCGTCATCGTGATCGGCGGCATCGGCTCGATCCGCGGCGCGTTCCTCGCGGCCCTCCTCATCGGCCTCGTCGACACGCTGGGGCGCTCCTTCGCCCCCGCCACCTTACGTCTCGTCCTCGACCCCTCGATGGCGAGCCAGACCGGGCGCGCCATCGCCCCGATGCTGATCTACATCCTCATGGCGGCGGTGCTGTTCTTCCGGCCGACCGGCCTCTTCCCGGTGAAGCGGTGAGCGCGCCCTTGGCCGATGTCGCCGAGACCGCGCCCGAGCCGCAGGTCCGCGCCGCGCCGCGCCTGCGCGGCACCATGCTGCCGCTCGTGCTGTTCGCGCTTTTCGCCGTCGCGCCCGCCGTCGCCCGCTTCGGTGGCGAGGGCTACGTCCTCTCCCTCGTCCTGCGGGTCATGATCCTCGGCATCGCGGCGATGTCGCTGGATCTCCTCCTCGGCTACGGCGCGCTGATCAGCTTCGGCCACGCCGCCTTCCTCGGGATCGGCGCCTATGCGGTCGGCATCCTGATGCGCCACGGCGTCGACGACGCGCTCGTGCAGCTCGCGGCAGCGCTCGCCGCCTCGGCCCTCTTCGCCCTCGCGACCGGCGCGATCTCGCTGCGCACCAAGGGTGTCTACTTCATCATGATCACCCTCGCCTTCGGGCAGATGCTGTACTTCCTCGCGACCTCGCTTGCCCCTTACGGCGGCGACGACGGCATGACGCTGCCGCGCAAGAGCCTCATCCTCGGCACGCGGATCCTCGGAGAGGGCTACACCTTCTACTACGCCGTCCTCGCCTGCCTGATCGGAGCCTACTTCCTCTGCCGGGCGATCGTCGCGTCGCGGTTCGGGCGCGTGCTGCGCGGCACGCGCGAGAACCCGGTGCGGATGCAGGCCATCGGCTTCAATCCCGTTACCTACCAGCTCGCGGCCTACGTGATCGCCGGCATGCTGGGCGGCTTCTCGGGCTTCCTCCTCGCGAACGAGACCGAGTTCGTCTCCCCCGCCTTCATGACCTGGCAGCGCTCGGGCGAGCTCATCGTCATGGTGCTCCTCGGCGGCATCGGGTCGCTGCACGGCGCGATCGTCGGCGCCGCCGCCTTCGTGATCCTGGAGGAGGTGCTGTCGCGCATCACCGAGCTGTGGAAGATGATCTTCGGGCCGATGCTGGTCCTCGTCGTCCTCTTCGCCCGCGGCGGCATCCTGGGATTCTTCCGGGGATTGCGCCGTGGCTGAGCCGCTGCTGCGTCTCGACCGCCTCGCCAAATCCTACGGCGCCCTCGTCGTCACCGACGACGTGACCCTCGACGTGATGCCCGGCGAGCTGCACGCCATCATCGGCCCGAACGGGGCCGGCAAGACCACGCTAATCCACGAGATCTCGGGCCTGAGCCAGCCCGACCGCGGACGCATCCTGTTCGGCGGCGAGGACATCACGCGCCTTGCCATGCACGAGCGCGTGCGCCGCGGCCTCGCCCGCTCCTTCCAGATCACCTCGATCCTGCCGGGCTTTTCGGGCCTCGAGAACGTGGCGCTTGCCGTGCAGGCGCGCTCCGGATCGAGCTTCCGCTTCTTCGGCGACGCCGGACGCGAGGCCGCCTTGAACGAGCCCGCCCTCGGCTTCCTCGACCTCGTCGGCTTGGCCGGCCGGGCGCACCTGCCCGCCGGGCTCCTGTCGCACGGCGAGAAGCGCCAGCTCGAGCTTGGCCTGGCGCTTGCGACCGAGCCGAAGCTCCTCCTCCTCGACGAGCCGCTTGCCGGCACCGGCCACGAGGAATCGGAACGGGTGGTCGAGACCCTGCGGCGCCTCAAGGGGCGCTACAGTATCGTCCTCGTCGAGCACGACATGGAGGCGGTCTTCGCGCTCGCCGACCGCATCACCGTCCTGGTCTACGGCCGCGTGATCGCGACCGGCACGCCCGAGGCCGTGCGGGCGAATGCGGAGGTGCGCTCGGCGTATCTCGGGGAGGAGGCGGCGTGATGAGGGCCACCCTCCACTGTCATCCCCGGCGAGCCGAAGCGGAGCGAAGGCGAGGGAAGGGGATCCAATCCCCGGCGCCGCTTGGATCCCCTTCCCGGGCCGCTCCGCGGCCCGCCGGGGATGACAGTGTGCCATGCTGACCGTCTCGCACCTCCAGACCGCCTACGGCGCCGCGCAGGTGCTGTTCGGCGTCTCGTTCGACGTCGGGGCGGGCGAGGTCGTGACGCTCCTCGGCCGCAACGGCATGGGCAAGACCACGACGGTGCGCTCGATCATGGGCCTCGTGCGCCCGCGCGGCGGGGCGGTCGCCTTCGAGGGCCGCGCGCTCGCCGGGCTGCCGCCCTACGCAATAGCCCAGTGCGGCATCGGCCTCGTGCCGGAAGGACGGCAGGTGTTCCCGACGCTCAGCGTGCATGAGAACCTCGTCGCGACCGCCGCCGCGCGCTTCGGCCCGCCGCGCTGGACGCTTCCGCGCGTCTACGAGCTGTTCCCGCGCCTCGCCGAGCGCCGCAGCCATCTCGGTTCGCAGCTCTCCGGCGGCGAGCAGCAGATGCTGGCGATCGGCCGGGCCCTGATGACGAACCCGAAGCTCCTCGTCCTCGACGAGGCGACGGAGGGGCTCGCGCCGCTCGTCAGGGCCGAGATCTGGGCCTGCCTGGCGCGTCTCAAAGCCGAGCGCCAGGCGATCGTCGTCATCGACAAGAACGTCGACGCCTTGACGCGCTTTGCCGACCGGCACGTGATCCTCGAGAAGGGCCGCGTCGTCTGGACCGGAACGAGCGCCGAGCTCAGGGCCGATCCGACCGTGAAGGACCGATACCTGCATGTGTGAGCAACGAAAGGGAGAGACCGCATGAGAACCGAGACCGCCGGCATCACCCGGGCGAACCAAGGCCTAGAGGGCATCGTCTGGAACATCCTGGGGCAGACCTACGTGCCGAAGAGCCTGACCGAGAGCTCCTTCTCGTGGCACGCGACCTTCCCGCCCGACACCTTCGTGCCGCCGCACGTCCACCCGACCCAGGACGAGTACCTCTACATCCTCGAGGGCCGCCTCGACTTCTGGCTCGAGGGCGAGGAGACCTCGGCGAGCCCGGGGGATCTCGTGCGGCTCCCGATGGGCAAGGCGCACGGCATCTTCAACAAGTCGGGCGCGACCGCGAAGTGCCTGTTCTGGGTCTCGCCGACGCGCAGGCTGTACGACCTGTTCTGGGGCATCCACAACCTCTCGCCGCAGACGCCCGAGGCCGTGGTCGCGCTCTCGGCGCAGCACGAGGTCGAGTTCCTGCCGCCGCCGGCTTAAATCCCCTCTCCCGCTTGCGGGAGAGGGTTAGGGTGAGGGGAGTAGGGCCACGCTGGCCCTCACCCGGTCGGCTTCGCCGACTCGACCTCTCCCGCTTCGCGGGAGAGGTGGATCACGCCGCCTTCACCTGCTCCTTGGCGAAGCCCGCCTTTTGCGCATAGCCGCGCACGATCGCCTCGCGCTCGGCGAAGGGCAGCACCGCCTCGATGTCGGAAAAGCCCTCGGGGGCGAGGGCCTCGACGGCGTCGATGACGCCCTCGGGGCCGCCCTTGCGGTTCGAGCGCACGATCTCGGCGGTCTTCGGCAGGCGCTCGGCCTCATAAGAGTAGAGCGCCGCCATGGGGCTCTCGGCGCGGGCGAGCTCGTCCGCGAGGCAGCGGGCGTCGAGGATCGCCTGGCTCGCGCCGTTCGAGCCGACCGGGTACATCGGGTGCGCGGCGTCGCCGAGGAGCGTGACGCGCCCGTGCGACCAGCGCGGCAGCGGATCGCGGTCGCACATGGGGTACTCCCAGAACTCCGGCGTCGCGGCGATCAGCGCCTGCACGTCGACGTGCGGGATCGAGAAGCGCTGGACGTGCGGCATCAGCTCGTCGCGGCGCCCCGGGCGCGACCAGTCCTCCTTGCGCGGCGGCGCGCCCCCCTCCCCCACTCGCGCGACGACGGCCCAGTTGGTGAGCTTTCGGTCCGGCCGCGAGCCCTCGGCGATGGGATAGACCACCATCTTGGCCGAGAGCCCGCCGGCGACGATCATCGAGCGGCCGGTGAGGAAGGCCGGCCACTCGGCCGCGCCGCGCCACAGCATGAGCCCGTTCCAGCACGGCGGGCCTTCGCCGGGGAAGAGCGCGGAGCGCACCGTCGAGTGGATGCCGTCGGCGCCGATCAGCACGTCGCCCCGTGCGGTCGCGACGTGCGAGCCCGCGCGGTCGAAGAACCAGGCCGTGACGCCGCCCTCGTCCTGGCGGAAGCTGCCGAGCCGGCAGCCGGTCCGCACGGCGCCGTCCCCAAGCCGTTCGCGGACCGCGTCGCGGATCACTCCCTGCAGGCGCCCGCGGTGGATCGAGAACTGCGGCACCTCGTAGCCGGCGTCGAGGCCGCGCGGCTCGCGCCAGATCTCCTGGCCGAGGCGGTTGAGGTAGAAGAGCTCGTAGGTGCGCACCGCGACGGCGTCGAGGCGCTCGAGGAGCCCGAGGCGCTTCAGCTCGGCGATGGCGTGCGGGAGCGTGTTGATGCCGACCCCGAGCTCGCGGATGTCCAGGGCCTGCTCGTAGACCTCGCACGGGATACCCCGGTCGTGCAGCATCAGCGCGGTCACGAGCCCGCCGATCCCCCCGCCGGCCACGATGGCTTTCATCGGTTCACTCCGCCGCCATCTTCCGCTGTGCCTCCCGCTCGGCCTTGAGCTCGGCCCGCGTCTTCGGCTTCGCGCGCAGGCGCAGGTCCTCCATGTCGGCGCGGTCGCGCACGGCGTTGCGGAAGGCCTGGTCCTTGCCCGGCTGGTACTGCGGCGGGCAGTGGATCGAAGGCGCGCCGTACCAGGCCGCGGCCTTCAGGGTGAAGAACGGGTCGACGAGGTGCGGGCGCCCGAGCGCCACGAGGTCGGCGCGGCCGGCCGCGAGGATCGTGTTGACCTGGTCGGCGGTGGTGACGGCGCCGACGCACATCGTCGCGACATGCGCCTCGTTGCGAATCTGGTCGGCGAACGGGGTCTGGAACATGCGCCCGTAGATCGGCCGCGCGTCGCGCACCGTCTGACCGGTCGAGACGTCGACGAGGTCGACGCCGGCTTCCGCGAAGGCGCGGGCGACCGCGACGGACTCCTCGGCCGTCAGCCCGCCTTCGGCCCAATCGGTCGCCGAGATGCGCACCGACATCGGCTTCTCCTTCGGCCACGCCTCGCGCATCGCGGAAAAAACCTCGAGGGGGAAGCGCAGCCGGTTCTCGAGCGGCCCGCCGTAGTTGTCCGTGCGGCGGTTCGTCAGCGGCGAGATGAAGCTCGCGAAGAGGTAGCCGTGGGCGCAGTGCAGCTCGAGCATGTCGAAGCCGGCGCGCGCGCCCCGCTCGGTCGCTGCGACGAGCTCGGCCTTGATGCGCTCCATCCCGGCGCGGTCGAGCTCGCGCGGCACCTGGCTGTCCGGGAAGTACGGGATCGGCGACGCGGAGCAGACCTCCCAGGCGTCCGCTTCGAGGGGGCGGTCCATGCCCTCCCACATGAGCTTCGTCGCCCCCTTGCGGCCCGAGTGCCCGAGCTGGAGGCAGAACTTCGCGGCGGAGTTCGCGTGCACGAAGTCGACGATCTTCTTCCACGCCCGCTCCTGCTCGTCGTTCCACAGGCCCGTGCAGCCGAGCGTGATGCGGGCTTCCGGCGACGGACAGGTCATCTCGGTGAACATCAGCGCCGCGCCGCCGATCGCGCGCGAGCCGTAGTGCACGAGGTGGAAGTCCTGCGGCACGCCGTCGACCGCCGAGTACATGTCCATGGGCGACATCACGACCCGGTTCGGCAGCACCATGTCCCGCAGCCGCAGGGGCTGGAACATCGGCACCATCGGCTGATCGACGTCCACGTCGAAGCCGCGTGCCCGGACCTGACGGGCGAAGTGCCGGTCGACCTTGTCCACGAACTCGGGGGCCCGAAGACGCAGGTTGTCGTAGGTGATGGCCTTCGCCCGCGTCATCACCCCGAAGGCGAACTGCACCGGGTCGAAATCCCAGAACCGGTCGACGTGCTCGAACCACACCAGCGACACGTCGGCGGCGTGCTGCGTCTTCTCGACCTCCTCGCGCCGCGCCGCCTCGAAGAGCGCGAGCGCGCCCGCGACGGTCGGCTGCGCCTTCAGCGCCTCGTAGAGGGCGATCGCGTCCTCCATGGCGAGCTTCGTGCCGGAGCCGATCGAGAAATGCGCCGAGGACTTGGCGTCGCCCAGGAGCACCATGTTGCCCCTGACCCAGCGCTTGTTGCGGATCATCGGGAAGTTCCGCCACAGCGACCGGTTGGTCAGCACCGGATGGCCCTGGAGGAACCAGCCGAAGATCTTTTCCATGAGCCGCGCCGACTCGTCCTCGTCCATGCGGTCGAGGCCGGCGCGCACAAAGGTCTCCGGGTCGGTCTCGAACACCCAGGTCGAGGCGCCGGCCTCGTACTGGTAGGCGTGGGCGATGAACGGGCCGAACGAAGTCTCCTCGAACAGGAAGGTGAAGGCGTCGAGCGGGCGCGTCGAGCCCATCCAGGCGAACTTGTTCGGGCGCAGATCGATCTCGGGCTGGAAATGATCGAGGTGCCTGTCGCGCAGGCGGCTGTTGATGCCGTCCGCCGCGACGACGAGGTCGGCATCGGCGAACTGCGTCTCGTCCTCGATGTCGGCCCCGAACACGAGCCTGACGCCGAGCTCGCGGGCGCGCTCCTGCAGGATGAGGAGCAGCGTGCGCCGGGCGCAGCCGCAGAAGCCGTTGCCGCCGATGCGGTGGACCGTGCCCTTGAAGTGGACCGCGATGTCGTCCCAGTAGGCGAACTCCTGGGTGATGCGCCGGTAGCTGGGTAGGTCGTATTTCTCGAAATTGTCGAGGGTGGCGTCGGAGAACACGACGCCGAAGCCGAAGGTGTCGTCGGCCCGGTTGCGCTCGTAGACGGCGACGTCGCTCTTCGGGTCGAGCTTCTTCATCAGGATCGAGAAGTAGAGCCCGGCGGGCCCCCCGCCGATCACCGCGATCCGCATGACGCGCTCCTGCCTCGTCCCCGGCTCCGCCGACGAACGGAAATATTTTAAGCTTAAAACAATTTCACGGCAAGGCTCGGCCGCCCGCCGGCATCGGGCCTGTGCGCGACGCCGTCAATGCCCTCGCCCGATGCAGAAATCGACGGCGTCGAGGAGGGCCTGCTTCGTGGCGCCGTCGGGGAAGAGGGCGAGCGCGTCGCGGGCGATGGCGCCGTAGTGGCGGGCGCGCTCGATCGTGTCGTCGAGGGCGCGATGCCGGCGCATGACGGCGATCGCCCGGTCGAGGTCGCCGTCGCCGATCGCGCCGTCGACGAGCGTGCGGCGCCAGAAGGCGCGCTCCTCGGCGGTGCCGCGCCGGAACGACAGCACCACCGGGAGCGTGATCTTGCCCTCGCGGAAGTCGTCGCCGACGTTCTTGCCGAGGCTCGAGGCCGTGCCGCCGTAGTCGAGGGCGTCGTCGACGAGCTGGAAGGCGATGCCGAGGTTCATGCCGTAGCTGCGGCAGGCGGCGGCTTCCGCCTTCGGGCGGTTCGCGATCACCGGGCCGACCTCGCAGGCGGCGCCGAAGAGCTCGGCGGTCTTCGCCCGGATGACGGCGAGGTACTCGTCCTCGTTGGTCTCGGTGTTCTTGGCGGCCGCGAGCTGCATCACCTCGCCCTCGGCGATCACCGCCGCCGCCGAGGACAGGATGTCGAGGGCGCGCAAGGACCCCACCTCGACCATCATCTTGAACGCCTGGCCGAGGAGGAAGTCGCCGACGAGGACGCTCGCCTCGTTGCCCCACTTGACCCGCGCCGCGACCTTGCCGCGCCGCATGTCGCTCTCGTCGACCACGTCGTCGTGCAGGAGCGTCGCCGTGTGCATGAACTCGACCGACGCCGCGAGCTTGACGTGCCCGTCGCCGCGGTAGCCCGAGAGCTGCGCCGTCGCGAGGGTCAGCATCGGCCGCAGGCGCTTGCCGCCGGACGAGATCAGGTGGTTCGCGACCTCCGGGATCATCGCGACCTCGGACCCGGTGCGGGACAGGATCATGGCGTTGACCCGCCCCATGTCGGCGGCGACGAGGCCGACGAGCTTCGACAGGCCCGGCTTCTCGGGGTGCTTGTCTTCGAACGGGACGACGAGGCCCACGACAGCGTCTCTTCGGGTTGCCGACGGCCCGCGCCGGTTCGATGATGCCCTTTAAGTGGCACGGGCGGTTTCGTGCCGCAACGCGCGCGGTTGCCGCAACTTGGGGAGCCGGAATCGATGGTGGGCCGGCCATGATCGAGATCATCCGCACGAACGATCTCGTCGTGCTCGGCTTCGTGCAGTCGCTCCTGGAGCACGCCGACATCCCGGTCTTCGTGGCGGACGGCCACATCAGCGTGCTCGAAGGCTCGATCGGGGCGTTCCCGCGGCGCATGCTGGTCCCGCACGACCATGCCGCCCAGGCCCGCCGCCTCATCGCCGACGCGGGGCTCGGCGCCGAGCTGCGGCATGCCTGAGCCCGGGGCCGCCCAGGACGTCACCGAGGATACGCTCGCCGGCGGGCGCATCCGGCTGCGCCAGCCCCGCCGCGGCCATCGCGCCGGGACCGACGCGGTCCTGCTCGCCGCGAGCGTCGCGCCCCTGGACGGCGAGGCGGTCTACGACCTCGGCGCGGGCGCCGGCGCGGTCGGGCTCATGATCGCGTCGCGGGCGCGGGCCGAGGTCGCGCTCGTCGAGCGCGAGCCGTGGCTCGCCGCCCTGTGCCGGGAGAACGCGGCGCTGAACGGGCTCGAAGCGCGGGTCCGGGTGGTCGAGGCCGACCTCCTGGCGGGCGCGGCGGAGCGCCGGGGCCGGGGGCTCCTGCCGCAGAGCGCGGACGTCGTCGCGACCAATCCGCCCTTCCTCGAGGCCGGGCGGGCGCGCCGCTCGCCGACACGGCTCCGGGCCTCGGCGCACGAGCTGCCCGAGGGCGGGCTCGAGCGCTGGATCGCCGCCGCGGCCGATCTCCTCAAGGCCGGGGGGCGCCTCGCGCTCATCCATCGGGCCGACGCCCTCGGCGCCTGCCTGCGCCATCTCGCGCCGGGGGCATTCGGCGGCGTCGCGGTCCGCCCGGTCCAGCCCCGTTCGGACGAGCCCGCGATCCGCATCCTCGTCTCGGCGACGAAAGGCAGCCGGGCGCCGCTGAGGCTGCTGCCCGCCCTCGTCCTGCACGATGCGACGGGCGCCTTCACGCCGGAGGCCGAGGCGGTCCACCGGGGCGAGCGCCTGCTCGTCCCCTGAAACGAGAACGGGCGCCCGAAGGCGCCCGCATCGACGGCTTTCAAGCCGAGCCTTCGGCTCACCAGCGGCGCCAGCACACCCGGCGCGGCCCCCACGGGGTGTAGCGCCAGCGGCACACGAAGCGCGGGCCGCCCCAGCCGTACACGGGGCGGTAGCCCCAGTGGCGGCGGTAGCCATAGCCGCCCCAATGGCGGCGGTGGCCGTAGCCGTAGCCGCCCCAGTGGCGGCGGTGACCCCACTGGGCCTTCGCCACGAGCGGAGTCTCGGCCTGCGCGAAGGGCAGGGCGCCCGCGCCGAGCGGGGCCGCGGAGGCCGCGCCGGGGAGAGCCAGATATCCGCCGACGATCGCGAAGATCATCGCGGCCAACCTCAAGAGACGCATTGTCGCTTCCTCCTCGATGGATGCATCGCCTGCCGGCGCGAACGCGCCGGATGAATCGAGCCCCTCCACTGGCCCAGGGTGCAGGATAGAGCAACCAAGATGAACGGAAGGCAACAGCGGGCAGCGTTCTAGTCTAATTTGCCGATCTTCGGGCTCATCATCGCGGCGGGCTTTGCCGGCATGCTCGAGCTGATGGCCCGGGAGAAGGCCGGGTACGTCAGGCCGGACCCGTTCCAGCTGCTCCCGCCGCGCGCCGGCTCAGCTGCCTGAGCCGGTCACTGGATGAAAGGCCGGCTCGCCGTCGATCGTGTACCTCGCGATCGCCGACCGGCCCGCTTCCGACGTAAGCCATTCGATGAAGGCGGCTGCCTCGCGCGCCTTCAAATTCGGGTTGTGCTGCGGTTTGACCGTCGTAAACCCTTCGGCGCACGGCAATGGGGATTGCCGCGCCCGGGAGCCTCGCCTTGTGACCCCGGCCCGCGCGGCTTAACTGTCGCGGATGTCCAAGAGCTTCTGGCCGGCGCTCGCCGACCGTCTCCGCTTCCTCGTGCCCTCCCGCTTCCGCAGCCCGCGCCCCCTCGTCCCGGTGGTGCGGCTCTCCGGCGTGATCGGAGCGGCCGTGCCCTTCCGCCAGGGACTCTCGATCGCGGCCGTGGCGCCGGCCCTCGAGCGCGCCTTTTCGATGCGCGACGCGACAGCGGTCGCGGTCGTCGTGAACTCCCCCGGCGGATCCGCGGCGCAGTCGCACCTGATCTTCCGCCGCATCCGGGCGCTCGCCGAGGAGAAGAAGCTCCCGGTGTTCGCCTTCGTCGAGGACGCGGGCGCGTCCGGCGGCTACATGATCGCCTGCGCCGGCGACGAGATTTTCTGCGACCCCTCGTCCCTCGTGGGATCGATCGGGGTGGTGTCGGCGGGGTTCGGCTTCGAGAAGCTGATCGAGCGCTTCGGCATCGAGCGGCGGCTCCACACGGCGGGCTCGGCCAAGGCGATGCTCGACCCCTTCCGGCCCGAGCGGCCGGAGGACGTCGAGCGCCTCAAGGGCATCCAGGCGCGCATCCACGCGATGTTCGTCGCCCTCGTCGAGGGGCGTCGGGGCGAGCGGCTGAAAGGCGACCGCGAGGCGCTGTTCTCCGGCGCCGTGTGGGCCGGCGCCGAGTCGCTCGAGCTCGGGCTCGTCGACGGCCTCGGCGACCTGCGCACCGTGATGCGCGAACGCTTCGGCGAGGACGTCCGGCTCAAGCCCGTGGCGGTCGCCCGGCCGGGCTTGCTCGCCCGCCTCATGGGCCGGCGCGAGCCGACGATCGGGGACGCGCCCGCCGGGTTCATAGACCCGGCCGCCGTCATCGCCGCCCTCGAGGAGCGGGCGGCGTGGTCGCGGATCGGGCTCTGAAGGGGATTACCTCGCGGCCTGGGCCTCGGCCGGGCAGGCGCTCGATTTGCCCTCGCCGTAGCCGGCGTAGACGACCTTGACCTTGCGGGCGCAGGCCGGCTCGGCCGTCTTCGGCGTCTCGACCGCGGCGGCGGCCTGGACCGCCGCCGGCGCGGCCGCCGCTTCCCGGGGCGCCGGCGTCGTCGCCTGCACGACGAAGGGCGTCGCGAGCGAGGACAGGAGCGTGATCGCGAGAAGGGCGGCCCGGTTCATGGTCTGAGATCCCCTGGTCAGAGCCGGAAGCCGGCTGCGCATGACGGGACCATCGGGCAAGGCATGCCCGTCCGCCGTGCGGCGCCGCACTTCCGAGAGCTGCTGAAGTCGTGCGGAAAACGCATGGCCGGCCATGACGTTCCATTCGGGTGTTGAACGGTCGGCCGGCCGGTCGGGTCGAGCCGGTCCGATTCGGATCGCGGCCCCCCGGTGCGGGGCCGCACGCGCTTGACTTGAGATGCCTCGACCTTAAGGGTGCGCGGCTTCCCGGGACCCGTCATGACGAGCGAAACCGCGTCTCTCGAGCCTCAGAAATCCTTCCAGGGGCTGATCCTCACGCTGCAGCGGTTCTGGGCCGCCGAGGGCTGCACGATCCTCCAGCCCTACGACATGGAGATGGGCGCCGGCACCTTCCATCCGGCGACGACGCTCAGGGCGCTCGGCCCCAGGCCCTGGCGCGCCGCCTACGTCCAGCCCTCGCGGCGGCCGAAGGACGGGCGCTACGGCGAGAACCCCAACCGCTTCCAGCACTACTACCAGTTCCAGGTCATCCTGAAGCCGAACCCGCCGGACCTCCAGGACCTCTACCTCCGCTCGCTTTCGGCGATCGGCCTCGACCCGCTCCTGCACGACGTGCGCTTCGTCGAGGACGACTGGGAGAGCCCGACGCTCGGCGCCTGGGGTCTCGGCTGGGAGTGCTGGTGCGACGGCATGGAGGTGTCGCAGTTCACCTACTTCCAGCAGGTCGCGGGCTTCGAGTGCGCGCCGGTCGCGGGCGAGCTGACCTACGGCCTCGAGCGTCTCGCCATGTACCTGCAGGGGGTCGACAACGGCTTCGAGCTGAACTTCAACGGCCTCGAGGGGCCGGAGAAGGTCACCTACGGCGACGTCTTCTTGCAGGCCGAGCAGGAATACTCGCGGCACAATTTCGAGCATGCCGACACCGAGATGCTGTTCCGCCATTTCCGCGACGCGGAGGCGGCCTGCCGCAAGTACCTCGAAGCCGGCGAGCCGCCGCCCGGCTCGAACGAGAGCCGCCACCTCATGGCGCAGCCGGCCTACGACCAGTGCATCAAGGCGAGCCACGTCTTCAACCTCTTGGACGCCCGCGGCGTGATCTCAGTGACCGAGCGCCAGAGCTACATCCTGCGCGTGCGCGAGCTCGCCAAGGCCTGCGGCGCCGCGTGGCTCAGGACCGTCGGCGGGGGCGCCTAGACGATCTCAACCACGCGCTCTCCGCTTTCGAGGGCGGAGACGATCTGGGGGATTGCGGGCTCGAGCGCGCGCCAGAGCGCATCGTTGGTGACATTCCCGATCCTCACCCAGATCACCGGCGGCCCCGCGGCATTGCGGCGCGCGAGCGCCACGAAATCCTCGTCCTTGGTGATCAGCACGGCCGCGCTCGCAGCCGCGTGCGACCAGATCGCCTCGTCGGGCGCCCCTCCCAAGCCGATCCGATTGACATGATTGGCCTCGTGCCCGAGCGCCGAAAGGCGCTTGGCCAGTCCCGGCGGCAGCTGGGCGTCGACGAGGAAGCGCAGGCTCACGCCGCGTTGATGACCCGGTGGTCGGCCGCCTCGGCCGCATAGGCGAGCGCCGCTGAGAGGTCGTCATCGGTGAGGTAATCGTAATCCGCCAGGATCTCGGCCCGGCTCGCGCCGTGCGCCATCATGGCGACGATGTCGGACACGCGCATGCGCGTCCCGCGGATGCAGGGGCGGCCGCCGCAGATCTGCGGATCGACGGAGATGCGGTCGGGCAGGCCGGCTGCGGATGGCTTTATCGTCATGGCCGGAGGATTGCAGCGTGGCCCGCGATGCGTCAACAAGCGATTCGAACGCCGCCGGCTTGCGCGGCATGGTTCGTGAGACAAGGAAGCAGCCGCATGACCGTAAGGGCCGAGCGCCACATCCGCATTGCGGTCGCGCGGGTCGCCTACGACCTCGTGCTCACCGCGACGACCGACGCCGGAGTCGCGAAGCTCACGGGCACGGGGCGCGTCATCCACCACCGCACCGGCGAGGTGCTGGAGGAGCTCGGCGAGATCGACTTCACGGTCTGGGGCTCGACCACCGAGCAGCTGAAGGTGCGGGCCAAGACCTGGCCGAAGCACTTCGACTACGTCAAGGGCGACTACTTCGGCGTCGCGACCGCGGGCGACCACCGCTTCGACATCTTCGTCTCGGGCGAGCGCTTCATGCGCCTCCTCGACCTCGCCCACGGCTCACGGCGGGCCGTGTTCACCATCCGCTGCGAGGTCTCCGCCGACGGGCGGGTGGACTTGGTGCGCGAGATGGAGATCTCGGCCGCAAGGGGGTGAGGCTCTGATCCTCTCCCACTGCGCGGGGGAGGATCAGCGTGAGGCGCAGTGCCTTTCGAAAGCTCTTTCTTAAACCTCGCGACGAGGCCGACGCGCAAGACGAGCACCACGAGCGGTCGAACTCGACGCGCCAGCGCGGCCCGCTCACCCGGCGTCAAGCTCGCTTTCGAGCGTCTCCAGGCTCACGTGGCCGCGCCGGCGCTTCAGGCGCTCGCGGGCGAGGTGCGCGTCCTCGAGATCATCCAGATGTCTCAGGATGGCTTCGCGGGCGTAGTAGCTCTTGGTGCGGCCCGTCTTGCGGGCGAGCGCCCCGAGCCGGCTCTCGATGTCTTCCGGCAGCCGCAGGGCAAGCATCTCGCGAGTCCTCTTTCGCTTAAATCGTGGGCGATGCAACGCCGACGCGGTCCGGGTTCAGACAGATGTGAGACGATGAGCGCTCCTGGCGAGATCCCGCCTCGAGCGCATGGATGAGGATTTTTCGGCGGCAGGGGTCGTGTCAAGGATCAAGACCGCCGAAGGCGGCGGGCCTTCGGCCCGTCCTTGACACGACCCCTGCCGCCGAAACACGAAGCTTCCATGCGATCGACGGACGACTCCGCACGCCGTCTCGGATTGACTGAACCAGCACAGACGCTTGCCGTCCTGGACACGGCTGCCCGGGCGCTCTACGAGCCTCGCATCCCAAGCGCTCAAGCCTCCCGACCGGACGAATGCCCGATCTCCTGCTCGAACTCTTTTCGGAAGAAATCCCCGCGCGCATGCAGCGCCGCGCCGCGGAGGACCTGAAGAAGCTCGTCACCAACGCGCTCGTCGAGCGCGGCTTTCCTTATGAGGGCGCCAAGGCCTATGCGACGCCGCGGCGGCTCGCGCTCAACGTCGTGGGCCTGCCAGCGAAGGGCCGGGACGTGCGCGAGGAGCGGAAAGGGCCGAAGGTCGGCGCGCCCGACAACGCCGTCCAGGGCTTCCTGCGCAGCGCCGGCCTCGCCTCCATCGATCAGGCCCGCATCGAGAAGGACCCGAAGAAAGGCGAGTTCTACGTCGCCGTGATCGAGCGCCCGGGCCGGCCGACGCCGGAGGTGCTCTCCGAGGTGCTGCCGGGCATCCTCAAGAATTTCCCGTGGCCGAAGAGCATGCGCTGGGGCGCGGCCTCGGCCGAGCCGGGCTCCTTGCGCTGGGTGCGCCCGCTCCATGCGATCGTCTGCACCTTCGGTCCCGAGACCGAGACGCCGGAGGTGGTGCCGTTCACGGTCGAGGGCATCTCTTCCGGCGACGCGACCCGCGGCCACCGCTTCATGGCGCCCGAGCCGATCCGGGTGCGCCGCTTTTCCGACTACGCGGCTTCGCTGGAGCGGGCGCGCGTCGTGCTCGACGCCGACCGGCGCAAGGACATCGTCCTCAACGAGGCCAGGAACCTCGCCTTCGCGCGCGGCCTCGACCTCGTCGAGGACGAGGGGCTTCTTGAGGAGGTCGCCGGGCTCGTCGAGTGGCCGGTCGTGCTCATGGGCGCGTTCGACGAAGCCTTCCTGGAGATCCCGCCCGAGGTCATCCGCGCGACGATCCGGGCGAACCAGAAGTGCTTCGTGCTGCGGGAATCCCCCTCCCCCTTGCGGGGAGGGGTAGGGGTGGGGGTCGCAGGGTCGGACGGGGACCTGTCCGACCGTGGCCCTGCGGCTGATACAGCGCGCCCGCCGTTGACACTGGACTCCAGGCCCGCGACCCCCACCCCCAACCCCTCCCCGCAAGGGGGAGGGGAACAGGGCCGCCTCTCCAACAGCTTCATCCTCGTCGCGAACCTCGAGGCGAAGGACGGCGGCGCCGCGATCGTTTCCGGCAACGAGCGCGTGGTGCGGGCGCGGCTCTCCGACGCCAAGTTCTTCTGGGAGACCGACCGCAAGGTGCCGCTGGAGGGCCGGCTCGGGAAGCTGGAAAAGATCGTGTTCCACGAGAAGCTCGGCACGCAGGGCGAGCGCGTCGAGCGCATCGCGGCGCTCGCGAAGGAGCTCGCGCCCGTCGTCGGCGCCGATCCCGAAAAAGCCGAGCGCGCGGCGCGACTCGCCAAGGCCGACCTCGTCACCGAGATGGTGGGCGAGTTCCCCGAGCTGCAGGGCCTCATGGGCCGCTATTACGCTTCGCTGCAAGGCGAGGATTCTTCCGTCGCCGCGGCACTGGAGGAGCACTACAAGCCGCTTGGCCCCTCCGACCGCGTCCCCACCGACCCGGTCTCCGTCGCGGTCGCGCTTGCCGATAAGATCGACACCCTCGTCGGCTTCTGGGCCATCGACGAGAAGCCGACCGGCTCGAAGGATCCATATGCGCTGCGAAGGGCGGCGCTGGGGGTGATCAGGTTGGTGTTGGATAATGCGGCACGCATTCAGTTTTGGCCGCCTTTAAAGTCCGCCGGCGCGCGTGTTGCGGATCACATCAGGGATCCTGAGCTCGAAAGAGAATTCGAATTGGCTGGAGAACTTGAGGAGCGCCTGGGAGGCTCATTGATAGATCGAGTTATCGAACGTGATCTATCGATTCAAAGCGAAACGTTCGAAAGGTCGGAAGATAAGAGGCTGAAAGTCTTAACCGACCTCCTCTCCTTCTTCGCCGATCGCCTCAAGGTCCACCTCCGCGAGCAGGGGGCGCGGCACGACCTCATCGATGCGGTGTTCGCGCTGCCGGGGCAGGACGATCTTTTGATGGTCGTGCGGCGGGTCGAGGCGCTGGGGCGGTTCCTGGAGACGGAGGACGGCCGGAATCTCCTCGCCGGCTACCGCCGCGCCGCCAACATCCTGCGCATCGAGGAGAAGAAGGACTCTTTGAGCTACGACACCGCGCCTGACATCGGGCTCCTGCGCCAGCCCGAGGAGCTTTCTCTCTGGGAGGCGCTGGTGCGCGAGGGCGAGGCGGCGCGGGGCGCCGTCCTCCAAGAAAATTTCGAAGGCGCCATGCTGGCGCTCTCGCGCCTGCGCCCCGCGGTCGACGCCTTCTTCGACAAGGTCACGGTCAACGCCGACGATCCCTCGCTTCGCGAGAACCGCCTCAAGCTCCTCAACGCCCTTCGCGCCGCGACCCGCGAGGTGGCGGATTTCTCGAAGATCGAGGGCGCGTGACCGAAGGGCCGAGGCCTCCTCCTGCACTCTCCCGGATAAGGGTTCTCCCCTCACCCGCTCGGCTTCGCCGGGTCGGCCTCTCCCGCAAGGGGAGAGGCGAGCTCAGCGCAGGCTCGTGGCCTTGACCCACCAGCCGGGGCGCGCCCGGCCGATCGCCTTCGCGGCGGCGGCCGAGGCGGCGCAGCCATCGAAGAGCCCGAACACCGTGGCGCCGGAGCCCGACATGCGGGAAAGAAGGCAGCCCTCCTGGGCGCGCATCAGCGCGAGCGCCTCGCCGACGGCGGGCGCGAGCCCGGTCGCGGCGGGCTCGAGGTCGTTGCGCGCCGCCCGCAGGTCGCTGAGGAGCGCGGCCATGTCCATGGACGGCCCGATCTCGGGATGAGGGGCGCCCCCCCTGCCCTCCCCCGGCGCAAGGCCGAGCGCTTGAAAGACGTCCGCGGTCGCGACCGGGACGCCGGGGTTCGCCAGCACCGCGAAGAGGCGCGGGAGCCGCAGGGGCGGTCCCAGCGCCTCGCCGGCCCCGCCCATCATGCGGGCGCGCGGATCGAGGCAGGCCGGCACGTCGGCCCCCGTGGCGCGCGCCGCGTCGCGGACCGCTGGATCGCCCGGCGGAAGGCCGTTGCGGCGGGCGAGGAGCCGCAAGGCGGCGGCGGCGTCGGAGGAGCCGCCGCCGAGGCCGGCCGCGACCGGCAGGCGCTTCGTCAGGCGGAAGGCGCCGGCGGCGAGGCCCGGGACGCGCGCGGCGAGCGCCCGCGCGGCCTCGAGGACGAGATTGTCGTCGTCCGCCCCGCTCGCGGCGGCGGTCGGGCCGGCGACGGCGAGCGCGAGGCGCGGCCCCGGCGCGAGACTCAAGGAATCGCCGGTGCCTGCGAAGGCGACGAGGCTTTTAAGGTCGTGATAGCCGTCGGGGCGGCGCCCCAGCACGTGGAGGGTCAGGTTGACCTTGGCGGGCGCGCGGGCGGTGAGGGGTTGCATGCCCATTTTGGGACATCACAAATCTCCTCATGCTGAGGTGCGAGGCCGCAGGCCGAGCCTCGAAGCACGCACCGGAGGCTCGGCGCTGCATCGACAGGGTGCCGTCCTTCGAGGCTCGCTTCGCTCGCACCTCAGGATGAGGGCTTCAGAGGGTGGCCCTAACCCCCTCTCAGCATGAGGGGCTTGGGAGAATGTGCGGCAGTTCTTATCCCCCGCTCTTCTGGAGCGCGCTTTCGGCCTTCGGGGTCTCGTCCAGGCCCTGCTCGAGCTTCTTCACGATCTTCGGCAGGTCGTCGTCGTCGGGGCTCGAGTCCTTGGCGTGCTGCCACTGGAAGCGCGCCTCGAGGTGGCGGCCGACCTTCCAGTAGGCGTCGCCGAGGTGGTCGTTGATGACCGGGTCGCCGGGCTTCAGCTCGACCGCCTTCTCGAGCTCCTTGACGGCCTCCTCGTGGTGGCCGAGGCGGAAGTGGGCCCAGCCCAAGCTGTCGATGATCATGCCGTCGCGCGGGGCGATCTCGACGGCGCGCTTCAGCATCCTGAAGGCCTCGTCGATGTTGACGTTCTGGTCGACCCAGGAATAGGCGAGGTAGTTCAGCACCTGGGCCTTGGCGTTCGGCAGGCTGTCGGGCACGAGCTCGAGCGCCTTCTTGAGGTCGGCCTCGGCCTTGGCCCACTCCTTCGCCCGCTCGTAGGCCGAGCCGCGGTAGTAGAAGACGCTCCAGTGGCTGCGGTCCGGCGTGCCGATGCGGTCGATCGCCTTCGTGTAGGTCGCGGCGGCCTCGGCGTACTTCTTGCGCGAGCGCTGGACGTTGCCGAGCGCCATGATGACCTCGACGTCGTCCGGGCGCTTCTGCATCAGGCGCTCGAGCTGGGCCACGGCCTCGTCGCCCTTGCCCATCTGCTCGAGGTTGAGGCCGATCTGGATCTCGGCGGTCTGGCGGATCGGCGAGCCCTCGGGGATGCGCGCGAAGATCTCGTTCGCGCGGTCGAGCTGCTTCAGGCGCTCGAACACGTCGGCGAGGGTCACGAGCGCCAGCGGGTGCTCCGGGTTGAGGTGGAGCGCGAGGCGCAGATAGACGATCGCCGGCAGCTCGTCGCCCTGCGAGTTGCCGGCGGCGCCGAGCCCGTAGAGCACCTCGCCGGCGCCCTCCTGCGCGGTCGCGACGAGGGCCGGGAGCGGGCGGCCGCCCTTGAGCTGCTCGACCGCGTCCTTGACGATCGGGTGGCGGGGCAGCACCTGCTCGAACGCCGCGTAGGTCGAAAGCGCCGCGTCCCTCTGGCCGCGCCTAGCCTGGAGGCGGGCGTAGGCGTCGACGATCCGAAGCGTGTTGCGCTCGGCCTCGTAGGCGACTTTAAGGCGCTTCTCGGCTTCCGCGGCGTTGCCGACGAGGTCGGCGATGAGGCCGGCGTGGTAGTCGCGGAACACCGCGTAGGCGCGCTCGCCTTTCAGCTTGTCGACGGTCTCGAGCGCCCTCTTGCCGTCGCCCGCGCCGGCATGGGCCCAGGCCGTGATGAGGGTCGCGGTGAGGTCGGCGGCGCGGCCGCGCCCGCCCTTGGCGAGGTGGGCCCGGGCGGCCGCGTACTGCTTGGCCTTCAGGAACTTCACCCCGAGCGCGAGGTGCGCGAGGCCGTTGGCGCTGTCGCGGGCGACGACCCGCTCGGCCAAGCGGAAGGCGTCCGGCATGGCGCCGTCGGCCAGAAAGGCCACGAAGGCGCGCTCCAGCACCTCCGGATTGCGCGGGTCGCCCCTCAGGGTCTCGCGGTAGTAGCTCGCCGCGGCCGCGGTGTCGCGCAGCGCGCCGGCGATGTAGGCGGCGAGGAAGTTGCCTTCGAGGCTCGAGGCGCGCTCGAACGGCGCCGGCGCCGGCGCGCGGGGCGAGAGGCTCCGGGCCGCGGCCGCGGGCGAGGCGACGGCGCAGGCCGCGGACACCAGGAGCGCCGGCAGGGCGCGGGCGCTAAAGGCGCGGGCGAGAAGGCTCTTCGTCGAAAGAGGCACGAGGTTCGGCTCCAGGGTGAGTCGCGCCGGGCGCCCTCGAGGGCCGGCCCGCAAATCGGCGCGCACAATGGACGCTGTCAACCAGCACCGCAAGGCGAAAGGATGGCGCCGTGGAACCTCTCCCCACCTCGTCATCCTCGGCCCCAACGCCGTCATCCTCGGGCGCGCGGAGCGCGACCCGAGGACCTCGTGGAGCAGAAGTCGCCTTCAACTCTCCACTGTCATCCCCGGCGAGCCGAAGCGGAGCGAAGGCGAGGGAAGGGGATCCATGCCCCGGCGCCGCTTGGATTCCCTTCCCGGGCTGCTCCGCAGCCCGCCGGGAATGACAGTGGACCGTCTTCCTCTGGCCCACGGGGGTCCTCGGTCGTCGCGCTGCGCGCGCCCGAGGATGACGGCCGTGGAGGGGACTCACATATTGACGTAGTTCGGCCCCCCTCCCCCCTCCGGGGTGACCCAGTTGATGTTCTGGGCCGGGTCCTTGATGTCGCAGGTCTTGCAGTGGACGCAGTTCTGGGCGTTGACGACGAACTTCGGGTCTGTGCGCCGCTCGGGGTCGCCGTAGACGACCTCGTAGACGCCGGCCGGGCAGTAGAGGCGGGCGGGCTCGCCGAAGCGGGGCAGGTTCTCGCGGATCGGCACGGCCGGGTCGGCGAGCACGAGGTGGCTCGGCTGGTCCTCCTCGTGGTTGGTGTTCGAGAGGAACACCGATGAGAGGCGGTCGAAGGTGAGCACCCCGTCGGGCCTCGGGTAGACGATGGGTTCGACCTCCGAGATCGGCTTGAGCGTCGCATGGTCCGGCTTGCCGTGGGCAAGCGTGCCGAAGAGGGAGAAGCCGAAGAGCTCGTTCGTCCACATGTCGAGGCCGCCGAGGCCAACGCCGATCGCCGTGCCGAGGCGCGACCACAGGGGCTTGACGTTGCGGACCCGAAAAAGGTCCTGGCCGACGAGGGAGGAGCGCCAGGCCTCCTCGTACGAGGAGACCTCGTCGTTGGCGCGGCCCGCCTCGAGGGCCTTAAAGACGTGCTCGGCGCAGAGCATGCCGGAGAGCACGGCGTTGTGGGTGCCCTTGATCCGCGGCACGTTGACGAAGCCCGCCGTGTCGCCGACGAGGCAGCCGCCCGGGAAGGTCAGCTTCGGCACCGACTGCCAGCCGCCCTCCATGATGGCCCGCGCCCCGTAGCCGATGCGCTTTCCGCCCTCGAAGACGCCGCGCACCTTCGGGTGGGTCTTGAAGCGCTGGAACTCGTCGAAGGGGGAGAGGGTCGGGTTCTCGTAATTCAGGTGCACCACGAAGCCGACCGACACGAGGTTGTCGTCGAAGTGGTAGAGCCAGGAGCCGCCGCCGGCGCGGTTCGGCAGGGGCCAGCCCATGGAGTGCCGCACGAGCCCGGGCCGGTGCTTCTCGGGCGCGACCTGCCACAGCTCCTTGATGCCGATGCCGTACTTCTGGTGGTCGCGGCCCTCGTTCAGCCCGAAGCGATGGATGAGCTGCTTTGCGAGGTTGCCGCGTGCGCCCTCGCCGAAGACCGTGTAGCGCCCGCGCAGCTCCATGCCGCGGGTGAAGCTGTCTTTGAGGGATCCGTCCTTGGCGATGCCCATGTCGCCGGTCGCGACCCCGACCACCCGGCTCTCGCCGTCGACCAGCACCTCGGCGGCGGCGAACCCCGGATAGATCTCGACGCCGAGGGCCTCGGCCCTTGCGGCGAGGAAGCGGCAGACGTTGCCGAGCGAGCCGATGAAGTTGCCGTGGTTCGACATCAGCCGCGGCATCGGCCACTGCGGCATCCGGATGCCGCCGGAAGCGGTGAGATAGAGGAACTCGTCCTCCCTGACCTCGGTCCTCAAGGGGCGCTCCGGATCCTCGCGCCAATCGGGCACGAGCCGGTCGAGGCCGACCGGGTCGATGACGGCGCCCGAGAGGATGTGGGCCCCGACCTCCGAGCCCTTCTCGACCACCACGACCGAGACCTCCCGGCCCTTCTCGGCCGCGAGCTGCTTGAGGCGGATCGCCGTCGCGAGCCCCGCCGGGCCCGCGCCGACGACCACGACGTCGAACTCCATCGATTCCCGTTCGGGAAGCTCCATGCCTCTCTCCTCATCCGAGATGGTTCACATATGAACTGTCCCGCCCGCGGCGGCAAGGCCAGCGACACGCATCATCGTCCGGAGCCCGGCATGATGATGCGCATCATCGTTCGGGAGCGTCGCGCATCATCGTCCCAGCTTGGCGCAGCATTGCCGGCCTGTCACGGGCCCCTTACATCTTGGCCATGGGCGACCTCTCCCCGGACCGCGCCGCGCTCGTGTCGCTCCTCGATTTCTACGCCGAGAGCGGCGTCGACTGCGCCCTCGACGAGGCGCCGCACGACCGCTTCGCGGACGCCGCGCGGCCCCGCGCCGCCGCCCCGCCCCGTCCCGCCGCCCTCCAGGAGACCGCCCGGGATTTCGCCCGCGGCCTCGCCCCGGCCCCCCGCCCCGCATCGCCGCAGGCCGTCCCCTCCCCCGACGAGGCCGCCGCCGACGCCCGCTCGCGGGCCCGCGGCGCCCGGACCCTCGAAGAGCTCGAGGCGCTGCTCGCCGGCTTCGAGGGCTGCGCCCTGAAGAAGAGCGCCAAGAACCTGTGCTTCTTCGACGGCAGCCCGCAGGCGCGGGTGATGATCGTCGGCGAGGCGCCCGGCGCCGACGAGGACCGCACGGGAAAACCCTTCGTCGGGCGCGCCGGGCAGCTCCTCGACCGCATGCTGAAGGCGATCGGCCTCGACCGGGGCGCGGTCTACATCGCCAACGTCGTGCCCTGGCGTCCGCCGGGCAACCGCGATCCGACGCCCCAGGAGGTCGCGGCCTGCAAGCCCTTCCTCGAGCGCCAGATCGAGCTCGTCGACCCCGACATCGTGGTCTGCGTCGGCGGCGCCTCGGCGCGCGCGCTCCTCGGCGTCAAGGACGGGATCCTCAAGACCCGCGGGCGCTGGTTCCCCTACCACACCGGCACCCGCGAGATCCGGGCGCTCGCGACCCTTCACCCCGCCTACCTCCTGCGCTCGCCCTTGCAGAAGCGGCTCGCCTGGCGCGACCTCAGGGCTCTGCGCCGGGCGCTCGACGGCAAGGACGCCGCATGAGCCGGAAGGCGTGCGCCGGCGCGCCGCGCGCCGGAACCGATCGGGCCAAACCCGCTTGTACTGAGGCACGCGTCCCGGCCGAGCTTGGCCGCGGCGCCGCTGCCGCGTAGCCTGGGGCGCGATCCGCCCCGAAGGATGACCCCATGCGCTGGGAAGACTTCAGATCGTCCGACAACATCGACGACCGGCGCGGCGGCGGAGGCGGCGGCGGCTTCGGCATCCCGATGGGGCGCGGCGGCCTCGGCATCGGCGGCATCATCATCCTGACGCTCGCCGGCTGGGCGCTCGGCATCGACCCGCGCATCCTGATCGGCGGCGCCGAGCAGATGACGGGCGGCGGCTACACCCAGAGCGAGACGCAGCAGCGGCCGCAGGGACGCACCGGCGAGCCGTCCGACCAGGCCGGGCGCTTTGCCGCGAAGATCCTCGGCAACACCGAGGATGTGTGGAAGGTGGTCCTGCCGGCGCAGGTCAACAAGCAGTACGTGCCGCCCAAGATGGTGCTGTTCTCGGGGGCGACGCGCTCCGGCTGCGGCGGCGCGCGCTCGTCCATGGGTCCGTTCTACTGCCCCCTCGACCAGACGGTCTACATCGACCTCACGTTCTTCCAGGAGATGCAGCGCCGCTTCCGGGCCGGCGGCGACTTCGCCTACGCCTACGTGATCGCGCACGAGGTCGGCCACCACGTCGAGAACCAGCTCGGGCTCCTGCGGCGGGTGCAGGAGCGCCAGCGCGAGGTCGGCGAGGTCCAGTCGAACCAGCTCTCGGTGCGGGTCGAGCTCATGGCCGATTGTCTCGCGGGCGTCTGGGCCTTCCACTCGAACCAGCAGTACAAGGCCCTGGAGGAGGGCGACGTCGAGCAGGCCATGAAGGCGGCGGAAGCCATCGGCGACGACCGCCTGCAGAAGCAGTCCCAGGGCTACGCCGTGCCCGACTCGTTCACCCACGGCTCCTCGGCCCAGCGCGTGCGCTGGTTCATGACCGGCATGAAGGGCGGCCAGGTCCAGCAGTGCGACACCTTCAGGGCGAGCCGGCTCTGACGGGGCGCGCCGTCCCCAGCACCGCCACGAGCCCCGGCACGTCCTCGCCCCGGTCCTGGCGGGTCGAGGCGGGCTCGAGGAGGGCGACCGCAAAGCCGGTCTGCGCCGCCAGCGCACGCAGATAAGGCTCGCCGTGGGAATAGCGGGCGTCCTCGCCGAGGACGAAGCCCTCTCCGTCGTGGGCCTGGACGCTGAAGGCGAAGAGGCCGTCGCGGGACAGGACCCGGCGCGCGGCCCGGAACGCCTCCTCCAGCGACGCGAGATAGACGAACACGTCGGCCGCGACGACGAGGTCGGCGGAAGCCTCCTCGCATGTGGCGAGGAAGTCCACGAGGTCGCCCTCGTGCAGTCGCTCGTAGAGGTGCGTCTTCCTGGCTTTCGCCAGCATCCCCGGCGAGAGGTCGACGCCCTCGATCGTCTCGAACCGGCCTTCGAAGGCCCTTGCCGCGAGCCCGGTGCCGCAGCCGAGGTCGAGAGCCCGGCGGAAGCGAAACGGGCGTCCGCCCGACGAGCAGGCCCGGCGCACGGCCGCCGCGATCAGCTCCGGGCCGCGGTAGCTCAGGTTCCGGATCAGGTGCTTGTCGAAGCGCGGCGCGTAGTCGTCGAAGAGCGCCCGCACGTAAGAAGGCGCGATCGCGGCCTCGGGCGGGAGCGCGCCGAGGCGGGCGAGGTCGAGGCGCACGCCGAGGGCGTCGTCGGGCTCGGCCGCGAGCGCCGCTTGCAACGCCGCGACCGCGGCGTCGCGCTCGCCGAGCGCCGCCCGCGCGCGCCCGAGGAGCGCGTGCGCGGGGGCGAAGCCGGGGACGAGCTCCAGCACCTGAAGGGCAAGCTCCGCCGCCGCCGCGTGGTCGCCCGCGTCGTACGCGCCCTGCGCGTAGGCGAAGCGGCGGTCGGCGAGGAGGTCGCCGGAGGAGCGCAGGACGGGCGGCATGGGCGGGGAGAAGCAAAAGGCATCCGCGGCGTCAATCGCCGGACGGCGTCTTTCATGAGGAGCCTCGCCACAGCCGTCGGGGCCTCCGCCCAGCTCGTCATCGTCGGGCTTCCTTCGTCATTGCCGGGGTCCTTTCGACATCACCGGTGTTTTTCCACGACATCATCGGGTTTTTCTCCCGTCATTGCCGGGTTTTGCGTGGCCGTCCGACGATGACGAAAGCGGGATAGCGCCCGCGCCGCCCATGACGGCCGCGGAACGAAGCGCTAGACCTCGTCCAAGGAGGCCCGCCATGGACACAGCCAAGCTCGAGGAGCTGCGCCGCCGCTACGCCGACGCCAAGGGCGGGGCGCTCTACGATCCCGAGTTCAAGCGGGTGTCGCTGACGCAGTTCCAGGGCGACCGGCGCAAGTGGCCGTTCATGGACCCGGCGACCTTCCTCTCCGCGCCCTACCGCCCCAACGCTGCCGCCGAGAGCTTCTCGGACCTCGACATCGCGCTCGTCGGCGTGCCCATGGACCTCGGCGTCACGAACCGGGCCGGCGCCCGGCTCGGGCCCCGTGCGGTGCGCAACGTCGAGCGCATCGGCCCCTATGAGCACGTGCTCAAATGCGTGCCCTCGAGCGAGGCCCGGGTCGCGGACGTCGGCGACGTGCCGATGCACAGCCGCTTCTCGCTCGAGCACTGCCACGCCGACATCGAGAGCTATTTCGGCCAGATCCGCGCCGCGGGCGTGCGCACGCTCGCGGTCGGCGGCGACCACTCGATCAGCCTGGCGATTCTCAAGGCGCTCGGCCGCGGCCGGCCGCTCGGCATGATCCACGTCGACGCCCACTGCGACACCTCGGGCGAGTACGAGGGCGCGAAGTTCCATCATGGCGGCCCGTTCCGCCAGGCGGTCCTCGAAGGCGTGCTCGACCCCGAGCGCACGGTCCAGATCGGCATCCGCGGCGCCGCCGAGTACCTGTGGGAGTTCTCCTACGACTCTGGCATGACCGTGATCCATGCCGAGGAGATCGAGCATCTCGGCATCCCGGCCGTGATCGAGCGCGCCAGAAGGGTCGCGGGCGAGGGGCCGACCTATCTCTCCTTCGACGTCGACAGCCTCGACCCGGCCTTCGCGCCCGGCACCGGCACGCCCGAGGTCGGCGGCTTGACGACCCGGGAGGCGCTGGAGCTTCTGCGCGGGCTCGCCGGTCTCGACATCGTCTCCGGCGACGTGGTCGAGGTCGCGCCGCAGTACGATGCCACCGCCAACACGGCGCACGCGGCCGCGCAGGTCATGTTCACGATCCTGTGCCTGATGGTGCGGGCGCCGTCGCTGAACCTCTCCCCTCTCGAAGACAGAACTTAGCCCTTCGCGCCGCCGGCACGACAGCGAGGAACGATGCCCGACACCTACGACGTGGTGATCGCCGGCGGCGCCGCGATGGGGTCTTCCGTCGCCTACCATCTCCTGGCCGATCCGGCCTTCCGGGGGCACGTGCTCGTCATCGAGAAGGACCCGACCTACCGGCGCTCGGCCTCGGCGCTCTCCGCCGCCTCGATCCGGCAGCAGTTCTCGACCGCCGTGAACATCCGCATCTCGCTTCACGGCATCCGCTTCCTGCGCGAGATCGGCGAGACGCTCGCGGTCGACGGCGACAGGCCCGACGTTTCGCTCCGCGAAGGCGGCTATCTCTACCTCGCGACGGAGGCCGGGGCGCCGGTGCTGGCCGAGAACCAGGCCCTGCAGGCCGCCGAAGGCGCCGACATCGCGCTGATGGATCCCGCCGCCCTGAAGGCGCGCTTCCCGTGGCTCGCCACCGACGACCTTGCCTGCGGCACGTGGGGCCGCTCCGGCGAGGGCTGGTTCGACGGCTGGGGGCTGCTGCAGGCCTTCCGGCGCAAGGCGCGCGCGCTCGGAGCCGAATACCGCACGGGCCGCGTCGCCGGGCTCGAGCGCGACGGCGCGCGCGTCGCGGCCGTCGGGCTCGCGGACGGGACCCGCATCCCGTGCGGCGCGGTCGTGAACTGCGCCGGCGCGGGCGGGCGGGACATCGCCGCCATGGCGGGCGTCGACCTGCCCGTCCGCCCGAAGCGGCGCTCGGTGTTCGCCTTCGCCTGCCGGGAGCCGGTCGCGGACGCCCCCCTCCTCATCGACACGACCGGCGTGTGGTGCAGGCCCGAGGGCGAGGGCTTCATCGGCGGGATATCGCCGGGTCCGGGCGAGGACGACCCCGACTGGCGGGACGACGATCCCTCGACGCAGGAGCCCGACTGGGCGCTCTTCGAGGAGCGGGTCTGGCCGGCGCTCGCGCACCGGGTGCCGGCCTTCGCGACGGTCCGGCCGGGCCGCGCCTGGGCCGGCCCCTACGACATGAACCTCCTCGACCACAACGCGATCGTCGGGCCGGCCGGAGACCTGGAAAACTTTTATCTCTGCAACGGCTTCTCGGGCCACGGCCTGCAGCAGTCGCCGGCCGTCGGGCGCGGACTCGCGGAGCTGATCGCGCACGGGCGCTACACGACCCTCGACCTCTCGGACCTCTCCTTCGGCCGCGTCGCCGCGAACCGCCCGCTCCTCGAGCGCAACGTGATCTAGGCTTCGGCGGCCCGGCCTTCGGCCCGCTCAGCGTCCGTAGATCCGGTCGAGCACTTGCGCCACGGCGACGAGCCGCTCGGCGTCCGGGTCGAAGCGTTCGCCGGCGGCGAGGCGCCGGGCCCAGTCCGCCGCCGCGCGCCCGCCCCAGGCGTCCGGCGGTTGGCTTAAGGTCTCGCGCGCGGTGCCGCGGTAGCGTTCCGCGGTGAAGTCGTAGAAGGAGCCGTCGACATTGCGAAGCGCCGCCCCGCCCTCGGTGCCGTAGAACGCGGCTTCGATGATCGCGTCGCGGCCGGCCTGGAGGCGCCAGGAGCAGGCGAGCCGCACCGCGGCCCCGGTCGCGAGATCGAGCGTCGTGACGGCGTAATCCTCGACCCTGTCCGGATGCGGTCCGAGCGGCGCGCCGCCCGCGAACAGCTTCGCCGAGACGCCCGCGACCTCGGGGAAATCGAGCGTCCACAGGGCGAGGTCGACGAGGTGGACGCCGAGGTCCATCACGCAGCCGCCGCCCGAAAGGGCCGGGTCGTAGAACCAGGGCTTGTCCGGCCCGTAGGCGTTGTGGAAGACGAGATCGGCCGCGTAGACGCGCCCGAGCCCGCCCTCGCGCACCGCCTCCCGGATACGGCGCATTCCTTCCGTGAAGCGGTACGAGAGGTCGACGGCAAGAAGCCGGTCCGCCGCCCGCGCGGCGTCCACCACGGCGCGGGCCTCGGCGGCGGTGCGCCCGAGGGGCTTCTGGCAGAACACCGCCGCGCCCCGCGTCAGCGCCCGGATCGACTGCTCGGCGTGCAACGCGCTCGGCGTCGCGATCACGACGCCGTCCAGGCCCAAATCCAGGAGCTCGTCGAGGCCGGCGACGAGCTTCGCCTCCGGCGCGAGTTTTTGGGCTTCGGCCGTCTCGGGGGAGGGATCGGCGATGCCCACGGCCTCGACCGCACTCGTATCCAGGATCGCCTGCATGCGGTGCCGGCCGATCCAGCCGACGCCCAGGAAGCCGACGCGGGGACGGGTGGTCATCGAGCCGTTACCAGGGCCTTGAGGAACCCGTCCGGCCGGTCGCGCGTCGCGTCGAGGGCGTCGCCCAGGCGCTCCAGCGGGAAGCGGTGGGTGTAGAGCGGGCGCGGGTCGAGGCGACCGGACGCGACGGCGTGGACCGCCGCGCGGATGCCCTGGACGTAGATCTTGGGGTCGCGCTCGTGGGCGTTGATGACGTCGAGGCCGCGCCAGTTCCACAGCCACATGTTGACCTGCCGCGGCCCGTCCTGGTGATAGCCGGCGACGATCAGGCGTCCGCGCTCGCCCGTCAGCTCGCCGGCAAGGTCGAGGGGCCACTGCTTGCCGACCGCCTCGATGACCCGGTCGCAGAAGGCGCCGCCGGTCAGCTCCTTGACCTGTCCGACGATGGCGGCGTGGTCGTCCATCGGGATCGCCTCGGCGGCCCCGAAGGCGCGGGCGACGTCGAGGGAGAACGGGCGCCGGGACACCGCGATCACCCGCGCTCCGGCATCCGTTGCGAGCCGGGTCAGGATCGCGCCCAAAAAGCCGATGCCGACGATCGCGACGGTCTGCCCCGCCTCGATCCCGCTGCGCGCAAAGATGTTCATTGCGCAGCCGAGCGGCTCGCCCGGGAACGGCTGTCCGGCGAGGGCCTCCGGGAGCGGCACGACGGCGTCCGCATCGGCGAGGTCGTACTCGGCATAGGCATGGTAAGAGAGCGCCGCGACCCGCTGGCCTGGCTCGAGCCCCTCGACCCCGTCCCCGACGGCATCGACCGTGCCCCAGCCCTCGTGCCCGAGCGCCCCGGGATCGGTCGGAAATTTCATCCACTCCGGCCCGGCCCACGGCGTGAGGTTCGAGGCACAGACCCCGCAGCCCTCGATCCGCACCCGCACCTGGCCCGGGCCGGGCTTTGGCCGCGCGACCGCCTCGACCCGCGCCTGCCCGGGCCCGGACAGCACCGCGGCCCGCATCGTTCCGTTCGCGGCGGTCATTCGGCTCATGACGACCCTTCAGGCGCAGACGGGCGTGTCGCTGCCCGACCCTCGGCGATTCCGCAAGCTCTCGGCAAGAAAGCATCACTTGTTATTTTTGCTGTCGCCAACGCGGTCATCCGCTCTGGTAAGTTCGACTCCACGCCGGTAAGCTCATGGCGAGGACAACAGCGTCTCCCGCGGGGTTTTCGAACGGGGGCGCTGCGAGAGAGAGCGGGCGGCGTTCAAATGGCAAATCCTTGGAGCATGCTGAAGGGGTCCCAGCCGAGAAATTCTCAGGACCCGCGGGGGAATGGACGGCAAGCGGCCGGTCCGCAGGCCGGCGACGGGCAGATCGTCGCCCTGAAGGAAGATCCGAAGTCCGCGCTCGGCGCGATCGGCATGCAGGACGAGATGATCCGGGCCCGGATCAGCCAGATGCTCGAGCGCCTGGACGACGTGGCGAGCCTGAAGAGCGAGTTCGAGACCCTCGTCGATCCGCTCGCCTCGTTCGCGGCCGAATATCCCCAGCTGAAGGCCAAGCTGCTCGACACGGAGGCGATGCTGGTCCGGGAGCGCGAGGGGAACGCGTCGCTCGCCCAGCAGATCAGGCACGCCAACGCCGAGAAGGCGAAGCTCCAGGACCAGATCGCGTCGCTCGGCTCGCAGAACCAGGAGCTCAGGGAGCTCGCGAAGGCGCAGGAGGCCGCGGTCGGCGCGCTGCGCCGCGACCTCAGGGAGAAGGAGATCGTCGCCGCCAACCTGGAGCGGCAGGTGAAGGCGGAAGCGGAACGGGCGGACGCGCTCGCCGAGGAAACCGCCGCGCTCCGGGAGGAGGTCGTCTCGTACGAGGCCAACGCCGCCCGCCTCGAGCGGGACCTCACCGAGGCCCGGCAGTCGGCCGAGATGCTGGAGCACGATAACCGGACCTTGCGCAACGGCAGCGCCGAGCAGACGAACCGGCTCGCCGCGGTCGAGTCCGCGCACGGGGACCTGGAGCGGGAGCTCGAGGCCGCCCGGCAGCAGATCACCGAGCTCGAGGCGAAGCTGAAGGCGGAGCAGAGCCTCAGGCACCGGCTGGAGGCGCTGGGCGAGAGCGAGCGCGCGACGGCCCGGACGAACGCCGCGAACCTCGAGCTGAAGATGCAGGGGCTGACCTCGCGGCTCGCGGTTACCGAGAAGCTCCTGGGCTCCACCCGGGACCAGCTCCGCGAGAAGAGCGAGGAATTCAAGTCGGCCGAAAGGACCGCGCGGGAGGCCCTCGTCCAGAAGAACAGCTACGAGCGCCGCCTCGAATCCTTGCAGGCCGAGGTCGCCAGGCTGTCGGCGGCATCGGAGGAAGCGCATCGGAACGGCACCGATCTCGCCGACCGGTGCGAGACGCTGTCGAAGGAGCTCGAGGCGAAGGATGCCGCGATCGCCAAGGCCGAGCACCGCACGCAGATGCTGCTCGACCGGATCGACCAGCTGACTCGGGAATTCGATTCCGAGCGTCAGGCCCTCGACGCCCGCAACGCGGCGCTGACCGAAGAGCTGCAGCGAGAGAAGTCCGAGCGGGCGATCGCCCAGGGCGCCCTGGAAATGGCGCGCAGGTCCCGCGTCGAGATCCACCGGGAATTCCTGAAGATCAAGAAGCTGCGCCCGGGCGTCCCCGAAGCCGAGGACGAGGGCGAGGGTGAGAGCGAGGGCGCCGTCAAGCGGGACACGCTCTGATCGCTCCCGCGCGCCGGCTGTCCGGCGCGCAGATGCATTCCCTGCGCTGACACCGATTCGCGAGCGGCGCCCGCCGGAACGCTTGCGCCGGACCGCCTTAACGGTCGATTTACCATGTTGTCCTTAACTCGCAGTGCGACCGCCACGCTTCCCGATTCACACCTGACCGACGGGCCATGCATGCAAGCCGACCGGGGCAACGTGCTCAGCTTTCCGAAACCCGTCGGGAAAACGGGCGCCGATGCCGGCGTCGCCGCCGTGATCACGGCGCTCGAAAGCCAGCTCACCCTCGCTCGCCAGGGCAAGCTGCGCTCGATCGCGCTCGCCTCGATCTCGGCGGACGGGACCGCGATCCGGACCGGATGCTCCTGCGCCCAGGACGACGTCCCGAGCCTGACCGGGATCCTGACCCTCCTGGCCGAAGACATCGCACGCGCCTGAGAGCCCCCGCGCAGGAGCGGGCCGCCGCGCCTCAGGACTGACGGTGCGTCGCGATCTGGATGACCGGGGTCTTGCTCTCCGGCTGACCGTCCACCGCCAAGCCCAAGGGGAACTCCTCGAGGATCAGGTCGTGGATGCGGTCGAGCCACTGCTGCAGCTCGGCGATCCGGGCCTCGGCATGGGCGGCGCGGATCTCGGCGGCCTGGGCCCGGGCTTCGGCGGATCTGATCCGCGCCGACGCGAGGTCGAGCTCCTCCTCGACCCGGCTCGCCAAGGCGTCCTTGCGCTCCTGCAGCTCCTGGTTCCGCTGCTCGGTCTGACGCGCGGCCTCGGCCGCCTCGCGCAGCCGCGTGAGGGCCCATCCGACATCCCGCTCGCGCTTTTGCCCCCCGCCGGCGCTTCCCGCCGCGTCGGGCGGCGCGATGCTGCGGCGGAAGGCCTCGAGCTGCTCCAGTGGCCGCAAAGGTTCTCTCTCGCTCATTCGTGGCCCCGCCTCACGCAAGCCGCTTCTCGACTCCGTTCCAGAGCAAGCTGCGCCAAAATGGTATCGTCGTTCCTAGGAAGAGTCACCCCGGGCCCGTCCCCTCAGGAGCCCGGCGGAGACAAGGTCCGCCTCAGCCGCACCAGGGCGGATCCGACGCCTGACAAGGCCGCCCGGCCGCCCGGCTCCGGCGCCTCCTGGGCCGCGCCGCCCGCACGAGCCGCCTCGCCCGGCACGGCGCTCCGGCTCGCGTCCGGCGGCTCGCCCGGCGCATGGGGGGCGCCCTGCCGCGGAAGCAGGGCTTCGATCTCGGCCGGGCCCATGCTCAGCTCGGGCGAGCCCGGCCCCTCGAAATAGGCGAACTCCGCCATCACGAGGTCGTCGATGCGCCTCAGCCACTGCTCGAGCTCCTGGACCTGGGCTTCCGCCGCGTCAGCCCGGCGCTCCGCGCTCGCGGCCCGCGCCTCCGCGGCCTCAACGCGGGCTTTCGCCGCCCTCAGCTCCTTGGCGCCCTGCTGGGCCTCGGCCTGCAATGCCGCGATCAGCTCGCCCGCGCGCTCCTGGGTCCGCCGGCTGGCGAGCGCCGCCCTCCGGGCGAGCCCGAGCACGACCGCCGGGTCGCCGCGGCCCTGCCGGCCGGCGTCCCGCGGCGTCCTTGCCGCACGATTCCAGTCCTGCTGCTCCGAGGAGGCGTCCGAGCGACCCTCACCCCTACTCGCGTCGGCCACGCCCAGATCTCCGACCGGTTACTGAACCGTTACAGGCGCCCAGCTTATCAGGGTTCGACCGTTGCGCCAGCCTCCCGATGGCCGCCGACACGGGGAGG
This sequence comes from Beijerinckiaceae bacterium, assembly GCA_036389455.1. GTDB lineage: Bacteria > Pseudomonadota > Alphaproteobacteria > Rhizobiales > Beijerinckiaceae > JAJKJG01. Next base: position 90,586 of record DASVPW010000162.1, read on the forward strand.
TCGGGCGCAGCGCGCGAAGACGTGGGTTTTCCCCTCGCTCGTTGCCGTGAGACGGTCGCCCGCCAGCTTGAGCCGGACGCTCGAGGTCCACGACGCGCCGTCCTTCGTGCACCGCATCGCCACGTCCCAGGAGCCCGCGCGGGCCGTTTTCCGGTCGAAAACGCAGCTGGCCTTCCCGGCCCGCGAGCCATGGGCATCGAGGACGAGCGGAACGGCGCGGTCTCGCCGATCCGGCGCCGGACAGGCGTTCGGCCACCAGGTGCCGACGAGCGCGTCCGGACGGGGGGCCGGCTTGCGCTCGGAACCCGGGTCGGAATGCGGTCTCGCCGCGAGCTTGCCCGGCAGGGGCGCCTCGACGGCCGGGCGGCGGGGGGCCGCTCCGGTCGAGGGCACCCCGTCGCCGGACGAACGAACGGCGTCCCCCGGGACTTCGCGCGTCGCCCGCCGGCCCAAGGCGGGAGGGCGCACGGGAGGATCAAGGCCGGCGGCCGGCACCGGTGGACGGGACGGGTCACTCGCCGGCGCGGCCGGCTCCGCCTTCTCGACACGCCCCGGAGACGGGCCGGCGGTCGACGACGGCGGACGGGACGGGTCACCCGCCGGCGTGGCCGGCTCCGCCTTCTCGACACGGCCTGGAGACGGGCCGGCGGCCGGCGACGGCGGACGGGACGGGTCACTCGCCGGCGCGGCCGGCTCCGCCTTCTCGACACGGCCCGGAGACGGGCCGGCGGTTGGCGACGGCGGACGGGACGGGTCGACCCTCGCCGGCGCGGCCGGTTCCGCCTTCTCGAGCCGGCCCGGAGACGGGCCGGCGGACGGCGACTGCGGACGGGACGGGTCGACCCTCGCCGGCGCGGCCGGTTGCGCCTTCTCCGAAGACGGGATGGCAACCGGCGATGACGGCGGGTTGACTGCCGGCGCAGCCGGTTCCGCCTTCTCGACCCGGCCTGGGGGCGGGTCGCCCACCGGGCGTGGTGTCCCACGATCCCCTTCCCAGGCCGGCGACAGCAGAAGCGCGAGAAGCACAATTGCCGCGACCGCGGTCAGCTTGGCCGGCAGGCGGCTGCCTCGGCTCTCCGCCCGGACGGCGTCGGCCGCGGGCACATCGCTCCGGGCTGCCGCGTCCTTTCTCTGTGCCTCGACCGCAGCGGACGTTGCGCTTCGGGCCGCCTCGGTCCTTGTCTGCGTTTCTCTCCCGACCACGGGCGGTTCGTTCCTGACCGCCACATCCTCTCTCTGGGCCTCGCTCCCGGCCGGTGCCGGCGTTGCGCTCCCGACCGCCTCGGTGCCTGTCTGCGCCTTGCCCTCGGCTGCGGGCGCATCGCTCCGGACCGCCGCGTCCTCTCTCCGTGCCTCGCTCTCGGCCGGTGCCGGCGTTGCGCTCCCGACCGCCTCGGCCTCTGTCTGCGCCTTGCCCTTGGCCGGCGCGGGCGGTGGAAGGCTGTCGCCGGGATTTTCGGACCTGTCGATCATTGACGCATGCGTGTCCCACAATTCCGCGAGAATGAGCCAATCGACCCGGAACGGGCCGCTCGCCGCGTCCGCCTTGGCGCGGCATTCGGCGGCATGCCTCCGGTACTCTTCGGCGCTCTCGTCGGACATCGAACTCGGACGCTGGCGTTTCCTTGCGCGAGACGCCGCGATCTTGGCACAAACCGTCCGCCACGCCGAATCACTCAAGGAAGGCGCGCGGTCAAACCCTGCGGCAGGCGCATGCGCGGGCTTTCAATCTGGAAGAGACTTGCTGTCCCCGCATGGGTGCGGCCCGCGAAGCACGCCGCGACCGACCGGACGCGCCGCGCCGGCCGCCAGATCGGCTGGCCGCCGGGCGGGGTCAGACCCGGTAGCGGCCGTTGCGCTTGACGAGAACCGTCGTCCCGACGTCGACGCGGTTGTAGAGGTCGGCCACGTCCTCGTTCAGCATGCGGATGCAGCCCGAGGAAACCTGCTCGCCGATGCTCCACGGCTCGTTCGTGCCGTGGATGCGGAAGAGGATGTCGCGGTTGCCCTGGTAGAGGTAGAGGGCGCGGGCGCCGAGCGGGTTGTCGAGGCCGGGCTGGCGGTGGCGCGGGAGGTCGGGCTTCAGCTTCACCATGGTGGTGGTGGGGCTCCAGTTCGGCCACACGCCCTTGCGGCCGACGTAAGCCACGCCCTTCCAGGAGAAGCCCTGGCGGCCGACTCCGACGGCGTAGCGCAGGGCCGTGCCGTTGCCCTGGACGAGGTAGAGGAAGCGCTGGTCGATATCGACCACGATGGTGCCGGGGCGCTCGGGGCCGTTGTACGACACGCTCTGGCGCCGGTGCTCGGGCTTCATCCGGCTGCGGTCGACCAACGGGATCGGGAACGGCTGGTCATCCATCTGGCCGACGTACCAGCCGGCGAGGTCGTGGTCGGCCGGCAGGCTCGCCATCTGGGTCGTGTTACAGGCGGCGAGCGGCGCCCCGGCAAGCGCCGTGAGGAAGAGGCGGCGGGAGATCATGGACTTTCGGACAAGCTTCGATTCGGATGACATCCCGGCTGGGTAAGGGCCGCGCGGATCAGGGCCTAGTGCAGCGAGAACACACCCCGGGAGCGTCGAACGCGCGCAAGGCCAAGCTGGCCGGCCCGGAACCATGCCGCGAGTCGCGGCATTGACGGCCAAGTCCGGCCTTGCCGGGGCCGCCCGAAAGCCCGGAGAGCGCGGATGGACCGCCTCCGGGCAATTCCCTGCGGGTCCCGTCCCATGATGCTCCAGCGCATCCTCTTCGCCGTCTATGCCCTGACGCTGATCGGGAGCTTCGGGCTGACCCTCAACGCGATCTTCAACGGCTGACGCAAGGGGCTCCGGGGTCCCATGACCCGAACACACGCTTGACTTGAGCCGGCCGCCCGCCCTCTCCTCGCGGGGCGACGAGGGGGGAGGACCACCATGCTTCAGACGACGCTTGCCGGCAGCCTGCCGAAGCCGAGCTGGCTCGCCGAGCCCGAGCGGCTGTGGGCGCCGTGGAAGCTTTCCGGCCCCGATCTCGAGCAGGCGAAGCTCGACGCGACCGTGCTCGCGGTGAAGCTGCAGGAGGACGCCGGCCTCGATATCGTCAGCGACGGCGAGCAGGCCCGCGTCCACTTCGTGCACGGCTTTTTGGCGAACCTCGACGGCATCGACTTCGGCAAGCGCACGGTCATCGGCATCAGGGCCGACCGCTACAAGGCCGAGGTGCCGACCGTCGTCGGGGCGATCCGTCGCAAGGGCCCGGTGCACGCTGCGGAGGCCCGCGCCGCGCGGGCGCACGCGAGCCGCAAGCTCAAGTTCACCCTGCCGGGGCCCATGACCATCGTCGACACCATCGCCGACGAGCACTACCGCGACCGCCGCGATCTCGCCTTCGCCTTCGCGGCGGCGCTCAACGAGGAGGCGCGCGAGCTCGAGGGCATCGGCGTCGACGTGGTGCAGTTCGACGAGCCCGCCTTCAACGTCTACATGCGCGAGGTCGCCGACTGGGGCATCGCGGCGCTCGAAGCCGCCCGCGCCGGCCTCAAGTGCCGCACCGCCGTCCACATCTGCTACGGCTACGGCATCAAGGCCAACATCGACTGGAAGGAGACGCTCGGCTCCGAATGGCGGCAGTACGAGGAGACCTTCCCGCTCATCGCCAAGAGCACCATCGACCAGGTGTCCCTCGAGTGCCGCAACTCGCACGTGCCGATCGAGCTGATCCGGCTCTTGGAGGGCAAGGACGTGCTCGTCGGCGCGATCGACGTCGCCTCGAACATGATCGAGACGCCGGAAGAGGTCGCCGAGACGATCCGGGCGGCCCTGAAGTACGTCGCCCCCGAGAAGCTCTACCCTTGCACCAACTGCGGCATGGCGCCGATGAACCGCGACGTCGCCTACGGCAAGCTCGCGGCGCTGAGCCAAGGCGCCCACCTCGTGCGCGAGGAGCTGCGGCGGGGGTGAAGGCGCGAACCCGTCTCCCGAAAGTGGGAGAGGGGTGAGGGACCGCTCCCTCCGCAGAAGACGACATTGCGGGGCTCCGCTCCAGCCGCCGAACCCTCACCCGGTCGCGCTCCGCGTTACGTGTCGCTCTTGATCCCGTTCTCGCGCACGACCGCGCCCCAGGTGCGGGCCTGCTCGTCGAAGAATTTTCTGAGCTCCTCCGGCCCGCCGAGGGTCGGCGTGATCTGCTGCGTCTCGACGAGCTGCCTTTGCACGCGCTCGTCCTTGAGCACCGCCGTGAGCTCGGCCCCGAAGCGCTCGGCGACCGGCTTCGGCGTGCCGGCGGGGCCGTAGACGCCCCACCAGGCGAGCGACTGGAAATCCTTGAAGCCGCTTTCGTCGGCGGTCGGCAGGTCCGAAAGACTCGCCTGGCGCTTCAAGCCGGTCTGGACGAGGCCGCGCAGCGTCCCGGCCTGGAGGTGCGGATTGAGGAGCGCGACGCTCGCGATGATGAGGTCGACGTGGCCGGCGATGGCGTCGTTGATGGCGGGCCCGCCGCCGCGGTAGGGCACGTGCACGAGCTCGACCCCGGCGCGCTTCGACAGGAGCACCATGGTGAGGTGGCCGAGGCTGCCGGCCCCGACCGTCGCGAAGTTGACCGTGCGCGGGCGCGCCCGCGCCGCCTCGATCACCTCGGCGAGCGACCTGTAGGGCCGCGAGGGGTGGGTCGCGAGCACGTTCGGCGCCGTGCCGATCAGGAGGACCGGGTCGAGGTCCTTCTGGCTGTCGTAGGGCAGGTTCGGGATCAGGGCCGGGTTGACGGCGTGGGTGTCGAACACGAAGAGCCAGGTGTTGCCGTCGGGCGCGGCCTTCGCGACGGCGGCGGCGCCGATCGAGCCCGAGCTGCCGGGCCGGTTCTCGACGATCACCGTCGCCCCGAGGCGCTGCTGCAGCCCCGGCTGCACCATCCGGGCGATGGCGTCGACCGAGCCGCCAGGCGGGAACGGCACGATGATGCGGATGATCCCCGACGGCCACCCCTGCGCCCGCGCCGCGAACGGCAGCGTCGCCCCGGCGAGCATGAGCGAACGGCGCGTGAGCGTGGGCATGGATCCTCCCCTCGAATTGTCGTTGCGAGGATCAAAGAACGGGCGAGGCGCCGCGTCGAGAAAAATCTTTCGTCAGCGCAGGAACGGGTTCGTCTCCCGCTCCTCGCCGAAGGTGCTCATCGGCCCGTGGCCGCACAGAAAAGCGATGTCGTCGCCGAGCGGCAGGAGCTTCTCCTTGATCGAGCGGATCAGCGCCGCTGGGTCGCCGCCGGGCAGGTCCGTGCGCCCGACGGAGCCGCGGAACAGCACGTCGCCGACGATCGCGAAGGGCTCGCCGCGCAGCACGAAGACGACGCTGCCGGGGGAGTGACCGGGGCAGTGCAGCACGTCGAAGGCGAGGCCGCCGACCGCGACCTCGTCGCCCTCCTCGAGCCAGCGGTCCGGCACGACCGGGCGCGCCGCCATGCCGTAGCCGCGCCCGGTCTCGGCGAGACGTTCGAGCATGAACTTGTCGGCGCGGTGCGGGCCTTCGACCGGCACGCCGAGGCGCACCTTCAGCTCGGCCGCCCCGCCGGCATGGTCGATGTGGCCGTGGGTCAGGAGGATCTTTTCCGGCGTGACGGCGGTCTTCTCGATCGCCTCGAGGATGCGCGGGAGGTCGCCGCCGGGATCGACGACGGCGGCGCGGTTCGTCGCGTCGTCCCACAGGAGCGAGCAGTTCTGCCCGAACGGCGTGACCGGGATGATGGCGACGCGCAGCGGCATGGTCCGGATCGACAAAGCTTCAGGGGAAGCCCGCTTACGGGGTTTCGCCGCGAAGGCAAGCCTCAGGGGATGCGCGATCCGGCTCCGAGGGCGCCGGTCCCGGCGGTCCGTGGGACATGAGGCGCAGCGCCCCGGCGATGAGAAGGATCGAGGCCGGCATCACGAGGGTGTGCCAGTCGAGGTGGCTCTCGGCCTCGGCGACGTCGGTCGCGAAGTCCACGATCAGGTAGACGAGGATCACCTCGACCAGGATGCGCTTGAGGCCGGCGACGCCCTCGACCCGCATCCAGGCGGGCAGGCGCCCGCGGTCGTCCGGCGGCAGCTCCACGACGAAGCCGAAGGCGATCGCGTAAGCGAAGATCACGAGCACGACGCCGAACAGGAACGCGTCGGTCGCGCCCATCACCGACCCGATCGCCGACTTTACCGCGTCATGGCCGAGCGCGGCCCGCACCGCCTCGACGGTCTTCGACGCGCCGAGCCAAAACATGACGAGCGCCCCGACCGCCGCCCCGAGCGACGCCGCGAGCATGACGAACCGGAGCGGAAGCAGGAATCGGATCATGGATCGGGCCCAAGCCTCGCCGCCATGATCGGCGCAAACCCGGCGGGGGTCCAGACGCGGCGACGCGGCCACGGCGGATTCGTCACCGGCGCGCGGCCGGGCCCTTCCGGCCGAGGTTGCAGCGATTTCCGCGGTTGGCGCGTTCTCACACCGGAGGATAGCCCCAAAGAGCCGCCATGGACCCGCGCATTCGACCGCTCGCGCCCGCGCCGCCGGAGGGGAACCTGCCGGCGCCGGACGCCGGCGCGCGGCGGATCGTGCGGCTCGTCTTTGCGGCGGCGCTCGTCCTCATCGCCCTCTGGGTCGCCCGCTCCTACGTCGTGGCGCTCGCCTGGGCGGTCGTCATCGCGGTCGCGGCCTGGCCGCTGTACGAGCGCTTTTCCGCCCGCGTGCCCGGGAGGAGGGGCGTCCTCGCGCCCCTGCTGTTCACGGTGCTGACCGCCCTCGTGCTCGCCTTTCCGGTCGTCCTCGCCCTCGTCGAGATCGGGCGCGAGGCGCAGGCGATCCTGCAATGGGCCGGGCAGGCACGGGAGAGCGGCGTGCCGGTGCCCGAATGGCTGACGCGAGTGCCGCTTCTCGGGCAGTTCCTGGACCAGTGGTGGCGCACGAACCTCGCCGACCCGAAGGCCGCCGGCGACCTCTTCGGCGGTTTCGACGCGAGCAGCCTGACGGAGTGGTCGAGGAGCTTCGGCGGCCAGCTCCTCTACCGCCTGTTCCTTGCCCTCCTCACCTTCATGGCCCTGTTCCTCATCCTGCGCGACGGCGAGAGGATCGCGGCGCGCGTCCTCGCGCTCGCCGACCGCTGGCTCGGCGGCCCGGGCGAGCGGCTCGCCGAGAAGATGGTCGTCGCCGTGCGCGGCGTCGTGAACGGGACCGTGGTGGTCGCGGTCGGCGAAGGCATCCTCATCGGGGCGGGCTACGTCGTCGCCGGCGTGCCGCACGCGGTGCTGTTCGCGATCCTGACCGCCGCCTTCGCGATGCTGCCGCTCGGCGCCTGGTTCGCGTTCACGGCCGCGTCCCTCGTGCTCCTGGTCGAGGGCGGGAGCGGGCTTACGGCGGCGCTCGTCTTCGGCTGGGGCGCCGTCGTGATGCTGATCGGCGACAACTTCGTCCAGCCGGGGCTCATCGGCGGGGCGGCCCGGATGCCGTTCCTGTGGGCGCTCGTCGGCATCGCCGGCGGCCTCGAGACCTTCGGCCTCGTCGGCCTCTTCCTCGGGCCGGTCGTCATGGCGGCGCTCTTGACGATCTGGCGCGAGTGGGTCGGGGCGGCGACCTCATCAAACGCCGTCATCCCGGACGCGGCGGAGCCGCGATCCGGGATCTCAGGCCACAGAGGGCGCTAACCCCCACGCGATCCCGGGTCTCGCTCCGCTCGCCCGGGATGACGTGCCTTAGAGAGGGCACTTCCCGTCCGCCATGTAGTCGTGCACCTGGATCTTCCCCTCCTTGATGTCGGCGGAGGCGGTCTCGACGGCGGTGCGCATCTCGGCGGTGATGAGGGACTTGTTGTGCTCGTCGTCGGCCCAGGCGACGCCGCCCTCTTTCAGGCCGAGGGAGCGGTGGCTGCCCCAGTCCTGGTCGCGGCCTTGCGCGAAGGCGGTGCGGGTCGCGGTGTCGACGCGCTTGACCATCGAGGTCAGGACCTTGCCCGGGTGGAGCATGTTCTGGTTCGAATCGACGCCGATGCCGAGCTTGCCGGCGTCGGCTACGGCGCGCAG